>VBHX01000109.1 GCA_005879945.1 Chloroflexota bacterium | reverse complement strand
CTTCGGTTCGCTCATGTCTTCTGTTTATTAGGTCCACGGCTGGGCCGCCTTTCAAACTTGGGCTCCCCACACACGCGAGGGTCGCTGAGCGACCCTCGCGGGAGCTCCCCACGGGGTGGGGAGCAGGGCTTTACCAGCCCTCCCGGATGATCGCCACGCCCCGAGGACCGAGCCTGAACAGGCCGCGGTGGACCTCGCTCCCATCCACCAGGTTGACGCCGGGGTCGGACAGCGGCACCTCCACGTGCCCGTCCCTGTGGTTGAGCAGGAACACCATCGAGCTGCGGGGAGTCGATCGGCGCACGACTTCGACGCCCGCCGGCGCCTCGAGCACCGGCTTCACGCCGGCCTCGGACACGGCGGACTTCAAGACCCGCGCCATCGCCGCCGGATCCGGCCGCGTGGCCACGTAGATGGCGCGTCCCTGGCCGAACCTGTGACTGGTCACAGCCGGCTGGCCGTCGAGCGACGAACCCGAGAATCGCGCGAGCACCTCAGCACCCGCCGGTGCGATCTGCTCGCTCCACACGTCGCCGCGGGCCATCGCGCCTTCGTTGAATCTGAGCACGACCTGCTCGCCGTCCGACAGCGGCAGCCAGTCCACCACCTCGAGGCCGAGGAGCCGCCGGAACGGCGCCGGATAGCCGCCCAGCCAGATGTGCTCGAAAGGGTCGACGATGCCGCTGAAGAACGACATGACCAGGGTCCCGCCCGCCTCCACAAAGGCGGTCAGCTTGGCGGCCGCCTCGTCGCTGATCAGATAAACGCTCGGTGCGAGAACCAGGCGGTACGCGGACAGATCGTCGGACGAGCGGGCGAAATCGGTGGTGACGTTGGCGTCGAACAGGTGGCGGTAGTACGACTCCAGCTGCGCAACGTGGTTGATTCGAATCGATGGCTTCGAGGGCAGCTCGAGCGCCCACCACGAATCCCAGTCGTGGAGGATCGCCACCTCGGCGGTCACCCGGCTGCCGCACACCGCGTCCAGGCCCCCGAGCTCGCGGCCCAGCTTGACGACCTCGTGCCACGTCGGCGAGCTCTCTGGCCGGCCGTGCGGGACCATCGCGCTGTGGAATTTCTCGGCGCCGGCGCGTGACTGCCGCCATTGGAAGAACATCACGGCGTCCGCCCCGCGCGCCACCGCCTGATAGCTCCACAGCCGCATCTGGCCAGGCGCCTTGGGCACGTTGACGTCACGCCAGTTGACGCGATTGGTGGTCTGCTCCATGCGAATCCAGGGCCGACCCCGGCCGAGTGAGCGCATCAGGTCGCTCGCCATCGCGGAACGCATGCCCGCCTCGGGATCGGCCGGGTCCTGATACACGTCGTCGCTGACGACATCCTCGCGCTCGGCCCACTTCCAATAGTCGAGCGGCTTGAAGAACCGCATGAAGTTGGTCGTCACCGGAACACCCGGGCTCTTGTCGGTGAGGACCGCGTGCTCGATGTCGTAGCACTCGAGCAGCGCATCCGACGAAAAGCGCATGAAGTCGAGCTGCTGGCTGGGGTTCGGCCAGGTCGGCGTTCGCCGAGGCGGCAGGACCTCGTCCCAATCGGAGTAGCGCTGCGACCAGAAGTCGGTGCCCCACGCTCGGTTCAGCGATTCGATGTCGCCGTAACGTTCCTGCAGCCATGCGCGAAATCCGGCGGCGGAAACGTCGCAGTAGCACGCCGCCACGTGGCAGCCGAACTCGTTACCGACATGCCACATCGCGAGCGCGGGATGATTCGCATAGCGCGCGGCCAGCGCCCCGACGAGGCTTCGCGCGGCGTCGCGATATACGGGGCTGCTCGGGCAGTAGTGCTGCCGCGCCCCGTGCCACAGGCGCACCCCATCCGCGGTCACGGGAAGCATCTCGAGGTGCGCGTGTGAAAGCCACGGCGGCGGCGATGCGGTGGCGGTCGCGAGGTCGACGCGGACCCCGCCTTCGTGAAGCATGTCCATGATCCGATCGAGCCAGGCGAAGTCAAACCTGCCCTGCTGCGGCTCCAGGCGCGACCACGAGAAGATGCCGAGGGAGACCAGGTTGACCCCCGACTCCTGCATGAGCCGAACGTCTTCCTCCCACACTTCTTCGGGCCACTGGTCGGGGTTGTAGTCACCGCCGTAGGCCATATGCGGCAGCCGCTCGAGCATGAATTCGCTCATGCGTCGTCGAGCCCCGACAGGTCGAACGGTTCGATGGAGGCCGGCTGCAGCAGTCGCCGCGTGGTCTCGAGCCCCCAGGCGTCGAGGTCGCGCAGGCGATCGCTGGACGACCGCAGCGCGCCGAAGCGCTCGACGTGATCGGCCCAGTCCTCTCGCCTCTCCACGTTCGGGCGCACGATCAGGCAATCGGGATCGTTGATCCAGAAACGACCCTGCTGAAAGGCGCGGGCGCGGCCGGTGAGAACGGCAGAGCGCTGAGAGGCAACCGCCACGTCGCCGGCCTCTGGCTCGTACTTCGGCCCTGTGTCCGGGCTCACCCGCATCGCATCCACCAGGCCCACGCTCGGCAGTATCGGCGCCCCGCAGCCAAGCAGCGCGGCGTTTGGCCCGATTGCGTTTCGGATTATGCCGAGAGCCTGGCGGTAAGCCGCGATTCCGTCGGCGTCGTTGTGCCTTCCCCCGTCGAGCGCGCCGCTGTACATGAAGTCGATCTTGAAGAAATCGAAGCCCCATTCCGTGAGAGTGCGAAAGACGTGCTCCAGGTGATCGGCCGCGTCCGGGTGGGTGACATCGAGAGCAAGAAGCGATTCATCCCAGTTGCGTCCTGCATCGGCGCCACGCACCAACCAATCCGGATGCTCACGCGCGAGCTGGCTTCTCCCACCGACCAGCAGGGGCGCGGTCCAGATACCGGCCCTTCGCCCGGTGGCACGGATGCGCTTCGCGATCTCGGCCAGTGGCCGCGGAAACCTTGGCGACCGTTCGAGCCAATCTCCGATCTCCGCCTCCCAGCCGTCATCGATCTGCAACACCTGGATGTCGAGGCCGAGCGAGTCGGCGACCGCAAGGTTTTCAAGGATGTCCTCCTCGCGAACCTCTGTGAAGTACTGGTACCAGGAGCACCAGAAGGGCGGCTGCGATCGCAACGGCCCGACGCCGACCTGATGCGCGAAGTCATCGGCCCAGGTAGCCAGCGCGGTCCACAGCCCGCCGTCATACGACGACTCGTTCACAGCGCCGTCCGCCGAGACGACCAGCGTGCCCTGCCGAGCACATGCTCGGATCGAGGGCACGTCGCGCGTCGGGTCGGGCGCTGACCAGACCCGCACCGCCCCTCCATCGCCGGGGTCGACCGCGAACAGTCCTTCCGCCTGGAATCCCTCTCCGGGCAAATCCCGACCGCGGTAATGGACTGCGTTCACGCGCGCATCGGATGGCCGTGGCGAGGTGGCACTGGCCGGGTAGGCGCCGGTCGGGCTCCACGATTGCCAGCCGTGCTCGTAGACGCGAGCCTTGGGGCCGAGGCTCGCCTCGGCGATGTCGCGGAACGGCATGAGCGCGTCAGCCCTTGGTGGATCCGAGGGTCAAGCCGGCGACGAAGTGCTTCTGCAGCAGGATGTAGACGATGATCGGCGGGAGGCACGCAAGCAGCGCGCCCGCGGCGATCAGGTTGTTGTTGATCAGGAACTCCCCCTGCAGGTTGTTCAAGGCGGTGGTGATCGGCCGCTTGTCTCCGTGCGACAGGAGGATCAACGCCCAGAAGAAGTCGTTGTACATGAAGGTGAAGAGCAGGGTGGCCATGGCGGCGAGCGCCGGGCGGCATAGGGGCAGGACCACGCTCCACCAGATCCGCAGCACGTTGGCGCCGTCGACCAGCGCTGATTCCGTGATCTCCTTGGTGATCGTCTTCATGTAGTTGCTGAGCACGAACGTGGCGAAGCCGGTCTGGAAGACGACGTGGATCAGGATGATTCCGATGTACTGGTCGTAGAGCAGGTTGTTGTCGCTGAAGATGGCGAATGAGAACTTGGTGCCGATATCGATCGAGCCGAGCATCGGAATCGGTGTGTGCAGGTAGATCCAGTAGAGCGGAACGATGATGACCTGCGGCGGGAGCAGGTTGCCCGCGGTGAAGAGCATGAGGACGATGAGGTTGAACCTCCAGCTGAACTGGGTGCAGCAGAACGCGACCATCGAGGCCAGGAGCAGGGTGAGGATGACACCAGGGACCACGATGACCAGGGTGTTCAAGTAGTAGTACGGGATCTCGCCCTGGGTCCACACGTTCTGGTAGTTGATGAAGCTGAGACCGTTGGCGGGCCAGGACAGGTACCCATGCACGACCGTGTCGCCATACGGGCGGAGTGAGGCGTACACGGCCCAGAACAGCGGGAACAACCACAGGACGACCATGGCGATCAGGAACGCCTGCAGGATCACGCGGGCCGGCCGAATGCGTTTTTGCGCTCGTCGAATAGGAGGTCGAGCGGCAGAGGCCGCGACCGCGCTCACGCCAGAGTTCTCATCGTGCGTGACAGGAAAAGGACGATCGGACCGATCGAGATCACCAGCAGGATGACGGCAATTGCGGAGCCGAAACCGACCAGGCTAGCCTCGCTGATGCTGTTGTTGGTGATCAGGATCGACAGCAGCTCGAGCCCGTTCTTACCCTGGTTGATGATGAACGCGATGTCGAAGGCGCGCAGCGCCTCGATGGCGGTTACGACCACGATGATCACGTTGATCGGGGCCATCACCGGCAGGATCACGCTGAAGAATGTCTGCACCTCGGTCGCGCCGTCTACACGTGCCGCTTCCCTCAGCGACGGGTCGACGCTCTTCAGCCCGGCCAGGTAGAGAATCATGATGTAGCCGATGTGCCGCCAGCTGGTGGCGACCAGGATGGCGAACAGGTTGATCCTTGGATTACCAAGCCAGTCGATGAGATGGCCGGAGTTGACCAGCCCGAATGCATTGTTGATGAACCCGTCGGTGGGCGCGTACTGGAGCTCCCAGATGAAACCGACGACAACCAGGGACAGGACGACAGGCAGGAAGAAAACACTCTGGTAGATGCGCGTGCCGCGCATCTCGCGATCGAGCAGCACGGCGAAGAACATGCCCAGCGGGGTGGCGATGAACGTGAGCCAGGCCAGCCAGGTCAGGTTGTGTAGGAAGGCCGGCCAGAACAGGGTGTAGCCGGTGAACATGAACTGGTAGTTCTTGAAGCCGATGAAATTCTTGTCGGTGATCGGCCCTATGCCCGACCAGTTGGTGAAAGACAACACCACCGACGCGACGGTCGGGCCCCAGATCAACACCAGGTCGAGCGTGAGCGGCACCCCGACCATGAACGCGAGCAGAATTTTGTCGTGGCGGGTGAGGAGTGTGTAGCGCCGTTTCCGGCGGGCTACGAGTGCCCCCGCCTCAGGCGCTTGTTGCGACCGGGCGGGGGCCACGCTCGTCGTGGGGTTGGCCACGTTTCAGATGATATGTCCGCTCTTACTCGGGGGGCAGCGAGTCCCAGAAGTTCTGCATGTCCTTTTGCAGATTGGTCGTGTCCTGTGATGGGTTGGAGAGGAACTTCAAGAGGAAGCCCTGCATCCCGTTCGGCCCCGCGAAGTCAGGCCGCGAGTCACGGTCGAAGTACTGCGTTATCTTCTTGGCCCCGCTGACGATCTGTACGGCTTTCTTGGTCAGCGCCGGGTACTGGCTCGTGTCGGCGTCGTTGGCGGTCGGGATCGATCCGGGGGCGTTCTTCCAGTACGTCACCTGTGTCGAGCCTTTGGAAACGAACTCGAGGAAGGCCTTGGCCTGCCCCAGGTCGTTCTGCAGGGTCGGCGACTTGGCGGTGAGCATGTAGACGTCGATCGGCGCATCGAGAGCCTCTTCGGCGTCGAACGAAGAGCCGACGTGAGGAAACGCGAAGAAGTCGAGCTGGTCGACGTCGGCCTGGCTGCCGCTGGCCTTGAACTCGTCGGAGACGAAAAGACCGAGCAGGTACATGCCGGCCTGCTTGCGCAGCAGCTGATCCGCACCTTTCTCCCAGGTCAAGCCTGCGAATGCGGGCGAGTAGTACTGGGTGATCTCGCTCCATTTCTTGAAGACCGCGGTGACCTTGGGGTCGGTCCATTTCTGGCCGTTCTGGCCTGTGAGCAGATTCACGTGAAAGTCGTAGCCGTTGAGCCGGAGGTTGAGGATGTCGAACGTGCCCTGGGCCGGCCAGCCGTCCTTGTCGGCGAAGGCGATCGGGATCAGCCCGTCGCTCTTCATCTTGGCGCACAGAGCCTTGAGGTCGTCCCAGTTCTTGGGGACGTTGTAACCCTTGGCCGCCCAGACGTCCTTGCGGTAGAAGACCGCCCACGGGTAGTAGTCGGTGGGGATTGCGTACGCCTTGCCGTCGTTGCCCTTGATCGAGGCCTCGAAGCCCGACGTGTAGTTCGACTTGACCGCGCTCCACACGTCATCGATCGGTGTCGCGAGGCCCTTGGCGGCGAAGAACCGCATGCGGTGCCCGGAAAACCAGGTGAATGCATCCTCGGGCGTGCCCTGGAGGTACTGGCTGATCGTGTTCTGGAACGTGCCGTGGTCGACGGTGTTCAGCTTGACCTTGGTCCCGCCGTTGGCCGATGTGAAGGCGTCGACTATCGCCTGCGTGCCGGCCTTGGAGCCAGGATCTGTGTTGTAGCTGCCGAGCGACATCGTGCCGCCCGTCGCGGTGATGCCTGTGGGCGTGTTGGTGGCGCCTCCGCCACATGCGGCGATGAAGGCGGCGAGGCTGCCATAGCCTGCGATCTTCAGAACATCCCGCCGGGTGAGATTGGGGTTCAGCCTGAGCGCCTCGTCTTGCAGCGCAAGCAAGTTCTGAACCCGTTTGGCTTCCCGTGAATCACCCATGTAACTCCTCCTCCTAGGACCGGCGCCGCTTATCGGCACATGAACAGCGGTGGCATTGGCATTAGCGGAAGGTTACAGAATCGGTCAAATTTGTCAACAGAGAAGTATCGTTTCTGCCCGCTATTGATCAAAGGTGATCGATGACGTACCATCGGGCGAATGCTTGCGGTCGAGCGACGCCGCCTGATCGCGGAGAGCATCCGCTCCCGAGGGGTGGTCTCCGTGGCCGAGATGGCCGAAGCCCTCGGCACGACCGAGATCACCCTGCGCCGCGACCTGCGCGCCATGGCCAGGGACGGGCTGCTCGTAAGGACGCACGGCGGCGCCATCCGGCCCGCAAGCAGCGGTCATGAGCCCAGCTACTCCGAGAAGGCGCAGCAGGCCGCGACCGAAAAGGCCGCGATCGCGCGGGTGGCCCTGGCGATGGTGCGTCCGGGTGACTCGATCGTCCTGGGCCCGGGCACGACGACGCTCGCCCTGGCGCGGCTGCTCGTCCACTGCCCGGAGTTAACGGTCGTGACCAACTCGCTCCTGGTCGCGCAGGCCCTGATGGAGGCGCCTCGCGTGGAGGTGATCCTCACCGGCGGCACGCTGAGGCGATCGATTCATGCACTGGTGGGGCCGGCAACTGAAGAGTCGGTGCGCGCGCTTCGCGCGTCGCAGGCGTTCATCTCGGGCAACGGGTTCACCGCCGACCGCGGGTTGAGCACGCCGAGCCCGGTCGTGGCCGCGACCGACCGTGCTCTCGCGGGAGCCGCGCAGCACGTCGTCGTGCTTGCTGACCACACCAAGATCGGACAGGAGACCATGTGCCAGACGGTCCCCGCCGTGCGGGTGCACACGCTGATCACCGACTCGAAGGCACGCGCGTCAGAGCTGGACGCGATTCGTGCCACCGGGGTCGAGGTCAGGGTCGCCGAGTCGGGGGAGCATGTCGAGAGCCAGCGCGCGACTGCCTGACCGCGAGCCGGCGCCTCACGCCGCGCGCCGCGGAAGCAAGGGAGTCGAACCGCGAAGGTCGCTCACCCGACAGGACCTCGAGCTCGCGGATGGAAGGTACCTGCTCGCGTACGGCCATGCCGATCGTGATGCGCCGCCTCGCGATGCCTGAGCTGCGTCTCGATCCATTGCGAAATGAGTGGGTCGCCTACGCGACCGAGCGCAACGACCGCACCTTCCTCCCCACCGAGTTCTGCCCGCTGTGTCCGAGCGGCACGGACGGGCATTCCGAGGTTCCGCTCGATACGTTCGAGATCGTCGTGTTCGAAAACCGGTTCCCGGCTTTCGGGCCGGATCGGCGCGGCGGGCGCCCGGTCCGGCCGGCCTCGACCGGGTGCGAGGTGGTCGTCTACACGCCGGAGCACGAGCTGACGCTGGCGCAGCTGCCGGCCGACCGCGTGCGGCTCCTGGTCGATGTGTGGGCCGACCGTTATCGCGAGCTCGGGTCGCGGGCCGAGGTCGCGTACGTGTACATCTTCGAGAACAAGGGCGAAGAGGTCGGCGTCACGCTCCATCATCCTCACGGCCAGATCTATGCCCTGCCCTTTGTGCCGCCGTTCGCGCAGGCAGAGCTCGAGGCTTCCGGGCTCCATCTTGAGGAGCACGGCCAATGCCTTCACTGCAGCGAGCTGTCGCTCGAGGCGTCGGGACCGCGCGCGGTCCTGGCGGAAGGCTCGATGGCCGCCTTCGTCCCGCGGGCCGCGCGGTGGCCCTACGAGGTCCACCTCTACCCGCGGCGGCATGTGGTCTCGATCGCGGAGCTCGAGGAGGCCGAGCGGTGGGACCTGGCCCGGGCATTGTTAGGTGTGACGGGCATGTACGACCGCCACTTCGGATTCTCGACGCCCTACGTGATGGCGCTTCACCAGGCCCCGACCGACGGTCAAGCCTGGCCGCAGGCGCATCTGCACTTTGAGTTCTATCCGCCACACCGGCGTGAAGACCGGCTCAAACTGCTGGCAGGGGTGGAGCTTGGAGCCGGCACCTTCGTCAACGACACGCGGCCAGAGGACACCGCGGCGCAGCTGCGGAAGGCTGCCGCAGCGCCGGCTGAGCGCGCACCCCGAAAGTCGCCGGTAACGCAATAGGATGTAGGTCACAAATGGCATCAGTCAGCTACGAGCACGTGACCAAGCGATTCGCAGGCGGGACTCTGGCCGTCAACGATTTCAACCTCGAGATCAAGGACACGGAGTTCATGGTCCTGGTCGGCCCTTCCGGCTGTGGCAAGTCGACCGCGCTGCGAATGCTCGCCGGTCTGGAAGAGGTTTCCGAGGGCGAGATCAAGATCGGCGACAAGGTCGTCAACGACGTTCCACCCCGCGACCGGGACATCGCGATGGTGTTTCAGTCGTATGCGCTCTACCCGCATATGACCGTCTTCGACAACCTCGCGTTCGGCTTGCGCATGCGAGGGACGGCGCGCGACGACATCGATCGCCGCGTGAATACCGCGGCCAACATCCTCGAGCTTGGGCCGCTGCTGAAGCGAAAGCCGCGGCAGCTGTCCGGCGGACAGAGGCAGCGCGTTGCATTGGGCCGCGCCATCGTCCGCGAGCCGCAGGCGTTCCTGCTTGACGAGCCGCTGTCCAACCTCGACGCCAAGCTGCGCGTGCAGACCCGCATCGAGCTGCAGAAACAGCACCAGGCGCTGCACGCGACGTTCATCTACGTGACCCACGACCAGGTCGAGGCGATGACCATGGGCGACCGGATCGCGGTCATGAAAGACGGCATCCTGCAGCAGGTCGCGCCGCCGCGCGAGATCTACGACAACCCCGCGAACATGTACGTCGCCGGGTTCATCGGCAGCCCCACGATGAACTTCATTCCTGTCACCGTCCAGGGCAAGACCGCGAAAGCGTCCGGCTTTGACATCGAGCTGCCAATAGCTCCCGGCGTCGAGAACGGTGTCCTAGGCATCCGGCCCGAAGCCCTGACGGAGCGCCCGCGCGATGGCCATCCGGGATTGGACCTCAAGGTCGAGGTCACCGAGATACTCGGCGCCGACCAGTTCCTGTACGGCGCGGTCGGCGGCGATGCGATCACGGCCCGTGTCGACCCGAACCTCAAGGTGACCCCAGGCGATCGCGTGCTCCTGGGCGTGGACATGCGCCGCCTCCACCTGTTCGACGGCCCGACGGGCAGGGCGATCCAGTAACGATGTCGGTAGCGCGCGCGGACTTCGGACGTACCGGCCACAAGAGCAGCCGGACGCTGTTCGGCGCCGCGTCGCTTTCCTCTGTGACGCAAGCGGCCGCGGATCGGACGCTCGAGGTCCTGCTGAAGCACGCCGTCAACCACATCGACACCGCCGCAAGCTATGGCGACGCGGAGCTGCGCATAGCCCCGTGGCTCAAGCGCGAGCCGGGACGGTTCTTTCTCGCCACCAAGACGGGGCAGCGATCCGCCGAGGGCGCCCGCGAGGAGCTGCATCGATCGCTCGACCGGCTCGGGGTGGACCACGTGGACCTGTGGCAGCTGCACAACCTTGCTGATCCGATCGAGTGGGACACGGCGCTGAGCCCGGGTGGGGTCATCGAAGCCGCGGTCGAGGCGCGCGAGCAGGGCCTCATCAAATGGATTGGCGTCACGGGCCACGGCGCGCAGATCGCGGCCAACCACCGCCGTTCGCTGGCTCGCTTCGATTTCGACTCGGTACTGCTCCCCTACAACTACGTGACGATGCAGCTCCCCTACTACGCCGAGAACTTCGAAGCGCTCGCGCGCGAATGCGCCAAACGCAACGTCGCCGTGCAGACGATCAAGGCGATCGCCGCGAAGCCGTGGCTAGGGCGCGAGCACACGCGCACTACGTGGTATGAGCCGCTCGAAGCTCAAGCCGACATCGACCTCGCGGTGTGGTGGGTGCTCGGCCGCCCCGGCGTCTTTCTCAACACCGCCGGCGACATTGACCTGCTGCCACGGGTGCTCGATGCCGCGGAGCGTTTCGAGAAAAGCCCCACCGACTCCGAGATGGCCGCGATGTTGGATCGCGCGAGGGCCGAGCCTTTATTCGCTTGATCAGCTAGGCGGGCTCAGCTCCGCGAGCCTCACCGCCCCGGCGACAGGCGGCTCATCCAGCCGGATCGCCGCGCCGAGCCTTCGGCGCACCTCTGCCTCCAGCCGCGGCTGATGCAAGAGCTGGCCGCCCGCAAGGACAACCGGGCCGTCCAGCGACAGCTTCTCGCGGACCAGCTCGACCAGTGCGGCCAGCGCATCCGCGGAGCGTTCGACAAGCATCGCGGCGCCGGGATCATCGACTGCGGCTTCGAAGACCAGCACCGCGAGCTCGGCCCATTCGAGCGGCTCGTTGAGGCCGTGCAGGCTACCGACCAGCCCGGTTGTATCTGTTGATCTGGTGGCGGCGAGCATCGCCTCGCCTAGCCTCCCGATCGGCTTACCGGCATCGGAGCGCCGCATCACCTCTCGTGCGGCCTCACGCGCGAGCCAGGCCGCGCTCCCGTCATCCCCGATGAGCCAGCCCCAGCCGCCGACGCGCGCCTCTCGTCCCTCTGGATCGCGGCCGTATGCGACCGAGCCGGTACCGCTGACGAGCGCGATGCCAGAGTCGAAACCACCTGCGGCGAGGACCAGCCGCGCGTCATGCACCACCGTGATCCTGCAGCCCGGAAGGAGGTCTGCGAGAAGCCGCTCGAGGCGTTGGCGTCCTGCCGGCACCTCGGCCCCGGCGGAGCCCGCACAGCAAGCGACCGGGCTGATGGAGCCCAGTGCGTCGAGCAGGGCCCCAAGACGGCCCTCGACGGTGCGCTTAGGCAAGACGGCGACATTTGCACCCGGGCCTTCTACCTCGATCACGACCCGGCCACCCTCCACCAATCGGGCTCGGCTCGACGAGCCTCCGATATCGAGGCCGAGAAAGCCACGGGCGGTCGACTTCACAAAAAGGGCCCCCGCGAAATCGTAGATTTCGTGGGGTCTTTCACCAGGTGCGGGTGATCTTATGGAGTGCGCGGGGCTGGTCAGGGTCCGCGCCCCGCGCAAGCGCGACGTGATGAGCGAGCAGCTGACCGAGAACCGCGAGCGTCAGCGGGGTCAGCTCTTCGGGCAGGCCCGAATCGTGGACAACTGCCGCCGTGAGGCCTTGCGGAGTGTGGGCGCCGTCGAACAGCCCGATCACTGCGCAACCGTAATCAAGCAGACGCTTTGATATTGAGTTGAGATCGGCTTCGACTGCCCCGCCACCGCCGACGAGCAGCACCGGGAAGTCCGGCTCCACGACCGCGATCGGACCATGCTCGAAGTCAGCGACCGACCACGCGCGCGCGAGCACATAACTCGTCTCGGTCAGCTTGAGGGCTATCTCCTCGGCCGTCGAGAAGTTGAAGCCCCGCCCAAGGACGATCGCCCTGGGTCCGTTCAGCGCGGCCGCGAGGGCGTCCAGCTCGGGCTCAGCCTTCAGGGCGCCGGCCATGCTCGAGGGCACGCTGTCGAGGGCTTCACCAAAGACGTCGTCGCCATCGATCGCCTGCGAGATGAGAGCCAGGGCAAGCAGGCTGGCGGTGTAGGTCTTCGAGGCCGGCACGCTGCGCTCCGGCCCCGCGTGCAGGGGCAGCAAGAGCTGCGCGATCGATGCGAGCTTCGAGTTGGGTTCGTTGGTGATCGCGACGGTCATTGCGCCCTGCCCTGCCGCCTCCTCCAACACCGCAACCACGTCCGGCGACGCGCCCGACTGCGAGATGCCGATCACGCACTGGCCGTCGAGCTTCGGCGGGCTGTCGTAGCGCGTGAAGAGCGAAGGAGCGGCAAGGGACACGAGGGCCCGATTGCGCCGCCCGAACAAGTACTTGGCGTACAGCGCCGCATGGTCTGAGCTCCCCCTCGCAACGATGACGATGCCCCGAGGGCGCACCTCGTGATATCGGGCTCCGATGGCCTCGATCGCCGATGCGGTTTTCTCGATCAGGCGGGCAGCGACGTCGGGCTGTTCGCAAATTTCCTCGTGAAAATGGCTCACCTTCGGAACTTGAACTCGCCCCCGACCATCGTCATCTGCACGCGGAGGTCGGCGTCCAGGACCACGATGTCGGCGCGAGCGCCAACCTGGATGCGGCCCAATCGCTCGTCGCGGAGCACCGTCGCCGGAACCTCCGACGCCATCGCGACGGCACGCACCGCGTTCATACTTGGGATCGCTGATGAGAGGCCGGCCGGTGAGGCTGTACCGCCCTGGCGGAGCGCCCGCAGCCGCGGTCTGGTCCGTGGTAAGCGCGATCCGAGCCTGGTCTTTCACGCGTATCAGCTGAGCGCAAACCGCCGGATGAACGTGCTCGCCGTCGGCGATCAGACCGACTGACACGCGCGAGTCGAGAAGGAGCGCGAGCGCGATTCCCGGGCGGCGATGGTGGACGGGCGGCATCGCGTTGTAGATGTGCGTCCCGAAACGGATGCCGGCCGCGATCGCGCGACGTCCCTGCTCGTAGTCAGCGCCTGTGTGGCCCGCGCTCACGATGATGCCGGCACGGACCAGGACGGCGATCGCATCCAACGCGCCAGGCAGCTCGGGCGCGAGGGTCACGAGCCGTGGGCGCGCGAACGCGATCACCTCGACGCTGGCCGGGTCCGGCTCGGCCAGACACGCCCGCTCATGCGCGCCGCGGAACGACGGATTGATGAACGGCCCTTCGATGTGAGCGCCCAGCACCCGTGCGCCGGGGGCCTCGGCTGCGGATGCGGCAATCGCGAAAGCGGCGCCGCTGCCGACCGGCGCCGAGATCAAGGTGGGGAGAAAGGCGGTGACGCCGGTGGAAGGCAGCAGCTCTGACATCGCCGAGATCTCATCGCTCCCGCCCGCCGCGTCATGGCCCTGGAAGCCGTTGACCTGAAGGTCGATGAACCCTGGGGCGATCATGCCACCTGGCTCCACGTAAACCTGGTCTTTCGGGCGGCGGGGCGGATCGCCGGCGCCAATCCACGTGATCACCCCCTCTTCGACCAGCACCCCATCATCGCCGCCGTCAACACCATGGACGCGCCCACGGAACAGCGTGCTCATCGCGTTGTCCTCTCGCCGAGAGCGACGGCGAGATCCCCTCGGGCAGCCGTCAAGCGCGCGCGCCCCGCGGCCGCGTCGAGCCCGCACCGCAGCATCAGGATGGCGAGCTTGGCGTTGCCGCCGGCGTCGCCGAGCGCGGCTTCGACACTTTCATCCGAGCAGCCGGTCAGCTCCCGCACCATCGCGTTGGCGCGACGTTGCAATTTCTCGTTGGCGGTGACGACGTCGACCATCCGGCCGCGATAAGTGTGGCCGAGCCGCGTGAAGAGCCCGGTGCTGATCATGTTCAGAGCCGCCTTCTGCGCGGTGCCGGCTTTGAGCCGGGTGGAGCCGGCGATGACCTCTGGGCCAGCCGCGATCTCGATGGCAACGTCAGCCGCCGCGCCGAGCGGCGAGCCGGGTGCGCATGTGAGCGCGACCACCAGGGCGCCGGCCCGGCGCGCTTCCGTGATCGCCCCAAGCACGTACGCCGTGCGGCCGCTTGCGCTCACGCCGACCACAGCATCGTTGGAGGTCAGCGACGCGCCGCGCGCATGTTCCGTCCCCATGCGATCGTCATCCTCGGCCTCGCCGTCACCCGCGGCATGTGCGATGACGGGCTCGGCGGCGACGCCGAATGTCGCCGGTATCTCTGCGGCGTCGAGCGCCGCGAGGCGGCCGCTCGTGCCGGCGCCGAAGTAGTGGAGATTGCCGCCTGCACGCAGCTGTGCGGCGATCGCATCGACCGCCGCCGCGATTTGTTCGAGCTGGCCCTCGACGGCTTCGATGGCATGCCGGTCCTCATCGTGCATGAGCGCCACCAGCTCGCGAGTGGTCAGCGTGTCGATTTCGTCGGCGCGGGGATGGGCCTGCTCGCTCATTTGCCGAGAAGCACCTCCGCCGCGGCGAGACCGCACACACGCGCGGCGCCGTGCGTGGCGATGTACGACGCCGAGCCCGCGGGCCGGCAGGCTGGATAGCCCATCTCGACCACCACCGCATCCGGGCGGCGGGCCAGCAGCGACTCGACGCCCGAGAGCTGGTCTGGATGGCGCTGGAGGTTGCGCACGACCAAAACGAGGCTTTGTTGTGCGGCGCTGTCCAGGATCTCTGCGGGGTCGAACGGCCCGCTGTCGACGTCGTACGAGATGACCCGCGCGCCCAGCTGAGTCAGCGGCGCCGCAAGGCCCCAGGGCATGACCCCCGCCGCCTGCGACAGAGTCGAGTGGAACCGCAACACCACCACGTCGGGACGAATCCCCACCGGGCCATCCACTTGCAGTGCACGCCGGGCAGCGACAAGTCCGATGTCATGATCCGCGGCCAGGCGCGAGTGTTGCCGCGACCGCCACGCGGCCAGATCATCCACGCGCGCGGCCGCCTCCGCGAGCCGTGTCTCGCTCACGCGACCCTCCCGAACCTCAGCAACGATCGCGTCACGCAGCTCGACGGCAATCTCTTCGCCCCCCCGCCCCCCGCCGATACACAGGAGATCGCAGCCGGCACCCAGCGCGAACACCGTGCCATCGGCAATGCCGACCCCGTCGGAAATCGCTCGCATCTCGAGACCATCGCTGACGGCGAGCCCGTCGAAGCCGAGCTCCCGTCGCAGCAGGCCGGTCATGACCTTCGCGCTGATCGTCGCCGGGACGCTGTCGATCGTCGCGACCACGATGTGCGCGCTCATCACCGCCCGCACGCCCGCCGCTATCGCAGCCCGAAAAGGCTCCAGGGCGCCCGAGTGCGGGTCTTCGTCCACGACCGGGAGGGCGAGGTGGGAGTCGAGCGACGTGGCGCCGTGGCCGGGAAAGTGCTTGGCGCACGCAGCCACGCCGGCCTCCTGCAGGCCCTCGACCCAGGCCGCCGTCTGGCGTGCGACCGGGCCTGGCCGGGTCCCGAAAGCGCGCACTCCGATGACGGGGTTGATCGGGTTGCTGTTCACATCCGCCACAGGAGACAGGTCGAGGTCGATGCCGGCGGCCGCGAGGTCGGCGCCCATCGAGCGGGCCACAGAGCGCGTCAGGCTCGCGTCGTCCACAGCGCCGAGCGCGAGGTTGCCCGGGTATGAGCTTCCGGTCGCGGCTTCCAGGCGCGTCACGTCACCACCCTCCTCGTCGATGGCGATGATCAGCCCTGGATTTTCTGCATGCAGCCGCGCTGTCAACGCCGCGAGCTGTTCCGGAGAGCTCACGTTGCGCGCATACAGGCAGACACCACCGAGCCCGCCCGCTGCGCGACGCAGGATCCACTCCGGCGCCTCCGTCCCAATGAAGCCGGGCAGCAGGCAGCGATCGGCAAGACGTTCGATGGTCTCTACGGTCATCCCTTGACCGCGCCCGCGGTCAACCCCCCGGCCACGTGCCGCTGGACGATGAGGAAGAAAACCACGACGGGAAGCGCGGTCAAGGTGGCGCCGGCCATGAGACCGCCCCAGTCGGTGCCATGCTGCGTAGTGAACGACGCCAGCCAGATCGTCAGCGTCTGCTTCGAGTTGGAGCTGAGAAGGACGTACGCGATGATGTATTCGTTCCAGGCCTGGATGAACCCGTAGATCGCGGTCGCCACCAGACCCGGGGCAACCAGCGGGAAGACGATGCGAAGGAATGCGCCCACCCGGGTGGCTCCGTCGACCATCGCCGCCTCCTCGAGGTCGACCGGGACGTTGGCAACGAACCCACGCAGCGTCCAGACCATGAACGGCAGGACGATCGCCAGGTAGTAAGCAATCACCCCGGGCAGGCTGTCGACCTGTCCCACCTGGTTGAGGAGCAGGTAAACGGGAATCACCAGCGCGTTGAGCGGCACCATCTGCACCGCGATGATCATGACGATGAAGGCGGTCCGGCCGCGAAATCCAAACCGCGCAACGGACACGGCGGCGAAGAAGGCGAGCACGATCGAGATCCCCACCACCGTCAACACGACGATGAGGCTGTTGGCAACGTCGTTCCAGAAGAACGGCACGTTGATGGCGGTGCGGAAGTTGTCGAACGTCACGTGCGATGGAAACCAGACCGGCGTGAGGCTGAGGATCTCTTTGCCAGGCTTGAGCGCGGTCGAAACCATCCAGTAGATCGGGAACAGCATCACCGCAAAAATCAGCAGCCCCAGGGCGTCATAGAACGTCCGCGAGACTGTTCGCCGCCTCATACGGCCTCCTCGGTGGTCAGGCGCACCGTCTGGCGGACGTAGACGAACGTCACGACCAGGAGGATCGCGACCATCACCACCGCGGCCGCGGCGCCGAGACCGAACTTGCTGACGCGAAACGACTCCTGGAACGAATAGACGGAGATCAGGAAGTAGTCCTTGCTCGGACGCTGGTTGAGCAGCACCCAAACCTGGTTGAAGACCTGGAAGTCCCAGATCGTTGACAGGCTGAAAAGGATCAGGAAGAGCGGGCGGAGGATCGGCACGGTGACCATGGCGAACACTTGCCACGGACGCGCCCCATCGATCTCCGCCGCCTCGACGAGCTCGCGCGGAACCTGTGTCAGACCGGCGTAGAGCATCAGCGCGAGGAAAGGAATCGCCCCCCACACGACGATGACCGTGATGACCGTGAAGCCCTGCAGGGGATTCTCGAACCAGTTGTGGTGGATGTAATTGCCGGCGCCGAGGTGCGTGAGCAGCCAGTTCACGACCCCGAACTCGTAGTCAAACATCCACTGCCACAGGTTGATGGCGGGGATCACCGGGGTCGCCCAGACGAGCACGAGTCCAGAGCTGAGGAGGATGCGAACGGGCCGGCTCAACCTTTCCAGCAGCAGCGCGATCCCTGTCGCGATGAGCATCGACACGCCGACGTTGACGACAGTGAACACCACCGAGATCAGCACCACGTGCCGGAACTCGGAGTCGCCGAGGATGGTCGCGAAGTTGGCGAGGCCGACGAACTCGCCCTGGTGCTGGAAGAGCTCGCGCAAGCCGTAGTGCTGGGTCGACAGCCACAGCAACATGGCCAGCGGGTATCCGAGGACTCCCGCGATCACGACCACCGCGGGAGCGATCAGCACGTAAGGAAGAAGGGTGCGGGCGATCACATGCCGCGAGGGGCCGGCCTCGATATTGGTTCCGGCGGTGACGCGGGCGCGCGCGTCCCCAGCCACTCCCATCGAAGCCGACCCCCTTTGGTCTTGGTTTCTAGCTGTTGAGTATGTTCGTGATCTTGTTGCTGGCGGCGGACGTCGCGTCCGGGATCGTCGACTTCGAAGTGAAGATCGACACCAGCATGTCTTGCAGCACGTTAGCCGACTCGACGTTCGCCCAGTTGGGCGAGTTCGGCGTGAAGCGGCTGTTCTTGGCCGCGGCGGCGAAGATCGCCGGCAGCCCGGAGCTCAGCGACACGAGCGACGTCGTGTTCGGGATCACCCCGCCTACGGTCACCATCTGGCTCTGGAACTTGGTGCCGCCCAGCAGGCCGACCCATTCTCGGGCGAGCGCCTGGTGCTGGCTGTGCGCGGCGATGGCAAGGTCGGACCCGCCGAGGAAGACGGGCGCGGTCTGGCCGGGTGTGTGACTCGGGATCGGGAATGCACCGAGCTTGTCCTTGAGGGACGGGTCGCCGGCTTTCGGGTCGGTGATCACGCCGACCTCCCAGCCGTTGGCGACGATCATCGCGATGTGGCCCTGCGCGAAGGCCTGGTCCTGCTTGAGCTCGTCACCGGTCTTGTCGGCGCGCGAAAGCTTCGACACCAGGTTGTTCAACGTGCTCAGGCCTTGCTGCGACTGAGACGAGTTGATGGAGCCCTGCCACTTGGAGCCCGACTGGGTGGCGATGTCCCCGCCGAAGTCCCAGACGAACGGCGCGGCGGCATACCAGTACTTGCCCGGAAAGTACAGAGCGGAGAAGTTGGGGTCGGACGAGTACTTTGTCATCAGCTTTTGGCCGACCGTCAACAGGTCGTCGATGCTGGTCGGCGGCTGCACGCCCGCGGCCGCGAACATGTCGGTGCGGTAGATGATCGCCCGGCTGCCCGCGTAATAGGGCACGCAGTAGAGCTTGCCCTGGTAGGTGCACGAATCGGTAAGGGACTGAAGCCACGTGCCGGAGTTCTCGAAGCTGCCCTTCTTCGAGGTGATATCGGCAAGCGCGGTGTTGGCCGCGTACTTCGCGACCAGGGTGTTGCCGAGCTCCACGACGTCGGGCGGCGTGCTGCCCGCGAACGCGGTGTCGAGCTTGGTGGTCACGTCGGACCACTGCTGGATCTGAACGTCGACCGTGACGTTCGGGTGCTTGGCCTTGAAGTCGGCGTTGACGCCATCGACGACGCTCTGCGGCGCGCTCCCGTTCATGAGCCAGACCGTGAGCGTCCCGGTCTCGTTGCCGGTGGTGGTGGTGGCGTTCGAGTTGCCCCCACATGCCGTCGCGAGCAGCGCGAATGCAGTCACGACGCTGAACAAGAGCTTCCGCGGGTTCATCTTGGTTTCCCCCTTAAGGTTTGAATGTGGCGCTCGCGCGCCCTGGCTGCAGTCGCCGTGTTGCGCCGTCTCCGCCGCGGTCGTGCCCGCGCTGGACGCCGGCCGTGCGTCCGTTGCGGCCTCGCTGCGGGGTCAGGTCGGCGACCAGGCGATAACGGTCGCCGCGATAGATGGAGCGGACGAATTCGACGATCCGCCCTGACTCGGAGACGGTCGTCCGCTCGAACAGGAATGCCGGCGTGTGCAGGGGTACCCCCAGCACCTGCGACTCTTCCTCGTTAGTGACGGTGGGCTCGATGCTCTGCGTGCCGGAGGCGATCACGATTCCGTACCGCTCTCCCAGCAGGTCGTAGAACGAGCGGTCCTCGAGGTCGGCCCTGGTCAGGCCGGGGACCAGGGTCTCCGGGATGTGCAGGACCTCCATCGCCATCGGCTGTGCGTCCGCCAGGCGAAGCCGCTTGACTCGGACCAGGCGCTCCGCCGGAGAGACCTGCAGACGCCGAGCCAGGAGGGCGCCGGCCGATGTCGTGGCGAGCTCGAGCGTGCGGCTGCCCGGAACCATTCCACGCCGCCGCATGTCCTCGCTGAACGAGGTCAGCGTCAGCGGCTGGGAGATCTTGGGCTCGGTCACGTACGTGCCGCTCCCGTGACGGCGGTCGAGGTAGCCGTCGCGGACGAGCTCATCGAGGGCCGCCCGGATGGTCAGGCGCGACACACGCATGTCCTGGCTGAGCTGCCGCTCGGATGGGATCGCATCTCCCACTTCCAGCGTCTCCATCAGGTCGAGGACGCGGCTGCGGGTATCGTCCTGTTTCGTCATGGCCGGAAGTGCGCGCTGCGCGTGCCCGGCGCGCATTCTTTGGCGAAGTGGTATGGCCCTCTATCCCGTTCCATCACGCGAAGTAAAGCACAAATCGGATAGGTGGTCAATACCACTTTGGAATACCGGCCACGGACGGGCAATGGTACCGACTCTCGTATTCGACGAACCACCGGGTGGCCAGTACCAGTTGACCGGCGGCGCGCCCGCGCGTCTATTTCTATGTGGTGGTCGGGCCCCGGCCCTCAAGCAGCGTCGGTGGAATCGAGGCCCACGTACCGCCCAGCCGGCGGTACGCGATGCCGGACAGCAGCTCCAGGACGACGCGGTTAGCGAGGAAGGCCGTGATCTCGGCCGAGTCGTATGGCGGCGAGACTTCGACCACGTCGATGCCAACCACGGGCACCTCGATGGCGATGCGCCGAACGGCGTCGAGCAGCTGGCGGGCGGTG
>VBHX01000108.1 GCA_005879945.1 Chloroflexota bacterium | reverse complement strand
AAGGTGGCGTCGACCAGAGCATCAATCACGAGGTACGTCAGAAACGCGGGTTGGCCTTTCGTCAAGACCGGACTCTTCGCGATTCGGTCTTGCAGAGCGGTGAGCACCGGCGCCGGATCCAGGTGAACGCTGATCAGGTAGTGAGGCCCAACGAAAAGATGGTGTTCTCGAAAGGCGACATCGTCGCCTTGCCAATCGGCTTGAAATATGACCGCGAAGTTGTAGTCAGGATATTCATCGACCTTCGGGCGCTGGTTCTGATGCTGGATGTCCTCGATCGTGAGCGGATGGAACTTGAATGTCTCTTGCAGTAACTTGTAGTCGTCGGCATCAGGGCTCTCGATGTCCAGCCACAAGCCTTGGATGTGCGCGTCGGCAAAACATTGGGTGACCGTGGCGACATCACTCGCGTCACCCCTGCCTCCCGTCGTCAGCAGCGTTCTCATGGCAGGCCATCCTATTCAATTGCTGAGCAGCGGGCGAAAGCCCGCTGCTTTACGACACCTCGGGGACGTGTAGCGAGTCGAAGGTTTCCTTGTTCACGAACTTGAACATGCGCACCGGCTTGCCGTCGACATCGACGTCGGCGACTACTGCGTAGCGCTCCTGCCGGGTGCCTCGCGACGTGGTCCGTACACTCCGCCGCTTCTTGATCTCCGAGTCCGGGACATCGACCTTTTCCTTGGTCTTCAGGTTGTAGAACTGCACGGTGCCTCCTTTCGAAATGAGCTCGAACTGAATACGGTCGAGGGTTAGGGTAGTCGGGACGAGCCTCCGCGCGCCGAGGCCCGTATCAGCCCGACCGGAAGTCGAAATGCGGTTGCGTCGCTACGGCCCTGAGTTTGAACACTCGCTCGACCCGGTGCCACCATGATCCATCACATCGAAGTACTCGCGTGCCTGAGGATTCACGTCGCATACCACCTCGAGATTGCGCCGCTTGTCATGTCCCTTCCACTGGATGGTCGAGGGATGGACGTGACTCCCTTTGCTGAGCGGATCGTCGGCCGAAAGCCCGGCCAGCGCGTAGCCCGTGGTAGCCAACGTCACAACTGCGACCAGCAGCAGCAGGCCGTACACCAGGCGACTGGCCCAAGCCCTCACGCCTTTTTCTCCGAGCGGAGTCTATCCACTCACCCGGCCGGCAAGCGGATACGCGAAACTCATGGCGTGAGCCGACGTTCGATGTACGAGTTCGCCGGCGGCAACCAGGCGTTCCTGGCGCTGGCGGCCGCTTTCCACGAGCGCTGCCTGGAGGACCCCGAGCTGAATCACGTATTCGGTCACCACACCAGTCCGGGACACGTCGAGAACCTGGCCTCCTACTGGGCAGAGGTCTTGGGAGGCCCGCCCACTTACTCGCGACTTCATGGCGGCCATTCGGCGATGCTCGAGATCCACGCCCGTCAGGGAGGCGAATCCCTCGAACCTCGTTTTGTCGCCTGCTTCGTGCAGGCCCTTGACGACGCAAAGCTGCCCGACGATCCCGATTTCCGGGCCGGCATGCGCGCCTACATCGAGTGGGCGACCAAGGACGTGGTCTCCTACTTGGCGTCCGATTCGGTTGTGCCGTCTGCCCTGCCGGAACCGCGCTGGTCATGGGACGGTCCGGCATGAGAAAGGGCGCGATTCTGGCCGGCGCTGGCGCGATCGCGTTCGGCGTCTTGACCGTGGTGGGGACTTTCGGAGGCACCCCCGGTGGGAGCTATGACGAATCGACGGTCATCGAATACGTCAAGAGCAGCCATTTCCTGACTGTTGTGGCCTGAACGTGCTTTTCAGCTCCGGTGGAATCATGCTGGGCTTCGCATTGATCGCGCTTTTCCTGAGCTCACGCGGACAGCTGCCGACCTGGGTGAGGTGGTTCTCGCTGGGAGCAGGGTTTCTGGCCATCGGCGCTCCCTTCTTCTTCCCGGCTTTCGCGATTCCAATCTGGGGATCGTCATCGGCATCTGGCTCATCGCTGCCCGACCTGTTCCGAGCCCGACGGCCCACTGACACCTTTTCGACTCGCCGGCGTTAAGCCAGTCATGACGCGGATCAAGGTGGTCCAGGAATCTGAGGCCTCTGGCCCGCTGGCCGACCTCTACGCCAACGCCAAGGCACAAAGTCCAATTGGCGTTGTCGCCGAGATTCTCAAGACCATGAGCCTACGGCCGGATTTCCTGGCCGCCATCCAGGCCGCCTCGCGGATGCACTTCACCGACGGAGCGCTCACGAGGGCGCAGCACGAGTTGATCGCCTCGTACGTCTCCGCCATCAACCGCTGCAGGTATTGACTCAGCGCCCACACGTGGTTCCTGCAGTTGCAGGGCGAAGCGTTCGAGAAGGCGGCGGAAGCGCTTCGCAACGGTGACCTCGACGCGGCGGGCCTGAATCCACAAGAACGCCTGCTCCTGGAGTTCGCCGGCACGATCGCTCGCGCCGCCTACCGCGTGACCGATGAGCAGGTCCAGGGCCTCCGGGATGCGGGCTGGACAGAAGAGCAGATCGCCGAGGCCGCCTATATCGCGGCGCTGTTCAGCCTCTTCGTGCGGCTGGCGGACACTTTCGAAATCGTTCCCCCGCCCGTCTACGAACCGAGCGGAATACCGGCAGCGCTTACCGACGACCAACGCTGATATTTGCGGCCGCGAGGCCATGAATTGAGCAGCAGAGGGCGTTAGACTCGGGCGAGTAGGTCGTCGGCATACGTGTGTGGGCATAGGGGGATATCGCGATGCGAAGAGGATCTCTGTTGTTCGCTGCCGCCATGTCATTGCTGTTGGCGGCGCCGGCCTCGGCGGCGGGGGGTGACACACTCGTCACCAACGGCAGCCCGACCGGCCCGTTCTCTCAGAACAAACAGAATGAGCCGGCGATGGCAATCGATGCTCATGCGCCCAACGTCGTGGTCGCAGGCTCGAACGACGAAATCGACATGGAAGCGTGTAATGCCGGCGACCCCACCAGGTGTCCGTTCACGGCCGGCGTCGGCGTCTCCGGCTTCTACTACTCGACCGACTCGGGCAAATCGTGGACCCAGCCCATGTACACAGGGTGGACCGCACGGAACTGCCAGGGCCCGGCTCCATGTGCAGCAGCGATTGGCACGATCGGGACGATCCCCGGTTACTACGAGAGCGGTTTGGTAGCAGATGGCGACCCGGCTCTCGCTTTCGGCCCTCGGCTTGGCCCATCCGGTTTCAGCTGGAGCAACGGCTCGCGCCTTTACTACGCAAACCTGACGTCGAATTTCCCAGGTAAGAAAACCTTCAACGGATTCGAGGCGATCGCAGTCTCCCGCACGGATAACGTGCCGGTAGCGCGACGCGGGTCGAAGCCCACCTGGATGCCTCCCGTCATCGTTTCAATGCAGTCATCGACAACGTTCTCGGACAAGGAGCAGGTGTGGGCCGACAACGCGTCGTCTAGCCCGTTCTTCGGCAACGTATACATCTGCTGGGCGTCTTTCAGGGGCCAGGAAAAGAGCCCTAATGCCTCGCCGGCGCCGATGCTCGTTGCGGTTTCCTCCGACGGCGGCAGCACCTGGACCCAGCGATTGGTCTCGCCGGCTGCGAACAACCGAAACGTCAACCCCATGGACGGCTGCACCGTGCGCACCGACAGCAAGGGAAACGCATACGTGTTCGGCGTGGCGAAGAGCGGCGGCAACCCGCCGTTCGAGTTCATGTCGATGTCAAGCAACGGCGGGCGAACGTGGTCCGCGCAGACTCCAGTGGTCGGACCCGTCAACCAGCCGGGGCTTTTCGACCCAGTCCTCGGGCGTCCCACGATCGACGGCATCGCGGGCGCTCGCAGCGACCTCGCTCCTGCGCCCAGCGTTGACATCGCGAACGGTGCTCCGGATGGATCAGGCGCTACCGACCGGATCGTCATGAGCTACGTCAGCGGCACCATCAATGCCCAACACGTGTACTTCGCGGAGTCGACCGATCGTGGCGCGACGTGGTCCAATCCAAGGCCCATCGAAACCGGCTCAAAAGACCACGGCTACTACTCGGCGCCCGCCATCTCCCCCAATGGCACCGATGTCTACGTCGTCTACAACGCTTTTACGACGCCGTATCGCAATGACACTTCGTCCTCACGCGCTCTCGTCGGAGTTTTCGTTCACGCCTCAGTCGGCACTTCGGGGACCGGCGCGTTCACCGAGCTGAATCGCAGCGTGGAGGGTGATCCTCGCGCCAGCTCCCAGAACAACCTGGTAGGCGAGTTCCTCGGCGACTACGTGTATTCGGCCGCAACCCGGACATATGGGACGGGGGTCTGGAATGACACCAGGAACGGTGCGGACTGCCCGGCCATCGACGCCTGGCGGATGTCGCTCAGAGTCGGCCCCGCGCTGAGCCGGCCGGCGCCTCAGCAAGCATGCGACAGCACCTTTGGCAACTCCGACATCTATGCGTTCTCGACGGCGCCGTAGCCTCTAGTTCGAGTGCGGTCAGGGGTGCCCGGTGGCGCCCCTGACCTGCCCTGGTTCCTCTGTTTTAAGGCGCCGGGGTCAGGCCCGTGTAGTCGACGATGATCACCTGGTAGGTGCTGCCCTTGGTTCCGGACAGCCCCCAGCTCTTGTTGTAGGTCGATGACGACTGCGACAGCACGTTGCCGTTGGCGTCGCGGCTGATGAGTGTTGCGGTACCGTGCAGGGTCACTCCGACGAGCCGGGCGCCCTGCGTGCTGAACTTCGGCAGGTAGAGGTTGATGCTGATCCGGTCGAAGGTGTAGACCTTCTCGATGATCTTGCCTGCCGCGATGTCCTGGTTGATGACGTCGGTGAATTCCGTGAGGCCGTCGGCAGACGCACCGCTCTGCGCCAGATTCAGGTCGTGGGAGCGGCGGGCCTCCGATTCGATGATGAGATCGAGCACTGTGTCATGCGCCATCGTGTTGGCGACCTGCTGGTTTATCGATGGGTCGAAAGCCGTCACGTTTGAATCGAGGGTCACGGACGGGATGGGTGGCAGTGTCCACACACGTGCCGATGCTGAAACAGGCGTCGACTCTCCGGGCGCCGGGAGCGAAGAGTCGGCGGCGCTTGTGATCCAGTAGCCGACCGGGGTCCCGCTGCCCACCGTCAGTGCAACCGTCGGAGTCGAGCCGTCGGGGAGCTCGGCGGCCGGGTCCGGACTGTGGGTGGCGAGCGCGGCCGACACGGGTAGAGCGCCGGCGAAGACCACCGCGGTGGCGAAGCCCGCCGCAACTCGCCACCCGCGACTCCCGAACGACGGCATCCGGAGCCCTCTCTCGAATGGGGCCAGGAAGCGAACCAGCGCAAAGCGTCCCGCGCAGGCGATGACCAGGCTCGCGAGGATCGCGGTCTTGGTCCAGAACTCGAGCGTGGTCGGGCCGAGCAGCAGCACAGCGAGCAGAGCGACGATGACCCCGAAGACGACACGCGCCACGGGGCCGTCCGGCACGGTTCTCGGGTCCGGGACCATGAACAGGGCGAAGATGAGGATCTCCGGCGACGTGACGAGGATCTTCCATAGGTCGAATCCGCACAGCGGTGTGACGTGCCAGCTGGCGACCATGCAGTGGTCCGGCACCGGAGCCAGCGCGACTGCGGTGAACGCCGCGAACGCCGCCATGAAGCCCACCACCAAACCGATCAGCTTCAGCTCCCACGCGATCAGGAGGCCGCCGCCGATCAGGATCGCGTAGGTCAGGATCATCCACGGGCCCATTGGAATCCACCACAGATCGAGCGGCTCGGTGCGCTGAACGCCGAGAACGATGAATGCGAGGACAAGGGCCACATTGGAGGGGTTGAAAATGTGCCGTCCGTGCCAGCGGATCAGGTACTTGGACGCCATTCCGAGCGCAACGACTCCGATGAAGATCTCGATCCCGTGGGTGCTCCACCACTGGCCGTGGAGGGTGCCGGGCACGCGCAGGATGAAGGCGGTGCTGTTGCCGGTCAGCAAGCCGCTCGCCGGCCACAGGATGGTCTTGTCCTTGAAAAAGGAGATCGTGAACTCGATCAGGGCGCCGGTGGCCAGGCAGACCAGGATCTGAGCAATCGAAAGCCGGAAGCCGAGCACGGTCTGGCCCAGCGCCTGGAGCGTCAGAAGTACGGCGGCGACGTGTAGACGGGGATCGCGGATGCTCGGCAGGACGACTCGGTAGTCGCGACCGAACAGGCGCGCCATCCGGGGTTTGGGGCGGCCACCGGCGGCCGGGCGGTGGGAATCGCCGGGAAGGCTTATCCCCTGCGGAGGCGCTGCGTCGGTGCTCGCCACGGTCGGGTAACGGTCATAGTATGCGTCCCGTTACACAGCCGAACGAATTGGCAAAACTGGGGTCGTTTTGGCGGGAGCGCCGGGGGGTTTTGGCAGTCGTGGCCGGCGCCGTAGCGCTCGCCGCGCTCCCGGCTTGCGACCTTCCCTTCAACCTCAGCCAGCCCTCGACGCGCGCCCTCCAGGACGGGGCGGTGGCGTCGCTGTCGGCAAGCAGCTTCGAGATCAAAGGTACATACACCGCACCCGGCTACGCCAGCCCGCAAAGCCACGCCAGTGGGGCGAGGACCGTCGCCCCAGCCGCTGCGAGTGAGACCTGGTCGATCGATCTCCAGCTGGTCTCGCCCAGCACCCTGCACGCGATCGCGGCCGGGGGGAACCTCAAGGTAGAGGCGATCGTGATTGGTCCGAGCGGCTACTTCCGAGGCCAGCAATTCCTCTCCGACCACATGGGCAACGATCCTCTTTCACAGAGCTTCGTCAGGGCTGCTGGGAATGCGTGGTGGAAGGGGTCGGCCGGCCTGGCGCCGCAGCTGCCCGATTTCACCAACGGCAGCGTTTTCAAGGCCACGTTCCTCGGTGCGGCGGCCACCAGCCGCACCGATCACGTGTCGGTCGACGGGATCGACGCTGTGGACATGTCAGGCCCGCGCGCAGACGTCTACATCGCAACCTCGGCCCCCTATCCCGTTCTGCGCGTGGCATTGAAGAACGGAGCCTCGATCGATGGGATCATCAATGCAGACTTCAGGTATCTCAATTTCGCCCACGACTTCGGGATCGCCGCGCCGGCCAACGTGATCGATTTCTCAAACCTGTCCACGCTGCCTCCCATCTACACGGTCCTATCGGTCGACACTTCGGGTTGCAGCTCCCCATGCGTCGTTTCAGCCGAGCTCAAGAACATTGGCGGGACGGTCGGCGCCAAGGCTCCGTCGACGGTCACGTTCACCATGACCTTGAGCTCGACCGGGAAGGCACTGGGAACCTGCTCGGCGCACGTCGCGCCCGACGTCCCGTACAACGTCACGACCAAAGTTGGGTGCACGATCAGCCTGAGTGGACCGCCGGCCAACGCGACACTGGTCACTGCCACCGCCGACAACCCGGGCCACGCATGAGCGTCGTGGTCCGCCCACTCGCGCGGACAGGTGTGTTGTCGACGCACACGACATTCGTACGAGCGCTGATCGCGGGGGCGGCCGCGCTGTGCGGTGTGGTTGTCGCCGGCTTCTGGAACTACAAACTCGTCGACGGGTTCGGCCGGGGAGTTGTCGCGGCAAACACGATCGGCAACCCCGACACCCTGGCGACTTCGTTTGGGAGCAACGGCGCCCTGTTTGGTGTCGTCTTCGCGGCCGTCGCCGGGCTTGCCGCCACGTTCACCGCCTGCAACTGTGTCGTTTTCGCGATGCTGCCTGGGCTCGCGTGCAGCACCGATCGGTCTTCCTCTCGCCGTCGCGCCTTGAAAGCCCTCGGCCTCTTCACGATCGTCTTCACGACGCTGGGCTCGCTCATGATCGTCTGGTCGCTGTTGGAGTTCGGGTTCCTTCGCCCGATGACCGAGCACATCCCTGGCGGCTTCCGTTCCTGGGCGTCGTCACCCATGACGCGGGCGACGATCATGGGCCTCATGGTCGGGTCCTTCGCAGTCGGGCGGCCGTATCCCGTTTTCCGCGACCTGCTTATCTATGCGGCCAGCTCGCACAACCCGATCTATGGCGCGACGATCATGGCCATCCAGGGCCTCGGGCAGATCGCGCTGATGGTGGCCATTTTCCTGTTGGTCATCTGGTTGTTCAACGCCCGCTTGACCCGATGGGTCACCGAAAAGCCGAGCCAACTCGTCCTGATTACCGCGATCGCCCTGATGGCCGGCGGCAGCTACTTCGTCTATTACTGGGGCGTATCGCTCGTATACCACCTTGGCTCGTGGGGCTTCAGGCTGGGTCTTTACAGCTAGCGGCAAGCCTCAACCCGCGGTTCGACGCTAGCCGACGAAACCTGCAGCCACCTTCAGGTCCCGCACGAAAGCATCCATGGCTTGATCGCGCGACTCGTCGTCCGGCGACCGCAGGATCGACGAGGGATGCACAGTGGCGAGGCCGGCAATGCCCAGCGGAGTCTCCAGGACCTTGCCTCGGTCGCGGGTCACGCGGAATGTGGGACCCAGCACGGCCTGGGCGGCCGTTGCGCCCAGCAGAACCATCAGACGCGGCTTCACAGCCTTCACTTCGGCCTCGAGCCACGGCCGGCAAGCGCGCACTTGCTGGCTGTTCGGTTTTTCGTGCAACCTCCGTTTGCCCCGACGCACCCATCTGAAATGCTTCACAGCGTTGGTGAGGTACACCTGGGCTCGCGGAATTCCGGCGCTTTCCAGCGCAGTGTCGAGCACACGGCCCGCAGGTCCGACGAACGGTTTGCCCTCGATGTCCTCGCGGTCGCCCGGCTGCTCACCGACCAGCATCAGCACGGCGTGATCGGATCCTTCGCCGAAGACCGTTTGCGTCGCGGCGCGCCACAGGTCGCAGCCTTTGCAATCCGCGGCCGCCGCGCGCATCCGGTCGATAGTCGGCTGGTCGGGCAGAAACTCCTCAGCGCCCATCGCGCCTAGGAGCCGATCAGAGGCGTCAACTGAGGGTGGTTGCGGATGGGGTCGAGGTCGCGATCAGTCTGGGCGATCTTCTTCAGCGACGGATCGAGCTCGAACGCCTGCTTGAAGCGATACATTGCCTCGTCCGCCCGGCCGACCCGTGCATAGAAGCAGCCGAGGTTGTAGGTGGCGGCCGCGACCGACTTGGGCTCGGGAAACTGCGTTCGGTTGATGTCGTAGACCCACTGCTGCGCGACCTCGGCCGCCTCTTCGTCGCCCTGTTCCAGGTGCCAGAACATGAGGTGCTCGCCGAGGTGCGAGTGGCCGTCGCCCGGGACCACCTGCCACACCTGCGCGCCCTCCACGCCTGGACGCGGCTTGCCAAGGTCCTCCTCGGAGCAGGCGGCGATGGCGGCTTCGAGCGTGTCATACGAGGACCGCGCCTCGGATTTCACCTGGTCGGCCGTCTTGTCCTTGTTCGCCTCGTAGATGCGCGCGTTCTTGGCGTCGAGTTCCTCAGCGTCAGGCGCCTCTTCCGGTCTGCCGCTGCATGCCGCGTTGAGCACCTGCGCTGCGTGAAGGCGCCACGCGCTCAGGTGGGCGAGGTGGTCCTTGACGGTCCACAGGCCCGGCTCGGGCGGCGGCGAATCGTCGACCATCGCGAGCAGCTCGTGCTCTCGCAGACGCGACGCCGCGATGGTGGCAAGAAGCCGCTGCTTGATTCCGTGAGATTCCACCGCGACCTTAGACTAGCGGCCTAGCCGCGCACGAACTGGAGCGCTTCTTTGGCGAGGGCTAGCCACCGAGCCCCATCGCGCGAGCCGACTACGAGCCATTCCTTCATCAGCCGCCCGTCGTGGCGCGGGTCGTAGCGCTCACCCTCGCCTGCATCTACCAAAGCGTCGACGCGCGATCGCGGTAGCTTGACCACGAACCGGTCCCCCGACGCGAGCATTGCGAAGATCCTGTCGTTGGTCTTCAAAGCCCCGGTTCCGAAGCCGCCTTTCGCGTCGGTGGTCACGCCCCGACTGCGGCGCAGCGCTTTCACAACCGTCGCGTAGCGCTCGGCCGTGTCCATCTCAGAAACTAAAGTAACGAAAGTGCGACCCTCTGATCCGGCGAAGATCGAGCGGTTGCGCAGCATTTGCATGGCCATGCCGGGCGCATCTGAAAAGCTGAGCCACGGCGTGCTCAGCGCGCTCGCCCGCGGGCGTTCGAACAAGGAGATTGCGAAGGAGCTGTCGATCGGCGAGGAGACGGTGAAGACGCATGTGTCCAACATTCTCTCGAAGCTCCATCTCGCGGACCGGACGCAGGCCGCGATCTATGGACTGCAGAAGCGGCTAGTGCGGCTCGACGACGCCCTGGAGTAGCCGGCCGGCATCTCGCGAGTCTTTCGCCGGCGTGATGCGGTAGTGCAGGTGCAGCACCGACAGTCCCCACCAGGTCAAGAAGTGGTCGGTGCGAACCGAACCGTCGCTGTCCGGATACACGTGGAACACCTCCTTGATCGGCCGCACGTACCAGACGCGCAGACGTCCACGCCCGCCGTTCGTGACTCGATAGAACCCGGGGTCGCCGAACCGGTGCCCTGACGAGATGAGCTTCAAGGAGCCGTCGGCCTGGACCTCAGGCCGAAGCAGGACGGTTGCGCTGCCGCGCGGAACGGGGAAGACGGTTTTGACACATGGGCCATGCCCTGGTGGTGTCGCTGTCGAGTACAGACCCGAGTAGATCACCAGGCCGCTGGCCAGGTTTCGGCGCAGCCAGCTTGTGAAAACCACCCTGCCCGATTTGTCCAGCAGCTGCTCGATATCGCTGGTCATGCCCCGCGCGGTTTCGAGTGGATACATCGGGAAGTTGAGCTGCTCCATGCGCCGGCTGACGAAATGAATCAGCGCCCACCCGAAAGGCCAGAAGAGTGGCGACCACTGCGACCAGACGTCGAGGTGGTAGAGGCTCGTGTGCTCGTAGAAGTCACGCACCGATCGATGCAGGCGGCTCGAGTCGAATTGGTCGCAGTCGAGGAGAGCGCAGTCTGGGAGCAGCCCGAGATCGTCGCCAGTCCGCACCTCCAGGCCGGCGTCAGCGGCCATCGAGCGGTGGAAGCCGGTTCCGATCCGAGCGGGGCCGGTCGGACCGTCCAGCCAGGGAACGCTGCTCCGATCGATGCGGCGGCCGAATAGGAAGCAGAGGAAGAGGATCACGGATTCTGCCACCCTGCCGATCAGCCCTCGCACGGCTCAATTGTGAGCGGGCCCACCTGGGGTTTCGTCTAGTGATCTGCAGACTTACGATTACGCCGAGTTCCTGCAGGCGCAATCGAGGAGGATGCATTGGCAGCGAAGAAGGCGGCGAAGAAGCCGGGGACAAAGAAGAAAGCAGCCAAAAAGAGGCCTGGCGAGATCAAGCTGGGTGGGGTCAAGAAGGCAAGATAAGAGCCAGCTCACCGCGGACGCGTCCGGACTCAGGCTCGGGCAACCC
>VBHX01000187.1 GCA_005879945.1 Chloroflexota bacterium | reverse complement strand
AGTGGAGAGGGCTACCGAAACCGAGGGGGCGATCGCGGTCGATCCCGCCGGCGCGTTGAGCAGGCCACCGACCCCTATGCGCAGCCGCTCCAACAGCGGAATCCAGTCCGAAAACCACACCGGGGTCCCTTGAGTGTCCCAGTCAGTGGCGTAGCGATCGAGGGCGGCCCGGCCGCGCCGGGGGAGGGGGCCGAGAGAGCAGGCGTTGAGGTAGATGTAGCGGTCCAGGATCGGGAACTGGTGGCGGAGGGCCTTCCAGTCGGGCATTTGCGTAAACGTACCTCCCCACCCGGGACCCGCAAGCGGGTCCCGACCTCCCCGCGGGGCGGGGAGGAGACAAAGCGGGGCGGGGACGAGATAAATCGCAGGCTACCCTCGGCGGCGGCCGGATGGTATAGTGCCCGCACTTCGGTCAGGAGGGGTCCTCCTGGGCCGTGGTTTCGCGACCCCACAAAGGGACCGTGAAGTCGTATACTGGCGTTTCGTGCACGCCCGGCCGCTCACTCTGCCTATTGCCTGAGCGCGCCCTTTTTCCTGGAAGGAGTAACGAATTGATCTCAGAGATGAGAGCGCCCTCGCGTCTTTCTTACGGTCGCATCCCAAACCTCGTCGAGCTGAAGGACCTCATCGCAACACAGGTGGAGTCGTTCAACTGGTTCAAAACCGAAGGCTTGCGGGAGCTCTTCGACGAGATCAACCCGATCACCGACTACACCGGCAAGAACTTCGAGCTGAAGTTCCTCGACTACGAGTTCGGCCAGCCGAAGTTCTCGGTCGAGGAGTGCCGCAACCGCGACATGACCTACGCTGCGCCGCTGCGGATCAAGACCCGCCTGACCATCAAGGAGACGGGTGAGATCAAGGAGTCCGAGGTCTACATGGGCGACTTCGCCATGATGACCAGCGAGGGCACCTTCATCGTCAACGGCACCGAGCGTGTCGTCGTGTCACAGCTCGTCCGCTCGCCGGGTGTCTACTTCACCGCGGCCGAGGACCCCAACACCGGTCGCAAGCTGTTCGGCGCCAAGCTCATCCCCAACCGCGGCGCGTGGCTCGAGATCGAGACGTCCGCCAAGGACCTGCTGACGGTGAAGATCGACCGGAAGCGCAAGGTCCCCGTGACGGTGCTGCTCAAGGCCCTCGAGCTACCCCAGCTCAAGGGAACCGAGAACGACCGCGAGGCGCAGAAGCGTGCACTTCTAGAGATGTTCGGGGACGTCGACAACAACCCCGAGCACCGCTACATGGAGTCCACACTCGACAAAGACACGACGATGAAGACCGAGGACGCGCTCCTCGAGCTGTATCGCCGCGTCCGGCCCGGCGATCCTCCCTCTGTCGACAACGCGCGCAACCTGCTGCAGAGCCTGTTCTTCAACCCGCGCCGCTTCGACCTCGGCCGCGTCGGCCGCTACAAGGTCGACAAGCGCCTGGGCCGCGACGAGGAGGACATCCTCGCTCGCGTCCGCCAGCGCGAGCTGCGCATCCTCGAGAAGGGCGACTTCATCGCGTTCCTGCGCAAGCTCATCGAGCTGAACAACGCGCCGCGCGAGAAGCAGATCCCCGACGACATCGATCACCTCGGCAACCGCCGCGTCCGCGCGGTGGGCGAGCTGCTGCAGAACCAGTTCCGCATGGGCCTCATCCGCATGGAGCGGATCATCAAGGAGCGCATGACGATCAGTGACCCGCATACGGTCACATCTGCGTCGCTCATCAACGCGCGTCCGGTCGTGGCCGCGATCAAGGAGTTCTTCGGCTCCAGCCAGCTGTCGCAGTTCATGGACCAGCACAACCCGCTGTCCGAGCTGACGCACAAGCGCCGCCTGTCCGCGCTGGGTCCCGGCGGTCTCTCGCGCGAGCGGGCCGGGTTCGACGTGCGCGACGTCCACCACAGCCACTACGGCCGCATCTGCCCGATCGAGACCCCCGAGGGTCCGAACATCGGACTGATCGGCAACCTCGCCACGTACGCGAAGGTGAACGAGTTCGGGTTCGTAGAGACGCCGTTCCGCCGCGTGTACAACCGCATGTCGGTCAGCGCTGAGAGCGTCGAGAAGCTCGCGGGACGAACGCTGCGGCGGCCCGCGGTCGACGGCAAGGGCAAAGAGGTTCTTCCTGCCAACCAGAAACTGGACGAGAAGGCCGTGCACGCGCTGATCAAGGGCCACGTCCCCGGCATCGACATCGTGCCCTGGGTCTCGACCGAGGTCGAATACCTGTCCGCAGACGAGGAGGACATGTTCGGCATCGCACAGGCCAACGCTGCGCTCACACCCGAGAACCATTTTGCAGACGCGCGCGTACCCGCACGGGCGCGCGGCGACTTCAAGATCGAAGACGTCGGCAACATCCAGTACATGGACGTCTCGCCGAAGCAGATCGTCTCGGTGGCGACGGCCATGATCCCGTTCCTCGAGCACGATGACGCCGGCCGCGCCCTCATGGGCGCCAACATGCAGCGCCAGGCGGTGCCCCTCCTGGTCACCGACGCGCCGCTGGTCGGCACCGGTGTCGAGTACTACGCGGCCAAGGACTCCGGCGAGATGATCGTCGCCGATGTCGCTGGCACGGTCATCGACATCGCACACCCCAAGGACCTCAAGGCAGTGCACGCAACGCCGGTCTTCGAGATCGTCGTCAAGCCGGACGGCGACGGACCCGAGCGGCACTATCCGCTGCAGAAGTTCGCGCGCTCCAACCAGGGCACCTGCCTCAACCACCAAGCCAAGGTCAAGCCGGGCCAGCACGTCGAGAAGGGCGACATCCTCGCCGACGGGCCGGCCATCGACGACGGCGAGATGGCCTTGGGCCGCAACGTGCTCGTCGCGTTCATGCCCTGGGAGGGCTACAACTTCGAGGACGCCATCCTTCTGTCCGAGCGCGTGGTCAAGGAGGACATGTACACCTCGATACACATCGAGGAGCACGAGTCCGAGGCCCGCGAAACCAAGCTCGGCCCGGAGGAGATCACCCGCGACATCCCCAACGTGGCCGACGACGCGCTGCGCAACCTCGACGAGCGCGGCATCGTCTACATCGGCGCCGAGGTCCAGCAGGGCGACATCCTGGTCGGCAAGATCACGCCCAAGGGCGAGACTGAGCTGTCCGCCGAGGAGCGCCTGCTGCGTGCCATCTTCGGTGAGAAGGCGCGCGAGGTTCGAGACTCGAGCCTGCGCGTGCCTCACGGCGAACGCGGAATCGTGGTCGACGTCAAGGTGTTCTCCCGGGAGAACAAGGACGAGCTCGGCCCCGGCATCAACGAGATGGTTCGCGTCTACCTCGCCCAGAAGCGAAAGATCTCGGCCGGCGACAAGATGGCCGGCCGCCACGGTAACAAGGGTGTGGTCGCCCGGATCATGCCCGCCGAGGACATGCCGTACCTGCCCGACGGCACCCCGGTCGACATCGTGCTCAACCCGCTCGGCGTGCCGAGCCGGATGAACCTCGGTCAGGTGCTCGAAACCCACCTCGGGTGGGTCGCATCGACGCTGGGCATCAAGATTGCGACGCCCGTTTTTGACGGCGCCCCGATGGAGACGATCGTGGCCGAGCTGAAGAAGGCCGGGCTGCCAGAAGACGGCAAGGTCCGGCTCCGGGACGGTCGCACCGGCGAGGAGTTCGACGAGCCGGTGACCGTGGGCATGATCTACATGCTCAAGCTCGCGCACCTTGTCGAAGACAAGATCCACGCGCGGTCAACTGGTCCTTACAGCCTCGTCACCCAGCAGCCGCTGGGCGGCAAGGCGCAGTTCGGCGGCCAGCGGTTCGGTGAGATGGAGGTCTGGGCGCTCGAGGCATACGGCGCGGCGCACGTCCTCCAGGAGATCCTGACCGTGAAGTCCGACGACATCGTCGGCCGTGTGAAGGCGTACGAGGCGATCGTCAAGGGCGACAACACCCTTGAAGCCGGCATCCCGGAGTCGTTCCGCGTGCTGGTCAAGGAGCTTGAAGGCCTTGCGCTGGGGGTCGAGATCCTGAGCGAGGACGAGCGCCAGATTGTCTTGAGCGAAGAAGACATCCCGGAGATTCCGCTCGACCTTGGAATCAGTCTCGAGCGGGAGGAGCTCGGAGAGGACTCGGCAGAATGACGATGACTTCTTCGCGGCATTCAAACAAGCAGGGTCCCCGCGAAATCGCGGATTTCGTGGGGCTTGGCGGAATAGTTAGGAGAAGAGGGACAACTTGCTGAAGCTCGAAAACTTCGATGCACTAAAGCTCTCGCTGGCGTCGCCGGAGACGATCATGTCCTGGTCGCACGGCGAGGTCACCAAGCCGGAGACCATCAACTACCGGACGCTGCGGCCTGAGCGCGACGGTCTTTTCTGCGAGCGCATCTTCGGTCCCACGCGGGACTGGGAGTGCCACTGCGGAAAGTACAAGCGCTACCGCTACAAGGGCATCATCTGCGACAAGTGCGGTGTCGAGGTGACGCGCTCCAAGGTGCGCCGCGAGCGCATGGGGCACATCAAGCTCGCGTCGCCGGTCAGCCACGTCTGGTACTTCAAGGGCATCCCGAGCCGCATGGGCTTGCTGCTCGACATGTCTCCGCGCAACCTAGAGAAGATCCTTTACTTCGCGAACTACATCGTCACCGACGTTCACGAAGAGGCGCGTGCGGACATGCTCGCCACCCTCAACATGGATAAGGACGAGCGCGCGATCCGGCTGCGTGCCGACATTGACGCCAAGTCCAAAGAGCTGCGCGCCGAGCACGAGGGCAAGACCAAGAAGCTCAAGGGCGAGGTCGACGCCGAGGTGGCCCGGCTCGAGGAGGAGCTCCAGGAGTCGGTCGACGCTCTCACCACCCAGGGCAAGAAGATCACCGAGACGATCAAGGCCGGCATCGGCACCAAGGCCCGCCGCGACTACTCCGTGGGCGCGGACGACGACGAAGAGGTCGTCGTCGAGAAGGGCGAGACCTTCGCACGCGAGATGTCGCGTGCCGTCCTGGGCAAGGTCCAGGAGAAGATCGAGAAGCTCGAGGCCAACACCAAGGCCGCGCAGAAGCGCGCCAAGGACCGGCTGGACGCGGACAAGAAGGCGCTCGAGGCGCAGATCGAGGCCGCGACCAAGACCCAGCGCGAAGCCATCCAGGGAGAGCTCGAGGCGCTGCAGCAGGAGATCGAGGCCACCCGTACGGACCTCGAGGCGCTGCACCCCAAGCAGATCCTCACCGACACCCAGTACCGCGACTACTCGGAGCGGTTCGGCCGCGCGTTCCGCGCCGGCATCGGCGCCGAGGCGGTCCGCGATCTGCTGTCTCGCATCGAGCTACAGGGCGAGATGTACAGGCTTCGAGATGAATCGAAGTCCTCCAGCGGCCAGCGCAAGCAGAAGGCGATCAAGCGCCTGAAGGTGGTCGAGGACTTCCGCAAGTCGAACGCCAGCCCCACGTGGATGGTGCTCGAGGTCCTCCCCGTCATTCCGCCCGAGCTGCGCCCCATGGTCCAGCTCGACGGTGGCCGCTTTGCCACGTCCGACCTCAACGACCTCTACCGCCGCGTGATCAACCGCAACAATCGATTGAAGAGGCTGCTGGAGCTCGGAGCGCCCGAGATCATTGTGCGCAACGAGAAGCGCATGCTCCAGGAAGCGGTCGATGCCCTGATCGACAACGGCCGTCGTGGCCGCGCTATCACCGGCACCGGCAACCGCAAGCTGAAGTCGCTGTCCGACATGTTGAAGGGCAAGCAGGGCCGGTTCCGCCAGAACCTGCTCGGCAAGCGCGTGGACTACTCGGGTCGCTCGGTCATCGTGGTCGGCCCCGAGCTGAAGCTCCACGAATGCGGCCTGCCCAAGAAGATGGCGCTCGAGCTGTTCAAGCCGTTCGTCATGCGCGAGCTCGTGAACAAGGGCTACACGACCAACATCAAGTCCGCCAAGCGCATGGTCGAGCGCAGCCGCACCGAGGTCTGGGACGTCCTGGACGAGGTCATCCGCGACCACCCGGTGCTGCTCAACCGCGCCCCGACACTGCACAGACTGGGCATCCAGGCTTTCATGCCGGTGCTGGTAGAAGGCTCGGCCATCCAGATCCACCCGCTCGTTTGCGCCGCGTTCAACGCGGACTTCGACGGCGACCAGATGGCCGTGCACGTCCCGCTGTTCAGCGGGGCGATCGCCGAAGCCAAGAACCTGATGATGTCGTCGCAGAACATCCTGTCCGCGGCGGACGGCCACCCCGTGGTGGCGCCGACGCAGGACGTCGTCCTCGGCTGCTACTGGCTGACGGCGACCCGGGGCGAGCAGCCGACCGGCGAAGCGGTCAACAAGCTGCGCATCTTCAGCTCGGAGAACGAGGTTCTCCACGCTCTCGAGAGCAAGGTCGTCAAGCTCCAGGACTGGATCCGCGTGCAGAGCAATGGGGATCGCATCGTCACCACGGCTGGGCGCGTGGTCTTCAACCAGCCCTTGCCCGTTGGCAAGGAGCCGGTCGAGAAGACCATGAAGCCGCTGACGTTCCAGAACGCGCACTACGACCGCAAGCTGCTGCGCACCCTGGTGGCCGAGATCTACCGCCTGTATGGGAGCGACACCACAGCGAGCGTTGTCAACGACATCAAGCGGCTCGGATTCCGCTATGCGACCCAGGCCGGGATCACCGTCTCCGCGATGGACATCCCGCACCCGGAGTCGAAGTGGCAGATCATCCACAGCACAGAGAAGGAAGTCGCCGAGGTCGAGCGGATGTACCGCCGCGGCGTCATGACCGATGACGAGCGGTACCGCAAGGTAATCGAGCTCTGGCAGCGTGCCTACGAAGATGTCGGCAACGCAACCGAGCACGCATTCGACAAGTTCAGCCCGATCTGGATGATGATGGGCTCGGGCGCCCGCGGCAACATCCAGCAGATCCGCCAGCTCGCGGGTATGCGTGGCCTGATGGCCGACCCGACGGGCCGGATCATCGACCTACCCATCATGGCCAACTTCACCGAGGGCCTGACCGTGCTCGAGTACTTCATCTCGACCCACGGCACGCGCAAGGGATTGGCCGACACGGCCCTCCGCACCGCCGACTCCGGCTACCTGACGCGGCGTCTCGTTGACGTGGCGCAGGACGTGATCGTGCGCGTCGAAGACTGCGGCACCACCAACGGCATCTGGCTCCGTGACATCACCCCTGAGCGGGCGAAGAACGAGCCGATCTTCGAGAAGATCGCAGGACGGGTGGCGGCCGAGGACGTCAGCGTCGGGGGCAAGGTGCTGGTCGCTGCCGGCACCGCAATCAGCGACGAGGACGCACGCAAGGTCATCGAGGCGGGCGTCGCCGTGAAGATGCGGTCTGTGCTCGTGTGCGAGGCCCGCGAGGGCGTCTGCCGCACGTGCTACGGACGAAACCTGGCCACCGGCAAGGTCGTCGAGATCGGGGAGGCGGTGGGCGTCATCGCAGCCCAGTCGATCGGCGAGCCGGGTACCCAGCTGACGATGCGGACGTTCCACACCGGCGGCGTCGCCGGCGTGGACATCACCCAGGGCCTTCCCCGCGTGGAGGAGCTGTTCGAGGCTCGCATCCCCAAAGGCAAGGCCATCATCTCTGAGATCGACGGGGATCTCGAGATCATCCGGGCCGAGGGCACACGCAAGGTGCGCGTGATCTCCCGGGAGGAATTCGAGGTTTCCTACCCGCTCGACGCCAAGGTGACGCCGATCGTCAAGAGCAAGGACGATGTAATGGAGGGCCAGGAGCTGGCCCGCGACGTCAAGGGCAACGCCGTCCGGACCCGGCACGCCGGCAAGGTGACGGTTTCGCCCAAGGAGATCACCGTGCGGACTCTGGACGAGGAGGTGCGCGAGTACACCATCCCCCACCAGGTCCGGATCCGGCCTGAGCTCGACCGCCGCGACGGGCAGAAGGTGACGATCAAGGCCGGCCAGCAGATCACCGAAGGCTCCATCTCACCGCAGGAGCTGCTCCACATCCTCGGCAAGGAGGCGGTGCAGACCTTCCTGGTCGACGAGGTCCAGAAGGTCTATCGCAGCCAGGGCGTGGACATCAACGACAAGCACATCGAGGTCATCGTCCGGCAGATGATGCGGAAGGTCCGCGTCGACTCGGCCGGCGACACAGGCCTGCTGCCAGGCGAGATCGTCTCGCAGTGGGAGTACGAGGAGGGCAACGCGAAGGCGCTGGCGGAGGGCGGCGAGCCGGCCACCGCTCAGACGGTGCTGCTCGGCCTGATCAAGGCCGCGCTGAACACCACTTCGTGGCTGTCGGCGGCATCCTTCCAGGAGACCACCCGCGTCCTCACCGAGGCCGCGATCAGCGGCAAGGTGGACCGACTGCGCGGGCTTAAGGAGAACGTGATCATCGGCAAGCTCATCCCTGCCGGGACCGGGCTCGACTACTACAAGAAGCAGCGTGAGCAGGCGGCGCGGATCCTCGAAGAGGAGCCGATCGACCTGGAGACTCTGTCGGTCTAGAAGAACACTTTGCGACGGGACCGCGATCGTGCGGTCCCGTCGTTCCCCCGCCCTGCATCGTGTGGGGCTCGAACTGGCGTTGGTCGTGTCCCCCTGTCCAGGTGGCGCTCCGATTCCAGTCTTGGGCGGTCGTCGTATGACCGGTACTTTGGCCGGTCAACGCGAATCGGTACTCGGCATCGGGGCATCCGACTGCGATCGCAGTGAAAGTAACGTGGCGCCTTTCGGCCACAGCCGGCCACGATCAGGGAAGCCAGGATCAGGGCTGAAGCCCCCCACGCCTTTGGCGCCATTTGTGACTGGAACGTTCGCAAAACCAATCCGTCACCACTGGCCGGCGGTTTTGGGTTAAAGTCAGCCGTACGTGCACAAGGGGGCGCCCGCCAGGGTTAGCCTCCTTTTGATTTATACGGGTTGCATATCATGGGCACGGTGTCCTCAATCAGGTGGCTAGCCCGCGCCGTGGCGCTGGCTCTCCTCGCATCGGCGATCGCGACCGCCTGCAACCAACCCACGCTGCCACTCACACAGGGTCCGCGGCTCGCCAAGGACCAATCGCTGCGAGTCCTCCTGGGCGACCAGCCGCCGACGCTCGATCCCGGGCAGACGCAGTACCAGTACGAGACGGCTGTCCTCCGTACGATCTCCGAACCTCTGCTGAAACCCACGGCTGATCTCAACGCTCTGACGCCCGCTGCGGCGCAGGGCTACGACATATCAGGCAATGGGACGGTCTACGTCTTTCATCTGCGCAAGACCGCGCAGTACTGGGATGGCGTGCCCGTCAAGGCTCAAGACTTCGTGTACGCGTGGCAGCGCCTGATCGATCCGAGGCTCGCCGCGCCCAATGAGACCTTCTTCGCGAGCGCCGTTCTCAACGGCGATGCGGTGGCGAACCTCGACCCGCAGCGCGATGCCTCAAAAATCGCCGACGGGCTCGCGACGCTGGGGTTGAAGGCGGTGGACGACTTCACGTTCCAGGTCACTCTTTCGCATCCCAACCCGGCGTTCGTGTGGATCGCGGCGATGCCCGCAGGCGCGCCGATCAGGCAAGACGTTGTGACGAAATACGGAGACAAGTGGGCCGGCACGACCGAATCGCTGGTCACCAACGGTCCCTTCCGTGCCACTGAGATAGTCATCAACGATCACATCACAGTCGTTCCGAACAAGAACTACTGGGGCTCCAAGCCCAAGCTGGCCGCGATCACATTCGACGTCGTCAACGACGGCGCGGTCGCGCTGACGAAATACAGGAACGGAGAGCTGGACTCGATCGACGTGCAGCCTGCCCAGGCCGCAAGCGTCGCGAGTGACAACCAGCTGAAGCAGGACATCGTCCGGACGCCGGCGCTGACGGTGTTCTGGATCACCTTTCGCACCAACACTGCGCCCACGAACAACGTGAAGGTGCGGCAGGCGATCGCGGCCGCCATCGATCGCGACGCATTCGTCGCACAGATCTTTCAGGGCCAGGGCATACCCGCGCAGACCTTCATCCCCAAGGGAATGCGCGGCTACGCTCCCGACCTCGCGACGACCCAGAAGTTCGACGTCGCGCAGGCGCGCGCGCTGCTCGCCGCATCGGGGGTGACGGCGAAGCAGCTTTCGGGTGTGAAGTTCTCCTACGACCAGGCATCCGATTTCGGCAAGGCCACGGCGAGGTTCATCCAGCAGCAGTTGAAGGCGAACCTCGACGTCGACGTAACGCTGGACGCGCTCGACGCCAACACGCTCAGCTCACGTCTGTCGACCGGCGACTTTCAAATCGCGGGACCCCTGGGCTGGATGGCCGACTATCCCGATCCCTCAGATTGGTTCGGCCTCTTCCTCACGACCGCCTACAACAACTTCGCCATCTATCAGAACAAGCAGTACGACAACTTCGTGAAGGCGGCTGCCACGGACGTCCAGCCCGACCGCCGCGACCAGGAGTACAGGCAGGCCCAGAAGACGCTGCTCACCGACGCCCCCGTGGCGTTTCTGGCTCAGTCGGTGGGCTGGAGCCTGGTGCGGCCGTTCGTCAAGGGGGTGACGACGACTCCGGTCGACTCATGGGCGGGCAGCCTTTTCCCCGGGCAAATCTATATCGCTGCGCATTGAGGCTTCCGGACATCGCTGACCGCCCACGAGCGATCGCGGTCGTTACGGTTGCGCTGTTTGTGGCTGCCTGCGTCGGCTCCAGCGGACCTGAAGTCACCCTTGCGAGCAACCAGGAGCTGCATGTTCGTCTCACAACCGAGCCGGCGTCATTCGACCCCGGGCAGACGCAGTGGGACTACGAGGCGGCAGTCGCCCGGCAAACCTTCGAGGGGCTTCTCCGGACCACCAAGGACGGAAAGGACGTTACCGGCGCAGCAGCCGACAGCTATACGACCGACAGCACGGGAACCGTATACACGTTCAAGCTCCACTCGGGAGCCAGGTGGAGCGATGGCCAGCCGGTCAAGGCGGCCGACTTCGTGTACGGGTTTCAACGCCTGCTCGACCCGCGCCTCATAGCGCCGAACGCCTCCTTTTACTACGGCATCAAGAACGGCGCCATTGTCAACGCCATGGATCCCAAGGACCCAGATGTTGATGCCGCCCTCCAGACCCTCGGGCTGAAAGCGGTCGACGACAAGACATTTCAGGTCACCCTTGAGGCGCCCGCGGGCTACTTCAAGTGGATCGCCAGCCTGTGGACGAGCGCTCCGGTTCGGAAAGACATCGTCGCCAAGTACGGCAAGGACTCGGGCGGCAACGACCAGTGGGGCGCGGTCGGTGCGACCGCCGCGCAGACGGTGGTCGGTAACGGCCTCTTCAAGATCTTAGAAGATGTCCCCAAGGACCACGTGACGCTCATTCCGAACACTAACTACTCGGGCAGCCAGCGGAGACCGACGCTGACCAAGATCACCGAGTTTTTCATCAGCGACGATACGGTCGCCTACGCCAAGTACCACAGCGGAGAGCTGGACATGACTACCGTGCCGTCGGCCTACACCGACGCTCTTCGGAAATCTCCGGAACTGGTCAGAGTCCCGGCGCTCAAGCTCTTCTGGATGGATATGAACGTGCAGAAGGCTCCGTTCGACAACCTCAAGGTGCGCCTCGCATTCTCGAAGGCTATCGATCGCGATTCGCTGGCGACGACGGTTTCCAGTAGACGCTGGATCGCGGCCAGCACCTTGATACCGAGAGGCATGCGCAACTACAGGCCCGACCTGGGCGCCCCGCAGAAGTTCGACCCGGCCGCCGCGAAGATGACGCTTGCGTCCGCCGGGGTCGACGCCGGATCGCTCAACGGAGTCAAGTTCCTGTACAACAGCGAGAGCTCGTCCAGCAAGAGGATCGCCGACTTCATTCAGGCTCAGCTCAAGACGAACCTGAGCGTCGATGTGGTGCTCGACCCCTCCGACTCCAGGACAGTAAAACGACGTTTGCGGAGTGGCGACTACCAGTTCGGCGGACCATCCGGTTGGGGCGCCAACTACCCGGACTCTCAGGATTGGTTCGACATCTTCACGACTGGTTCCGGCAACCAATCCAGCCGGTGGAGCAACAAGGCCTACGACGAGGCGGTCGCGGCGGGAGATTCGAATGCCGACAATTCGAAGCGTGATGCCGCGTACGAAACGGCTGCCAAAGTCCTCCTCGCGGAAGCTCCGGTTACGTTCCTGTGCCAGCTCTCAACATGGGAGGTTGTCAAGCCATACGTAAAGGGTCTGATTACCACGCCCAGCGACGACCAGTGGCTTGGCGACTTCTTCACGTCTGCCATCCAGATCGCCAGGCACTAGGGAGAAATGGACCGGGGGACGGCCTGGGCGGCATCAGGCGTCTGATTTGACACCGCGCGGGCCCGGGGCGGACAATCAGCCCGGTCGAGCCGCGCTGGTGTGAGTAAGACCCGCAGCCGGCGCACTCTCGCCCCGGTTCCATACCGGGAAGATGGCTGTGGGGATTAGTGAGGTACGGCTTCATGCGCATACCGGCTCTTCGAATCCTGGCTGCGCTCGGCTTCGCGGCGCTCGTATTGGCAGCCTGCGGCAACAACCCTTCGACCCAGCAGAAGCTCACCGGAGGTACGGCGACGTTTGCGGAGCTGCCGAACGCCAAGCCGAACTACATCTTTCCGCTCACTTCCGGCGGCTACTTCAGCGTCGCGAACCTGAGCCAGTTCCAGTTCTTCATCTACCGGCCGCTGTACTGGTTCGGTCAGGACGGCAAGGTGCAGCTCAACACGAGCCTCAGCCTCGCCAGCGAACCCGCGTACACCGACGGCGGCAAGACCGTGACCATCAAGCTCAAGGGCTGGAAGTGGTCTGACGGCCAGCCGATCACGTCTCGCGACGTTGAGTTCTGGATGAACCTGCTCAAGGCGAATGTCGCCCACTGGGCCGCGTACGCACCGGGCGAGTTTCCGGACAACGTGACGGCCATGTCTTTCCCCGACTCGCAAACAATCGTGTTCACCCTGGACAAGGCCTACGGCTCACTGTTCTTCACCTACAACGAACTTAGCCAGATCACGCCGCTTCCGCAGCATGTCTGGGACAAGACCTCGGACAGCCAGGCTGTCGGCGACTACGACCGCGACGCCACCCAGGCCGCCGCAATCTACAAGTATCTGGACGGTCAGTCCAAGTCGATCGGCACCTACGACAACAACCCGTTGTGGCAGGTCGTCAGCGGTCCGTGGAAGCTGAAGTCGATGACCACCGACGGCCACGTGGCCATGGTTCCGAACCCAGGCTATTCGGGCCCGGTAAAGCCGACCCTCGCCGAGTTCGACGAGCAGCCTTACACAACCGACACGGCCGAGTTCAACGTCATCCACTCCGGTGGGGTTGATTACGGCTACATCCCCACTCAGGACGTCGAGCAGAGGAACTCGCTCACGAAGTACACGTTTGCCCCATGGATCGGCTGGCAGATCACGTACTTCCAGATCAACTTCGCCAACGCCACCAATGGCGCGCTCTATAAGCAGCTCTACATGCGGCAGGCTATGCAGCACCTGGTCGACCAGACCAGCTATATCAAGAACATCTTCAAGGGCTTTGCGTATCCCGACTACGGACCGGTACCAATCAAGCCGGCGAACAACTTCGCGGACCAGGTCGAGCAGAGCAACCCGTATCCATTTGACGTCAGTGCAGCGACCAAGCTGCTGAAAGACAACGGCTGGACCGTGAACCCCGGCGGTGTGAGCACATGCACCAACCCAGGCACTGGAGCCGGTCAATGCGGCGCCCAAATCGCCAGCGGACAGAAGGCCAGCTTCAAGCTCGAGTACTCCTCCGGTACGGTCGTGACCGCGCAGGAGATGCAGGCCATGAAGACCGACTGGTCGAAGGCCGGGCTCGAGGTCAACCTCTCCGGAGCTCCCTTCGACACAGTGATCAGCGACGCCTTCGGCGGGAGCACCGTCGCGGACATGGACAACTGGGGCGGCGGTTGGATCTTCGCCCCGGACTATTACCCGACCGGTGACGAGATCTTCTCCACAGGCGCGGGCTCCAACGGCGGCGCGTATTCCAATGCCACCAACGATGCCAACACCGTAGCCACCACCACGAGTAACGACGTGAAGGCCCTCTACACATACGAGGACTTCCTGGCCAAGGACCTGCCGGTCATCTGGATTCCGGTGGCCGATGCCCAGCTTTCTCTCGTCAAGAAGACCCTGCACGGGTGGGACCCGCAGGACGCGCTACTGCAGTTCTATCCGGAAAACTGGTACTTCACTTCTTCGTAAGGAAGTAGGCGAACCGGCGGCCGGGCGCTTCGCTCGGCCGCCGCAGCCGACGCATATGCTTACTCGGTGACCGGGTTCCTGGTCCGAAGGCTGGGGCAATCCGCGATCGTGGTCCTCGGCGTCACGATCATCACCTTCGTGCTGACCCGGCTCCTGCCGGGGGGTGTTGCCAGGGCGATCCTGGGCTCGCGCGCTTCGCCGATTGAGATCGCGCAGTTCAACCACGACAACGGCCTGGATCTACCTGGCTGGCAACAGTACTTCTATTACCTGGTCCAACTCATTCACGGCAACCTCGGCTTCTCCTACCGGCTCAACGAGAGCGTTGGTGGGCTGCTCCAGGACCACCTCCCGAAGACGATCATCCTGCTCGGCATCTCCACGTTGCTGGCGCTGGCGATCGCGGTGCCGTTGGGGATGATGCAGGCCGTCCGCCGCAACAAGCTGGAGGACTACTTCTTCACCTCGCTTTCGTTCGCGCTCTATTCGATGCCGCCGTTTTGGCTGGCACTGATCCTGATCATCTTCTTCTCGGCGAACCTGAACATCCTTCCGCCAGTAGGACCGCAAGGAGCGATCAGCACCTACCTCGACCCTGCGCAGATCTCGGCCCTGGTGCTGCCGGTGGCCGCGCTTGCGCTGGTTACGATCGCGCTGTTCAGCCGCTACATGCGCTCGTCGATGCTGGACAACCTGGTGCAGGACTACGTCCGAACTGCCCGCGCAAAGGGCGTGTCGACCTCGGGCGTCCTCTACCGGCACGTCCTCCGCAACGCGCTCATCCCGATCGTGACGCTGCTGGGTCTGAGCCTGCCCGGCATTTTCAGCGGAGCGCTCATCACCGAGGCCATCTTCAACTACCCCGGCATGGGGCTTCTCTTCTGGGACTCGGCCCAGACGCGCGACTACCCGGTGCTGCTCGGCGTCACGGTCGTGGTCGCCGTCGCAACGGTTGTTGGCAACCTGCTGGCCGACGTCTTCTACGCCGTGGTCGACCCGCGCGTGAGGATCGCGGCGTGAGCGTCCGAGCCCCGGTCACCGAGCTCGAGAACCTGACCCCAGGTGGCGTTCCCGTCGTGGTGGAGGGCGGCGAGGCCAAGGTCACCGGCAGCGCTTGGAAGCTTGCCGCGTATGTCTTCCTCGAGAACCGGCTTGCGGTATTGGGTCTCGCATTTGTGATCCTTGTGGTCCTGTTCTGTTTCGTGGGACCGCTCATTTACCGAACCGATCAGATCAACACCGACATCACCCAGATCACGCAGGCGCCAAGTGCTGCGCATCCTCTTGGCACGGACAACGTCGGCTACGACGTCCTCGGCCGGCTGATGGTCGGCGGGCAGACCTCCCTCGAGATCGGTCTGATCGCGGCTCTCCTGGCAACCACTTTCGGAGTCCTGTGGGGAGCCGTCGCGGGTTTTGTTGGCGGCTGGCTCGACCAGCTGATGATGCGCATCGTCGACTCGCTGCTGGCGATCCCGACCCTGTTCTTGCTCTTGGTGCTGGCCGCGATGTTCGTGCCGAGCGTGCCGATGCTGATTTTCATCGTGGCCCTGGTCGCATGGCTGGTGCCCGCCCGTCTGATCCGCGGGGAAACGCTTAGCCTCCGGTCGCGAGAGTTCGTCGACGCCGTGAGGGTGATGGGAGGCAGCGACTTTCGGATCGTGCTGCGCCATATCATCCCCAACACGATCGGGACGATCATGGTCAACGCCACCTTCCAGGTCGCGGACGCGATCCTCACGATCGCCGCGCTGTCATTCCTCGGGTTGGGAGTGCCGCCGCCGGCCACGAACTGGGGCGGCATGCTCTCCGACGGCGTGAGCTACACGTTCGCCGGTTATTGGTGGCTGATCTACCCGGCGGGGCTCGCCATCGTGATCACGGTGGTCGCTTTCAACTTGATCGGTGACGCGATGCGCGACGCCTTCGAGGTCAGGCTTCAGCGCCGTTAGCGGCCGCGTTCTCGAGCGGGAAATGGCATGCGGCCATCTGCCCGGTCTCGAACAGCCTGAGCTTGGGCTCGACTTCGGCGCAGATGTCCTTCGCCCGCGGGCACCGAGTGCGGAACCGGCACCCCGACGGCGGATTCATGGGCGACGGCAGCTCGCCGTGGGGAATCATCTTGACCTTCGCTCGCTCCAGGACAGGGTCGGGAACCGGCACTGAGCTCAGCAGGCCCTGCGTGTATGGGTGCGCCGGGTGGTTGTAGACGGCCTGGGCCGGCCCGACCTCGACCAGCTTGCCGAGGTACATGACCCCGATCCGATCCGACACGTAGCGGATCACGGAGAGGTCATGGGAGATGACGATGTACGTCAGCTCGTGGGTTTTCTGGAGCCGGTTCATCAGGTTGAGGATTTGCGAGCGGATCGAGACATCCAGGGCTGACACCGGCTCGTCGGCGACGATCAGCCGCGGGCTCAAGGCCAGCGCTCGGGCGAGGCCGAGTCGCTGCCGCTGGCCGCCGGAGAACTCGTGCGGGTAACGCTCGACCGCCTTGGGGCTGAGGCCGACCTCTTTCAGCAGCTCGACCACCTTGTCCCGCCGCTTCTCGCGGTTGCCGTAGTGGTGGATGACGAGCGGCTCGGCGAGGATGTCGCTGACCCTCATGCGGGGGTCCAGCGAGGAGTAAGGGTCCTGGAACATCAGCTGCATCGCCTTGCGCTTCGCGCGAAGCTGACGGTGGTTGAGCTTCGAGAGGTCGTCACCATCGAACCAGATCTCTCCCGAATCGGGCTTCTCCAGGGCGACCACGAGCCGCCCAAGGGTTGTCTTGCCGCAGCCAGACTCGCCGACGAGGCCGAAGGTCTCGCCCTTGCGGATGGACAGCGAGATGTCCGACACCGCCTTTACGCTCCCGATTCGCCGCTGGAGGATCGCGCCCCGCGTGACCGCGAACTCTTTGACTACGTGCCGGATGTCTACGAGCGCCCCATCGACGCTCATCCGGCGAGCGACGCCTCGACTGGGATCCCGCGGCTGGGTCGCGCGCCGCCCACCGGGTGGTAGCAGGCGTACATATGCTCGGAGTCGTCGCCGTCGAGCCTGGGCTCCAGGCGCTTGCATTCGTCTGTGGCGTAGCGGCACCGCGGGTGGAAGCGGCAGGCGGTGGGCGGCTTGGTGAGATCCGGAGGAATGCCCGGGATGCTGTACAGCGCCTCGGACTGGTCCTGGTCCGGCTTTGGGATCGATTGCAGGAGGGCCTCCGAGTAAGGGTGATGAGTGTTCGCAAAGAGACGGTCGATCGGCGCTTTCTCGACGATCTTGCCGGCGTACATCACGCTCACCCGGTCGGCGCGGCCGGCGATGACGCCCAGGTCGTGGGTGATCAGCAGGATCGCCATCTTGAACTCTCGCTTCAGGCTGTCGAGCAGGGTCAGGATCTGCGCCTGGATGGTCACGTCCAGCGCGGTTGTGGGCTCGTCCGCGATCAGCAGCTTGGGCTCGCAGGCGAGGGCCATGGCGATCATGACGCGCTGCCGGAGACCTCCGGACAGCTGGTGCGGGTACTGGTGGAGGCGTTCTTTTGGTTTCGGCATGCCCACCACACCGAGCACCTCGCCGGCGCGAGTCAGCGCTTGGGCGGAGTTCCAGCCGCGGTGGATGCGCAGGGTCTCGGCGATCTGGTTCCCGATGGTCATCGTCGGGTTGAGCGACGTCATCGGGTCCTGGAAGATGACCGCCACTTCGTTGCCTCGTACCTTCCGCATGTCGTCCTCGTCGAGCGAGACGATGTCGACGCCGCCGAGCCGGATCGAACCACCGGCGATGTAGCCGCCATTGGGCAGGAGCTTCATGATCGACATCGCGGTCATGCTCTTGCCGCAGCCGGACTCGCCGACCAGCCCCAGGGTTTCGCCCTGGTCGACCCTGAGCGACACACCGTCTACCGCGCGCACGACGCTGTTGCGCTGCCGTATGTAGGTCCTCAGGTCGTCGATCTCAAGGACTGGTGTCGCCAAGCGTGTGGAGTTTGAGTATAGGTTCGCTCAAACTCGCCGACTCAGCTCGCGGTTCGCGGAGACACTTCGAGGATGCGGTAGCCCTTTTTGGACTTGATCCGCTTGACCTCATAGCCCTGGGTCGCCAGCCACGCGGCCAGGCTGTCCGACCCCAGGTTGCGTTGTACGACGAGGTAGGCGCATGCGCCAGGCTCGAGGCGCGGCAGCCACCGGAGGAGCAACTCGTGCAGCGGGGCCTTGCCGACCCGCACCGGCGGGTTGGAGTAGATGGCCGCGAACCGGGTGCCCGCTGGTACCTCGTCCGGGAGGCAGGCGGTCACGTTGGCGGTGCCGGCCGTGCGGGCGTTCACCCGCGTCAGCTCCAGGGCCCGCTCGTTGACGTCGACCGCCCAAACCCGCGCCTCGGGCGCCTGCTTGGCGAGCGCGAGCGCGATCGGGCCGTAGCCGGAGCCGAGGTCGAGGATGTCACCCGCCGAAGGCGGAGCCGGCGCCTCCCGAAGCAGGGAGAGGGTGCCGATGTCGATGCCTCGGGACCCGAAAACGCCTCTGTCCGCCTGCAGCTCCAGGTCGAGGCCCGGCAGGTGAAGGAAAACCGAGCGGGGTTTGGAGGCTGCGGCGGGTGTCGGGTCGAAGTAGTGGCTCGTTCGCCGGCCGGCTTTGGGGGGCTGATTTTTGGGTATACTCATCGTTTGTCGCCCAATCGGCTATTGCCGCGTGGGAATCGAACCGTATTCAGGAGAACCGTTTGCCCACCATCCAGCAGCTTGTCCGCATCGGGCGCCGCGCGGCAAGAGCGAAGTCTAAGGCGCCGGCACTCAAGGGCTCACCGCAGAGGCGGGGAGTCTGCGTGCGCGTTTATACCCAGACACCCAAGAAGCCGAACTCGGCGCTCCGCAAGGTCGCCCGCGTCCGGCTGACCACCGGGATCGAGGTCACCGCCTACATCCCCGGCATCGGCCACAACCTCCAGGAGCACTCAGTCGTGCTCATCCGCGGCGGCCGCGTCAAGGACCTGCCTGGCGTCCGCTACCACATCATCCGCGGAACCCTGGACACAGCCGGCACCAAGAACCGCAAGAAGGCACGCAGTAAGTACGGGGCAAAGCGGGAGAAGGCAAAAGTTGCGTAACCTGCGAACGTTTCCGGGGTCCCCGCGAAATCGCCAGATTTCGTGGGGTGGAAAGTACGGCGCCAAGCGGGAAAAGAGCAAGGCGGCAGCCTGATGCCTCGCCGCAGCCGTCCAGTCAAGCGTGTCATCGCGCCCGACCCGGTCTACCAGTCGGAGGCGATCGCCAAGTTCGTGAACGTGGTCATGAGCCGAGGCAAGCGCTCGACCGCCGAGCGGGTGGTCTACGAGGCCCTTTCGCGGGCGAGCAAGCAGGCCAAGAAGGAGCCGCTCGAGGTGTTCGAGTCGGCGCTTCGCAACGCGACGCCTTTGCTCGAGGTGAAGCCGCGCCGTGTCGGTGGCGCCACGTACCAGGTCCCGGTCGAGATTCGCCCGGAGCGCCGGCTCGCGCTCGCGCGCCGCTGGATCGTTCGTTTCGCGCGCCAGCGCGGCGGGAAGAGCATGTCCGAGAAGCTTGCGTTCGAGATCCTCGACGCGGCCCAGAACACGGGCGGGGCGGTCAAGCGCAAGGAAGAAACCCATCGGATGGCGGAAAGCAACAAGGCTTTCTCCCACTTCCGGTACTGATTAGAGAGATGAGCGTGGCACTCAAGATGCAGGAGCGTCCGGTCGCGATCGACAAGGTCCGAAACATCGGGATCATGGCGCACATCGACGCCGGTAAGACCACGACCACGGAACGCATCCTTTTCTATGCAGGGCGCATCCACAAGATGGGCGAGGTCCACGAAGGGGCGGCGACCATGGACTGGATGGTCCAGGAGAAGGAGCGGGGGATCACGATCACGTCGGCCGCCACGACGGCCAACTGGCGCGACCACGCGATCAACATCATAGACACACCCGGGCACGTGGACTTCACGGTCGAGGTGGAGCGTAGCCTGCGCGTTTTGGACGGCGCGGTGGCCGTGTTCGACGCCGTCGCGGGAGTCGAGCCGCAGTCGGAGACCGTCTGGCGCCAGGCCGACCGCTACGGCGTGCCCCGGATCGCCTTCATCAACAAGATGGACCGCATCGGCGCGGACTTCTACGCTTCGTTGAAGTCGATCCGAACGCGCCTTGGCGCCCGCGCCATTCCGATCCAGCTGCCGATCGGCGCCGAGGATTCGTTCAAGGGCTACGTCGACCTGGTGACCAAGGAGGCCGTCATCTACACGGACGACCTGGGCACCAAGAGCACCGAGTCTTTGACCATCCCGGCCGGCATGGAAGACCTCGTCAGCCAGTACCGCCACGACCTAGTCGAGGCGGTCGCGGACTTCGACGATGGTGTCATGCACAAGTACCTCGAGGAGCAGGACGTCACCGAGGCAGAGATCAACGCCGCCCTCCGCAAGGGCACGGTGGCGGGTCACCTCGTGCCTGTGCTCTGCGGCGCCGCCTTGCGAAACCGCGGCGTGCAGCCGATTCTCGACGCGGTCGTCGACTATCTGCCGTCGCCGGCTGACGTGCCGGCGGTCGAGGGGGTCGACCCCAAGACCGGCGCGCTGCTCGTCCGCGAGCACGACGACGCGGAGCCGTTCGCGGCGCTCGCGTTCAAGATCCAGATGGACCCACAAGGCGTGGGCAAGCTCACGTTCTTTCGCGTCTACTCGGGCCGGTTGAAAGCGGGCACCGGCGTGCTCAACGCATCCAATGGACGAAAGGAGCGCATCGGGCGCATCCTGCGCATGCACGCGATCCGGCGCGAGGACGTGGACGAGGTCTTCACCGGCGACATCGCCGCCGCGGTCGGGTTGAAGTACACAACTACCGGCGACACCCTCGCGGACGAGGCTCATCCCATATTGCTTGAGTCGATCACGTTCCCCGAGCCGGTGATCTCGGTCGCCATCGAACCCAAGACCAAGGCCGACCAGGACAAGCTCGGCATTGGGCTGCAGCGGCTGACCGAGGAAGACCCGACGTTCAAGGTCCACACCGACGACGAAACTGGTCAAACCATCATCGCCGGCATGGGCGAGCTGCACCTCGAGATCATCATCGACCGCCTTATGCGGGAGTTCAGGGTAGACGCCAACCAGGGCAAGCCTCAGGTCGCGTACAAGGAAGCGATCAAGAGACCCGCGCATGGCGTCGGACGCTTCATCCGGCAGTCCGGCGGCAAGGGCCAGTTCGGCCACGCCGAGGTGGACGTGCGGCCCGGCGAGCGGGGCAGCGGTTTCATCTTCGAGGACAAGATCACGCAGGGGCGCATCCCGCGCGATTTCATCCCCGCGGTCGAGAAAGGCGTGCGCGAAGCGCTGCAGACCGGCGTCGTCGCCGGCTACCCGGTGCTCGACATCACAGTCACGCTGGTCGACGGCTCGTACCACGCGGTCGACTCGAGCGAGATGGCGTTCCAGGTCGCAGGCTCGATGGCGGTCAAGGACGCGATGCGCAAGGCTCAGCCGTACCTGCTCGAGCCGATCATGAAGGTCGACGTCGTGATGCCAGAGGAATACCTCGGCGATGTCATGGGCGACCTCGCCTCGCGCCGCGGACACATCCTCGGGATGGAAGGCCGCGGCACGTCGCAGAACGTCCGGGCCAACGTGCCCCTGGCGGAGATGTTCGGTTACGCTACCGAACTTCGGTCGATGACTTCGGGGCGGGCGACGTATTCGATGGAGTTCAGTCACTACGCGGAAATGCCGGGGAATTTGGCGGAGGCTGTGGGCCGCCGTACAACGTCGAGGAGTTAGTAGGAGGAAACAGTGGCGAAGAAGAAGTTCGTGCGGACCAAGCCGCACCTCAACGTCGGGACGATCGGTCACATCGACCACGGCAAGACGACGTTGACGGCCGCGATCACGAAGGTGCTGTCGGAGAAGGGATTGGCGGAGTACACGCCCTTCGACCGGATCGACAAGGCACCTGAGGAGAAGGCCCGCGGCATCACGATCTCGATCACACACGTGGAGTACGAGACGGAGAAGCGCCACTACGCGCACGTGGACTGCCCGGGGCACCAGGACTACATCAAGAACATGATCACCGGCGCCGCCCAGATGGACGGCGCGATCCTCGTCGTGGCCGCCAATGACGGCGCCATGCCGCAGACCCGCGAGCACATCATCCTGGCGCGCCAGGTCAACGTGCCCTCGCTCGTCGTCGCGCTCAACAAGTGCGACATGGTCGACGACAAGGAGTTCATCGAGCTCGTAGAGCTCGACCTCCGTGAGCTGCTCAGCAAGTACGAGTACCCCGGCGACGACATCCCCATCGTCCGCATCTCCGCGCTCAAGGCGCTCGAGGGCGACCCCGAGTGGACGCCCAAGATCCTCGAGCTGATGGACGCGGTCGACACCTACATCCCCGAGCCCGAGCGGCCGGTCGATAAGCCGTTCTTGATGCCGATCGAGGACGTGTTCACGATCGAAGGTCGCGGCACCGTGACCACCGGAAGGGTGGAGCGCGGCCGGCTCAAGAGGAACGAGGAAGTCGAGATCGTCGGCATCCACCCGAACAGCACCAAGACCGTGGTCACCGCGATCGAGATGTTCCACAAGGACATGGACGAGTGCCAGGCCGGCGACAACGTCGGCACGCTTATTCGCGGCATCAAGCGCGAGGATGTCGTGCGCGGCCAGGTGCTGGCGAAGCCCGGCTCCATCAAGCCTCACACGAACTTCAAGGCCCAGGTCTACGTCCTGACCAAGGAAGAGGGCGGCCGGCATACGCCGTTCCTCACGGGCTACCGCCCGCAGTTCTATATGCGCACCACCGACGTCACCGGCGAGGTCAAGCTCCCGGAAGGCGTCGAGATGGTCATGCCCGGCGACAACGTCGAGATGGATATCACCCTCGGTGAGCCCATCGCGATCGAGCCCGGCCTCCGCTTTGCCATCCGCGAGGGCGGCAAGACCGTGGGCGCCGGCGTCGCCACCGAAGTAGTTAAGTAGAAGTAAAAGGGGAGAGGGACCTAGTAGTGGCGCAGAAGATTCGGATCCGGCTCAAGGCCTACGACCACCGTGTGCTGGATCAGGCGGCGGACAAGATCATCGACACCGCCCGCCGAGCTAACGCGCGCACCGCGGGCCCGATTCCGCTTCCAACCGAGATCGCGAAGCTCACCGTGATCCGCTCGCCCTTCATTGACAAGGACTCGCGCGAGCAGTTCGAGATGCGCACCCACAAACGGGTGGTCGACATCCTCGATTTCAACCCGCGCGTAGTCGACGCTCTCCAGCGCCTCAGCCTGCCGGCCGGCGTCAGCATCGAGATCAAGAGCTGATATGAAGGGTCTGCTGGCGCGGAAGCTCGGTATGGCGCAGTTGTTCAACGCCGACGGCACGACGTCGGCGGTGACCGTGCTCGAAGCGGGCCCGTGCCGCGTGCTCGGGCTGCGGACCACGGAGAAGGACGGCTACTCGGCCGCACGTATCGCCTTTGAATCGACGAAAGAAAGCAAGCTCACCAAGCCGATCATCGGCGAGTTCAAGAAGGCCGGCTTCGAGCCGTACCGACACGTGGTCGAAATTCGCGGTTACGACGGACTCGAGGCGGGACAAGAGCTCAAGGCGGAGATCTTTGCCGCCGGCGAGCTTGTCGACGTGACGGCAACAAGCAAAGGCAAGGGATTCCAGGGCCTGGTCAAGAGGCACAAGTTCAGCCGCGGCCCCGAGTCGCACGGCTCGATGAACGTACGCCAGCCGGGCGCACCGCGCGTGCGTACAAGGTCGTTCGCGTCGACCCCGAGCGAAATCTGATCCTCGTCAGGGGCGGTGTGCCCGGCGCGAAAGGTGCGCTCGTACTTGTACGCCAATCCACGAAGAAGCAGAGACTGAAGGGTCCCGCGGGCAAGCCGACCGGGAGAAAGGTCTGAATGACCCCAAAAAATCTTCGATTATTCCCACCCCACGAAATCTTCGATTTCGCGGGAACCCCGGTTGGGGGCCCGTCCTGATGGCGGAACGAAAAACCGCAACCAAGACCGCCACGAAGAAGGCCACAACGACTCGCAAGGAGGCCGACCACCTGGACGCCCCTCTGTTCGACTCCGCGGGCGCGCGCAATGGCGAGGTCAAGCTGCCCAAGGTCATCTTCGCCGAGAAGCTGAACACGCCCGTGATGCACCAGGCGTTCGTGCGCCAGATGGCCAACGCCCGGCAGGGCACCGCCTCGACCAAGACCCGCGCCACCGTCTCAGGCGGTGGCGCCAAGCCGTACCGGCAGAAGGGCACCGGCCGTGCGCGTCACGGATCAACAAGAGAGCCATCCATGAAGGGCGGCGCCGTCGTCTTTGGGCCTCATCCGCGCAGCTTCGCGAAGCGCATGCCCAAGCAAATGCGCCGCCTCGCCCTGCGCAGCGCGCTGAGCCAGAAGGCCACCGAAGGCCGGGTCAGGGTCATCGACGGGTTCGCCATCCAGGAGCCTCGCACGAAAGAAGCTGCAGACCTCATGGAGGCCATCGGTTTCGACGACACAACGCTGGTCGTCCTGCCCGCCCCGAACCTGGTCGTGACCCGCTCGTTCGAGAACCTGTCCGGCGTCAAGATCATCCTTGCCCGCAACCTCAACATCCGCGACCTCTTCTCCCATACCTACCTGTTGCTGGCCAAGGACTGCCTGGACCTGCTCGAGGAGACCTTCAGCCGGCCGCAACGCCCGAAGGCATCGACCGGCGGAGGGGGCGACGCAGAATGACCACCCGCTATGCCTCCGAGATCGTGATCGGCCCGGTCATCACCGAGCGTACCTACCAGCTCTACACGCAGGGTCGGTACACGTTCAAGGTCGCCCCGAGCGCCTCCAAGACCGACATCAAGAAGGCCCTCGAGGAGCAGTACATATCCCAGGGCATCCGGGTCAAGGACGTCAACACGGTGACCATGCGCGGCAAGAGCCGACGCAACTTGCGCTCACGAGGCATGGTCGGCCACACCGCCGGCTGGAAGAAGGCAATCGTCACGCTGGGCGAAGGCCAGAAGATCGAAGGGTTGTTCGGGAGCGTCTAGAAGAGAAACAACAATGCCACTGAGAAAGTTCAAGCCCACCAGCCCCGGACGCCGCTTTATGACTATCAGCGGGTTCGACGAGGTCACGGCCCAAGAGCCGGAGAAGAGCCTCGTCGAGTCTTTGCCGACCCACGCCGGCCGCAACAACCAGGGCCGCATCACAACGCGCCACCAGGGCGGCGGCTACCGGAAGCTGTACCGAAAGATCGACTTCAAGAGAGACAAGTTCGGTATTGCGGGCAAGGTCGCGACCATCGAGTACGATCCCAACCGCAGCGCCCGCATCGCGCTCATCAGCTATAAGGACGGCGAGAAGCGCTACATCCTGGCGCCACTGGGCCTGAAGGTCGGTGACCCGATCGAAAGCGGGGAGGAGGCGCCAGTAAGAATTGGCAACGCCCTCCCGTTGGCGAGGATCCCGGTCGGCTCGACCGTGCACAACATCGAGCTAACACTCGGACGTGGCGGGCAGCTCGTGAGATCAGCGGGCACCTCCGCGCAGCTTCTCGCCAAGGAAGGCGACTACGCCGTCATCAGGATGCCGTCGGGCGAGCTGCGCCGGATCCACGTCCGCTGTCAAGCCACGGTCGGCCAGGTCGGTAATATCGAGCACGAGAATCAGTCGGGCGGAAAGGCAGGACGCAGCCGATGGCTGGGAGTCCGGCCCACGGTCAGAGGCTCGACGATGAACCCCGTCGACCACCCGCATGGTGGCGGTGAGGGGAAGACCGGCCCCGGTGGCAATCCGAAGACGCCCTGGGGCAAGCCTGCGCTCGGTTACCGCACGCGCAAGCCGAAGAAGGCTTCGAACAAGTTGATCATCCGGCGACGTGAAAAGAAGGGACGCTCCAAGTAATGACTAGATCGACCAAGAAAGGGCCGTTCATCAGCGATCCGCTGAAGGCCAAGATCGACAAGATGAACGCGACGCGCGAGAAGAAGGTGATCCGCACCTGGGCCCGTGCGTCTGTGATCTATCCCGACATGGTCGGGCACACGATCGGCGTCCACGACGGCCGCAAGCATGTGCCGGTGTTCATCAGCGAAAACATGGTCGGCCACAGACTCGGTGAGTTCGCGCCCACGCGGCACTTCCGCGGCCACGGCACGCACACCGAAAAGTCGACGGCCCTGAAGTAATGGAGTCCCCCGCCGTGCCATCGACGGATCTGCGTCGCCCATGCGGCCCCATTCCGGGCTCAGGGGCCCCCGTCGGCCGTCGTCACGCATCTAACGATGCGTTCCTAGTCCGACGTACCCTTCACCCGGCCTGGGACCACCTGGCCACCGCAGCTCTCGCCGCTGGCACGGCGGGCGCCTCCTAGATGGCGACGATGGAAGTAATCGCGGTTCAAAAGTACGTCCGCCGCACGCCGCGCAAAGCGCGGCTGGTGGCCGACTCCGTCACGGGCATGAAAGTGGCTGACGCGTTGGCGTACCTCGAGTTCTCGCCCAAGCATGCGGCCCGCGACGTCGCCAAGGCGATCATGTCCGCCGCTGCAAACGCCGAGCACAACTTCAACCTCAACCGCGACGACCTCGTGCTGAAGCAGTTGCTCATCGACGAGGGTCCGACATACCGGCGGCGCCGGCCGGTCAGCCGCAGCATGGCGCACGAGTTCTTCCACCGTACCTGCCACATCACGGCGATCGTCGAAGACCGCCCAGAGGAAGGGAAGTAGTTGGGTCATAAAGTCCATCCGAACGCATTCCGGCTCGGCGTGTTCCGCCCATGGGAGGCGAACTGGTTCGCCAACCCCAAGGACTACACGAAGATGCTGCACGAGGATCTCGCGATGAGAACCGCGATCCTCGCGCGCCTGCGCAACGCCGGCATCGCGAAGATCGAGACCGAGCGCTCGTCGAACGCTCAGCTCACCGTCACCATCCACACCGCCAAGCCCGGCATCGTCATCGGCAAGGGCGGTTCGTCCGTCGACCAGCTGAGGGAGGACCTCGAGAAGCGCTTTGGCAACCGCGTGCGTATCTCCATCCAGGAGATCAAGCAACCGGAGCTCGACGCGCAGCTCGTGGCCGAGAACATCGCCTCCCAGATCGAGCGCCGCATCAGCTACAAGCGTGCGATGAAGCAGGCCATCCTGCGCACGATGCGTTCGGGCGCAAAGGGCGTCCGGATCTACTGCGGGGGCCGCCTCCGCGGAGCCGAGATGGCGCGCCGCGAGTGGGACCGCGAGGGCCGCGTGCCGCTGCACACCCTGCGGGCCGACATCGACTTCGGCCGCGCCACCGCCAAAACGACGTTTGGCGCCATCGGCGTCAAGTGCTGGATCTACAAGGACCAGATCACGCCGAAGGCGCGCCTGCCCATCAGCGACGGCGCCCCAATCGGAGAGGCCATCGCGCCCCAGCCAGAGGCGCCGATCGAGATAGCACCCCAGCCCGTGCCCGAGGTGGTGGAGGCCGCGCAGCCCGAGCCGGTCGCCACCGCCGAGGTGGCCGCGCCTGCGGCCGAGCCGAAGCGCGCTCGAACCGCCAGGCCGAAAGCAGAGGCCGCGACTGCGACAGCGACCGCGACTGCGCCTGCAACTGCGCCCAAGCCCACCAGGACCGCTGCCAAGCCCGCCGCCAAGGCCAAGGCTGCCGAGCCGAAGGCCGAGAAGGCCCCCGGGCAATCCCGCGCCAAAGGCGCGGGGACCCCAAAGGACAAGAAAACCACCAAGAAGGCCGACAGCTGATGCTGATCCCTAAGAGAGTCAAGTACCGCAAGATGCACCGCGGACGGCGCACCGGCATCGCCACGCAGGGCGCCACGGTTGCATTTGGCGACTACGGCCTGCAGGCGATCGAGGCGTGCTGGATGAGCAACCGACAGATTGAAGCGGCTCGGCGCGCGATGACCCGCCACGTCAAGCGCGGCGGCCAGATCTGGATCCGGGTCTTTCCCGACAAGTCGATCACCAAGAAGCCAGCCGAGACCCGCATGGGCTCCGGCAAGGGCAACCCTGAAGGCTGGGTCGCCGTGGTCAAGCCTGGGCGCATCCTGTTCGAGATGGGCGGCGTCACGCCCCATGTCGCCAAGGAGGCGATGAAGCTGGCCGCGTCCAAGCTTCCGATCAAGACCAGGTTCGTCAGCTCCGAGTCGGTCACGACGGGGGGTGCCGGATGAAGGTCGACGAGCTGAGGGAGCTGGAAGAAGACCAGTTGGGCGATCGCCTGCGCTCGGCGCGGCGTGAGCTCTACGAGCTCCGCTTCAAGCACGCGGTCGGCCAGCTGGAGAACTCCAGCCAGATCTCGAAGGTGCGGCACGACATCGCGCGGATCATGACGGTGCTCAGCGAGCGCGAGCTCGGCATCGTCACGCACATACCGCACGAATCGACGGCCACCGCCGTTGCCGTCGCTGACCCCGACGCGGGCTTCGAGCCGGACGCGCCCGTGGTCGAGAGGCCCGTCGAGGCACCGAAGCCCAAGCGCGGCCGCAAGGCCAAGTCGGAGGAGCCTTCCTGATGGCGACGGACCAGAACGCCTTGGAGACGCCGGCGACTCAACGCGGACAGCGCAAGGTCCGCCTGGGCACCGTGATCTCCGACAAGATGAACAAGACCGTCATCGTGCAGGTGGGCACATCGAAGGCCCACCGCCTGTACCGGAAGACCGTGCAGCAGCGGACCCGCTTCAAGGTCCACGACGAGAAGAACGAATGCGGCGTGGGCGACCTCGTCCGCATCACCGAGACGCGCCCGATCTCCAAGGAGAAACGCTGGCGGGTACTTGAGATCGTGGAGAAAGCCAAGTAACGAATGGTCCAGCAAGAAACCCGGCTGAAGGTCGCGGACAACTCAGGAGCGAAAGAGATCCTGGTCATCCGTGTGGCCGGCGGCCACTACCGCAAGTACGCCTCGGTGGGTGACATCATCACCGCCACCGTCAAGTCCGCCCAGCCAGGCGGCCAGGTGAAGAAGGGCGAGGTGGTCAAGGCCGTGGTCGTAAGGGTCAACAAGGAGTACCGCCGCCCCGACGGGTCGCTCATCCGCTTCGACGAGAACGCGGCTGTCCTGCTGGCTCAAGCCAACAACCCAAGAGGCACGCGCATCTTCGGACCCGTGGCCCGCGAGCTGCGCGAGCGTAACTTCATGAAGATCATTTCCCTAGCCCCGGAGGTCCTGTAGGCGTGGGGTTGGTGCCTGCCGTGCTGCGCCCAACGACTCTGCGTGAGCGGATCGTCCATGCCATCCCGATTGGCGGGGTGGCCGGGGAACCCGGCCACCCGGCACCAAGCCCACTTCGGCCCGAAATCCGCACCCGTCACCGCGGTTTCAGGCCGGGAAAGGAAGGAGTCACCTAAGAAGCATGCTCACGAACAAATCGCAGTCGTCTCGCCGCTGGCTCGACCTTGCGCCCGGCGACCCCGTGGTCGTCATCGCCGGCAAGGACAAGGGCAAGACCGGTGAGGTCCTGCGCACCATCCCTGACAAGCACAAGATCGTGGTCAAGGGCGTCAACATCCTGAAGCGCCACACGAAGGCCGGTCGCTCGCGCGGCGGCGTCAGCGTCGCGCAGGGTGGCGTCGTCGACTTCGAGGCGCCGCTCGACTACTCGAACGTGATGCTCGTGTGTCCCGCGTGCTCGCGGCCGACGCGGACCAAGCACATCATCCTCGAGTCCGGCGCGCGTGCCCTCGTCTGCCGTCACTGCGATGAGCCCTACGAGCGAGTGAGGAAGACGGAGGCTCAGTGAGTAAGGCCAAGACCCAAAGCCCCTCCCGCGCCAAAGGCGCGGGGGCCCCAGTGGATAAGAAGGCAGCCGCGCCCAAGGCCCCGGGGACCAGGTCCGAGGAAGCGCCGCGCCTGCTAATCGCATACCGCGATAAGGTCGTGCCTCAGCTGACGAAAGAGTTCGAGTACGAAAACGTCATGGAGGTGCCGCGCGTCGCCAAGGTCGTGGTCAACATCGGCATCGGCGAAGCGAAGGACAACGACAAGGCCCTCGACGCGGCCGTGGGTGACGTGGTCACAATCACCGGGCAGAAGCCCGCGCTGATCAAGGCCCGCAAGTCGGTGGCGGCGTTCAAGCTGCGCGCGGGCCAGACCGTGGGCATCAAGACCACGCTTCGCGGCCGCCGCATGTGGTACTTCCTCGACAAGCTGCTCAACGTCGCGCTGCCGCGAATCCGCGACTTCCGCGGGGTGAACCCGGACGGATTCGACGGGCGCGGCAACTACTCACTGGGCCTGCGCGAGCAGGTCGTGTTCCCGGAGATCGACTACGACAAGATCGACAAGCTGCGCGGGCTCGAGGTGTCGATCGTGACCACTGCCCGCAACGACGATGAGGCACGCAGCCTACTGACACGGCTGGGGATGCCGTTCAGGAAGAGATAAAGGAAAGAGGTAGAGAGTTTGGCGAAGAAGTCTTCACTCGAGCGCTGGAAGCGTGACCTGGTGCACCCGAAGTTCAAGGTGCGGTTCCACAATCGCTGCCGCATCTGCGGTCGGCCCCGCGCTTACCTGCGCAAGTTCGGCATGTGCCGCATCTGCTTCCGGACATTGGCCGCCGAGGGACGCATCCCCGGCGTGACGAAGTCGAGCTGGTGATGGCGACCTCCGCCGCGGCTGTGACCAAGAACCTTGCCAAGAAGGCACCGGCGGGGATCGTCAGCGATCCCATCGCCGACATGCTCACGCGCGTGCGCAACGCCAACAGCGCGAGGCATCCGGAGGTGCGCGTGCCGGCGTCTAAGCTGAAGCTCGAGATGGCCCGCGTGCTCAAGGACGAGGGCTACATCGCCGGGTACGAGATCGAGTCCGACGGCACCGCGCAATCGATGCGTATCATCTTCAAGTCCCGCCCCGATCGCACACGCGTGATCTCGGGCGTGAAGAGGATCAGCCGCCCTGGACTGCGTGTCTACGCCCGCAAGACCGAGATCCCGCGGGTTCTCGGTGGGCTTGGAATCGCGATCCTGAGCACCGCGGAAGGTGTCATGAGCGGGCGCCAGGCGCTCCGCCAGGGACTCGGCGGCGAGGTGCTCTGCTATGTCTGGTAATTCGAGAGAGGATTAGTTGTCGCGTATAGGTAAGCTGCCGATTCTGATTCCAGGCGCCGTGAAGGTTGCCGTGGAGCCGGGTCACGTGAAGGTCGAGGGGCCGAAGGGCAAGCTCGAGCGCACCCTGCCGCCCGACATCACGGTCGAGCTGGCGGACGGCATCATCGTGTGCAAGCGTCCATCTGACGGCTACAAGCACCGCGCCCTCCACGGCCTGGTGCGAAGCCTGATCGCGAACATGGTCATCGGCGTCAACGAGGGGTTCACCAAGCACCTGGAGCTGGTCGGCGTCGGTTACCGCGTGGCCAAGCAGGGCGATGAGATCACGCTCAGCCTCGGCTACTCGCACCCGATCAAGTTCAAGCCGCCCGAGGGCGTCACGATCGATGTCCATGACCAGACCAAGTTCTCAGTCTCCGGCATCGAGAAGGAAGCGGTCGGCCAGGTGGCCGCCGACATCCGCGCGCTCCGCCCGCCCGAACCATACAAGGGCAAGGGCGTGATGTATCGCGGCGAGAAGATCCGCCGCAAGGCCGGCAAGGCCGGCAAGGGTGCGAAGACCGCAGCATGATCAAGCGCACCGATCGCAAGGAAGGCCGCACCAAGCGTCACCGCCGCGTGCGCGTGAACGTGAGCGGCACCTCAGAGAGGCCGCGGCTCGCGGTGTACCGCAGCCTCAACCACCTCTACGCGCAGCTGATCGACGACGGCGCCAGCAAGACCATGGCCGCCGCGTCGACGGTCGAGCTGAAGGCCATGGGAAACGGCATGGCCGAAGCCGCGCAGGTCGGCAAGCAGATCGCCGCCAAGGCGAAGGCAGCCGGTGTGAACCGCGTGGTGTTCGACCGCGGCGGTTTCCTTTATCACGGCAGAATCAAGGCACTGGCTGACGCCGCCCGCGAAGCCGGACTGGAGTTTTAGAACCGCATGGGATCTCGATATCCGCACAGCAGCGGAGAGCGCTCCGAGCTCGCAGACCGCGTCGTTCGCGTCAACCGCGTCGCCAAGGTCGTCAAGGGCGGCCGCAAGTTCTCGTTCAGCGCGCTGATCGTGGTCGGCGATATGAACGGACGAGTCGGCGCCGGCATCGGCAAGGCGCGCGAGGTGACCGAGGCCATCCGCAAGGGGATGGAGGTCGCCAAGCGCAACATGATCACCATCCCGATGGTGGGCACCACTATCCCGCACGAGGTGCGGCTCAAGCTGGGCTCGGCGCGGATCATGCTCAAGCCCGCGGCGCCTGGCACGGGCGTGATTTCAGGCGGCGCCATGCGGGCGGTCATCGAGACGGCCGGCATCAAGGACATCCTCACCAAGTCGCACGGCACCAACAACCCGATCAACACCGTGCGCGCGACCCTGGCGGCGCTGCAACAGCTGAAGACCGCCCAGCAGGTGGCCGAGCTGCGCGGCAAGGAGGTCGACCAGATCGTCGGCCGACGCCTGGCGAACGCATACAAGCGGGCCGATGGCGCCGGGCGCGCGCAGGGCGCACCTTCAGACCAGCCCGCCACCGGCGCCGCTGAGGCACCTGCGCCCACTGCCAGGGAAACCAAGTGACCGCCGCACGCAAGGCATCCACAGCAGAAAAGACCCTGAAGGCCACTCTGATGAAGAGCACCATCGGGGCCAAGCCCGTCCTGCGGGCCACGGTCGAGTCGCTCGGCTTTCGCCGTCTCAACCAGACACGCGAGCTGCCCGACAACCCGGCCGTGCGCGGAATGCTGAAGGCCGTCGCCTTCCTGGTCGCGGTCGATGGCGAGCCCTACGTGCGCCCGAAGCGCAGCCGCTACAAGATCTGGCGGTCGCGCTCCGACAAGAAGCACCAGAGGGGCAACTGACGTGCAGCTACACGACCTGAAGCCGGCAGCGGGCGCCCACCGCAAGGCGAGGCGCATCGGTCGCGGCACCGGCTCGGGCCGGGGCAAGACCTCGGGACGCGGCCAGAAGGGCCAGAACGCGCGCAGCGAAGGCTTCCGCCTTGGCTTCGAGGGCGGCCAGATGCCGCTCGCGCAGCGCATTCCGAAGCTGCCCGGATTCAAGAACCCGTTCAAGAAGATCTACTCGGTCGTCAACATCTCGAAGCTCAGGCGCTTCCCCGATGGCTCCAAGGTCGACGCGGCCTCGCTGGCGGAAGCCGGCCTCGTGCGCCTCGGTCTGGATGTCAAGGTCCTCGGCACCGGCGGCCTCGACCGCAAGTTGACCGTGGAGGCGCATGCGTTCAGCAACAGCGCCCGGGAGGCGATCGAAGCCCGGGGCGGCACGGTCAAGGTGATCGGCGAACCGCGAAAGATCGGACCGAAGAGGCTGGCGGCCAAGACGGCGAAGCGGGCCCCGAAGGCAGATGAAGCAGAGGCTCAGAAAGAAGAGTCCCCATCTCCCCCTCGGGGAGCTACTTCTGAGGCCCCCGCGCCTAAGGCGCGGGCGGGGGCTGAGAAACCCGAGTCGGAACAAAGCAGACCCGCCGCCGAGGAGTAGTCCATGAATCTGCTCGAGGCCCTGGTCAACGCGATCCGTCTGCCCGAGCTGCGGAACAAGATCCTCTTCACCGGCGGGATCCTTGTCATCTTCCGGCTCTTCGCAAACGTCGCTGTGCCCGGCGCGAGCCAGGCCGCGCTGGCGTCGCTGTTCAACAACCAGGCCCTGCTCGGACTGCTCGACCTGTTCTCGGGCGGCGGGCTGTCCAGGTTCAGCGTCGTGGCCATGGGCATGAACCCCTACATCAACGCCACGATCATCATGCAGCTGATGACGGTGATCTCCGAGCGCATCAAGGAGATCCAGAAAGAGGGCGAGGCAGGCCGCCGCCGCATCCAGCGCTGGAGCCGATACCTGACAGTTGCCCTGGGCGCGGGCCAGGCTTACGGCTTCACCGTTCTGTTCCAGAACACGAACCCAGCCATCCTGCCTCCGCTCGACTGGTTCCAGCGGCTGCAGATCGTGCTCGTACTCACGGCCGGCACCGTCATGCTGATGTGGTTCGGCGAGCTCATCACCGAGTACGGCATCGGTAACGGCGTCTCGCTGATCATCTTCGCCGGCATCATCGGCCGCGGCCCTCAGGGCATCGCCGCAGTCTTCGCCGCCCGCGGGACCGGGGGCGGCATCGCCGACTACATCCCCTTCATCATCTTCGGGCTGATCGCGCTCGTGATGACCGCCGTGATCATCGAGGTGCAGCAGGCGGTGCGCAAAATTCCCATCCAATCGGCCCAGCGCACGGTCGGTTTGAAGCAGGTTCAGAGCCGGGCGAGCTTCCTGCCGCTGCGCGTCAACCACGCCGGCGTCATCCCGATCATCTTCGCGATCTCGGTGATGTTCCTGCCGACGATCATCGCCAACTACTTCAACGCCGCGCCGCCCGCCACGTGGTACTACAGGGCGGCCCACTGGGTGCAGGGCAACTTCAGCCCGAGTACCGCCAATGTGCCGATGGCCATCACCTACAACGGTCTCTATTTCCTGTTCACGTTTGGGTTCACGTACTTCTACACCGCGATCACGTTCGACGTGCATGAGGTCGCGGACAACCTCAAACGCTATTCGAGCTTCATCCCGGGAATCCGCCCGGGACGTCCCACCGCGGACTACCTGCAGGCGGTGATGAACCGCGTCACCTTCGTCGGTGCGATCTTCCTCGGGTTCATCACGGTCATCCTGCCCATCGCGACGTCGAAGATCTCGGGCATCAACCAGCAGCAGATGTATCTCGGAGGCACTGCGATCCTGATCGTCGTGGGCGTCGCCCTCGACACGATGAAGCAGCTGCAGACGCAGCTGGTGATG
>VBHX01000186.1:8722-34640 GCA_005879945.1 Chloroflexota bacterium | reverse complement strand
CTCGAGAACGTTCGGTTCCATCTGGAGGAAGAGAAGAACGACCCCGAGTTTGCTAAGCAGCTCGCTTCGCACGGAGAGCTATTCGTCAACGATGCGTTCGCCGCATCGCATCGCGCGCATGCCTCGGTTGTCGGCGTGGCCAACTATCTGCCCGCGTACGCGGGCCTGCTGATGCTCGCGGAGCTCAACGCCCTCCATGACGCGATCGACAACCCGAGGCGTCCGCTTGTCGCCGTTATCGGCGGCGCCAAGGTCTCGACCAAGATCAACCTCCTCAACAACCTCATCACCAAGGTTGATGCGCTGCTCATCGGCGGCGCGATGGCGAACACGTTTCTCCGCGCTCAGGGTTTTCAGACGGGGCGGAGCCTGGTCGAAGAAGGTGCGGTCGAGGCGGCCAACGACATCTGGAAGATCTTCGGAGCACGCCTGGGCCTGCCTGTCGATCTCGTGTGCTCGGAACAGGTGCAGGCCGCCCAGCCGGTGCGCATATTCCCGGCGCAGGCCGTCGAGCCAGGATGGATCGCACTCGACATCGGCCCGCAGTCGGTGGCAGCCTTCTCCGAGCGTTTGAAGGGCGTGGCCACCATCGTCTGGAACGGCCCGATGGGCATGTTCGAGATCCCCGACTTCAGAGAAGGGACTCGTGGGGTGGGGGAGGCGGTCGCAAGTTCCGGCGCCTACACTCTCGTCGGCGGCGGCGACACCACCGCGGCCATCGAGGCGGTGGGACTGACCGGCCGCTTCACATGGGTCTCGACAGGCGGCGGCGCCACCCTCGAGTACCTCGAGGGGAGGCAGCTCCCCGGCGTCGCGATTCTGAAGGAGGCGTAGCGGGACCTTGCCGGCTCGTCCGAGCCCGAAGGCTCTGCTCGCCGCCAACTGGAAGATGAACCCGGTCAACGCGGGCGATGCCCTCGACCTGGTCAAGGGCGTGATGCCTGCCGCGACCAAGAACCCGGAGCTGGTGGAGGTGGCGATCTTTCCTCCGTTCCCGTGGCTGCTCGGGATCGCGGAGGTCATCGAGGGCACGACCGTCAAGCTCGGGGCGCAGGACTGCTTCTGGGAGATCTCTGGCGCTTACACCGGCGAGGTTTCGCCCGCGATGTTGAAGGGCTGGTGCCAGTGGGTCATCATCGGCCACTCCGAGCGCAGGGCCTACCTGGGCGAGACCGATGACATGGTCGCGCGCAAGACTGCCGCTGCTCTCGCCAACGAGCTCAGCGTGATCATGTGCGTTGGCGAGCTCGACGAGCATTACGAGGCCGGCAAGACGAATGACGTGGTCACCGCTCAGGTCAAGGCCGGGCTTGCGAACTGTTCGGCAGACGACTCGGCCCGCCTCGTGATCGCGTACGAGCCGGTGTGGGCCATCGGCTCTGGCAAGAGCGCCGACCCCGAGCACGCGTACAAGACGATGCGGTTGATCCGGCGCACAGTCGGCGAGATGATCGGCGCGGGCGCGGCCAAGAAGGTGCGGGTCCTCTATGGGGGCAGCGTCAACGCGAGCAACGTCGAGGCGTACGTCGAGCTGCCTCTGTGCGACGGATGCCTGGTCGGCGGGGCCAGCCTCAAGGCGGACGAGTTCGCCAAGATCGTGGATGTGACCGCGGGGGTGTACGGACATCGTTAACCGGCTGGGCACCCTGGTGCTCCTGCGCCACGGCCAGAGCACCTGGAACCTCGAGAACCTGTTCACCGGCTGGCATGACGTTCCGCTCAGCGACCTCGGCGTGACCGAAGCGATGGAGGCGGGGCGGCTCATGCGCGCCGCCGGACTGGCGCCGACCGTCGTTCACACCTCGGTCCTGATCCGTGCCATCCAGACAGCCGACCTGGCTCTCGCGGAGATGGAGAGGACGTGGATCCCCGTGCGGCGCAGCTGGCGTTTGAACGAGCGGCACTACGGTGCGCTGCAAGGGCTCAACAAAAAGCAGACGGCCGAGCAATTCGGCGAAGAAAAGGTGAAGGTGTGGCGCCGCAGCTACGAAGTGCGGCCTCCCGCGCTGGAGACCTCCGACGCGCGCCACCCGTCGCACGATTCTCGATACGAGCGAATGCCGCCGGAGTTGCTCCCGAGCGCCGAGTGCTTGAAGGACGTCGTCGAGCGAATGCTCCCGTACTGGTACGACGCCATCGCGCCAGACCTGACGCGCGAGCCATGCGTGCTTGTGTCGGCGCATGGCAACAGCCTTCGTGCGCTGGTCAAGCACCTCGACGGCCTAACGGATCAGCAGGTGGTGGACCTGGACATTCCCACCGGCGTTCCGCGCGTGTACGAGCTCGCCGACGACTTCAGGCCGCGGTCGAGCAGGTACCTCGGCGACCCCAAGGAGGTCGAGCGCCGGGCCGCGGCTGTCCGCGATCAGGCCGCTCGCCGGCGCTAGGTCTTGCGGGCGGCGGGCGCGTAAGCCTTCGCGACGTCGCCGATGATCCGGGCGAGCTCGCGTGGGCGCGACCACATCGGCCAGTGGCTCGTCGGCAGATCGATATAGGTCACGTTGCGCAGCTCGGCGAGACCCCCGAGCCACGCGTATCCCTGACCGACTGCCTCCTTGACCTGCTCGGACGTGAACCCCGTGCAGATGACCGTGCTCGGCACGTCGAGCCGGGCGTCGTTGGTCAGCGCTGGACCCTCGCGTAGTGCGGCGCCCGGCTCGGGAACGGCCCTCCTGCGGAACGTCTCGAGCTGCTCCTCACTGAGTCCATCGAGGTTTTCCTCCGCCGCGAGCTCTTCCGGCGGAGGCAGCACCTTCTCGAAACCGTCGAAGTCGGGGTCGAGCGCGCCCGTCGCCGGTGCGGAGTCGACGTAGACCATCGCAGCGATCTGCTTAGGAACGCGATCGCTCGCTCCATAGCCGGGGACTCCTGCTCCGCTGTGCACGGCGAGCACGACGGGAGCCCGGGCGGCCTTGACCGCCTCGCAGATCGCGTCGACGTGGTCGGCCATCGTGATCGTGGATCGGTCGGCGTCCGCCGACTCGAGACCGGGCAGAGTCACCGCGGTGACATCGTGGCCTTCGGCACGAAGCGCGACGGCGACCTCATCCCACGCCCACGCTCCGAGCCAGAATCCGGGCACAAGGACAATCGGTGCGGTCATCATTCCTCGATCCTAGGGGCACCTCACTGCTGAGTACAACCAGGCGGGAATCCCCGCGCGGTTAGACTGATTTTCGTAATCAAGATCACAGCCTGTAAGTAAGGGGGTTTGCCCGCTATGGCATATGAGGTTCCGCCGCTTCCATACGCGTTCGATGCGCTCGAACCGCACATCGATGCGAAGACGATGGAGATTCATCACGACAAGCACCACACGGCGTACGTGAACAACGCCAACGGCGCGCTAGAGAAGCACCCGGAGCTGGCAAAGAAGTCAGTCGAGGATCTCCTGCGAGGGATCAACACCGTGCCCGAAGACGTACGCACCGTGCTGCGCAACAACGCGGGCGGTCACTCGAACCACTCGATCTTCTGGACCATCATGGGTCCGAACGGCGGCGGCGGCCCATCCGGCACTCTGGGCGACGCGATCAGCAGCACTTTCGGGACCTGGGACTCGCTCAAGGAGCAGCTGCAGAAGGCGGCGGTCGGCCAGTTCGGCAGCGGCTGGGCGTGGCTGCTGAAGGACACAGGTGGAAAGCTCCTGATCAAGTCGTACCCGAACCAGGACAGCCCCTACATGGAGAACATGACTCCCATCCTCGGCGTCGACGTCTGGGAGCACGCTTACTACCTGAAGTACCAGAACCGGCGCGCGGACTATGTGACCGCATGGTTCAACACTCTCAACTGGAAAGCCGTCGAGGCGCGGTATACGTAACGCGGTATAAGTAACCAGTAATGAAGCAGGTCAACAACATCCTGGTCCTCACCGAAGCGGTGCTGGCGGTCCTATTGATGGCCGGGGTGCTGATCCAGACCCCCAAGGCGTCAGGCCTCGGCGGCACGATCGGCGGTGGCGGCGACGGGCTGGGCGGCGGGTATCGAACCCGCCGCGGGCTGGAGCGGCAGGTGTACTGGACGACCTGGGTGCTTGCCGGGGCCTTCTTGATCTGCTCAGTCGTCCTGACCTGGATCAAGGCTCATAACCTCGCGTAGCCGCCTCGTCACCGCCGCGTTGGCGGCGGTGCTGATCCTGGTCGCGTGCCAGCCGGTCGCCACCGTGCCGAAGCCGGCACGCGGCGGCACGGCCGTCGAGGCACTCGTCGGCCAGCCTGGGGCCCTGAACCCGCTCTTCGAGTCCGACGACAGCGCACGCGACGTCGACAGCGTGATCTACCAAGGGCTCACGACCGTGAACGCCGAGCAGAACGTCGTTGGGCAGCTCGCAACCGACTGGTCGATCTCAGCCGACCACCTGACCTATACGGTCAACATCCGGCAGGGCGTGAAGTGGGCCGACGGGCAGCCCTTCACAGCGGACGATGTGCTCTTCACCTTCCATACCCTCCAGGACCTCGAGTACTCGCAGCCCGGCGCGATGGACTGGCGCCAGGTGGGTGTGGGGCCTGGCGGCCCCAACCAGGTCGTGTTTACTTTGAAGGCGCCGACGGCCTCCTTCCCGCTCGCGCTGCGCACGGGCATCATCGCCAAGCACATCTTCGATGGCATGGCCCCGGCGCAGATCATCGCGAGCCCATACAGCGGGCTCCGCGCGATGGGCACAGGTCCGTTCAAGGTCGCGGGCATCAACTCCCTGGCGATCACACTCGACCGCAATCCCTACGCCGACCCGCAGCCATACCTCGACCACCTGATCCTCAGGACGTATCCGGTTTCGGATCCCCAGATGGCGATACGTGCGGTCCTGCAAGGTGCGGCCGACCTGGTGGGTGGTCTCGAGCCCCAGGAGGTCGTCGCGCTGCAGGGGAGGACCGACGTCGTCGTGCAGGACGTCAAGACGTTCACCAACGCGTTCATCACGTTCAACCCGGACGGTAGCGGCAAGCCTTTCTTCGGCGATATCAAGGTTCGGGTCGCGCTCACCCAGGCCGTCGACAGGCAGCGCGTGCTCGGGGAGGTGCTCGCCGGGCGCGGCGATCCCGACCCCAGCCCCATCCCGACCGGTAACTGGGCCTATTCGGCAGCGGCCGCAGCCAGCCACCCCTACGACCCGGTGGCCGCGGCCAGGGCGCTCGACACAGCCGGCTGGATACTGTCGCCCGGATCCAAGCTGCGCTCCAAGGGCGGGGTGCCCTTCAGGTTCGACCTTGTCGTGGCCAGCCCGTTCCCGAACCGAGAGATCGGCGATGCGGTCGCAAGGCAGCTGCTCGAGATCGGCATCCAGGCCGACGTGAAGCCGGTTTCATCGTCGGACCTGGTCCAGAAATTCCTTGTCGTCCACAACTACCAATCCGCGCTCGTACGCTACGACGTCGGTCCGGATCCCGACCTCAACGCGATGTGGCACTCGGGCGCCCCCGCGGGATCGCTCAACTTCGCGTACACGCGCGGATGGGGCCTCATCGACAAGGACCTCGAGGACGGTCTGGCCGCAGTCGACCCGTCAGCTCGATTGGCCGCGTATCTCGATTTCCAGACCCAGCTTGTCGACGCGGCACCCGCGATCTTTCTCTACTCGCCGCACTACGACTACGCAATCTCGCAACGCGTGCACGGCGTGCACATGAACAGCGTGATCGAGCCTGGAGATCGCTTTCAGTACGTCACGCAGTGGTACGTCAACACGAGCGGGTGAAGGAGGAAAGACATGGACCTGGGGCTGAAGGGGCGCGGCGCGCTGGTCACGGCGGCAAGCAAGGGGCTGGGGCGCGCGTGCGCCGAGGCGCTGATCGCGGAAGGTGCGGAGGTTTTCATCTCGTCGCGCGATCCGGTGTCCATCGAGGGCACCGCCAAGCAGATCAATGCCGCCGGATGGCTTGCCGCCGACATGTCGAAACCGGGTGACCCCGAGGCCCTCGTCAGGTCGGCGATCACCAAGCTGCCGAGTCTCGATGTCCTGGTGGTCAATGCAGGGGGACCGCCGCCGGGAACATTCCAGAGCACACCGCTCGAGCAATGGGAGGTGGCGTTTCACCTGACCCTGATGAGCGCGGTGCGGCTGATTCGGGCCGGCCTGCCACATCTCAAGCGTTCGGACCAGGGACGGATCGTATGCATCACGTCCATCGCGGTGCGCCAGCCCATACCCAACATCGCCCTGTCGAACTCTTTGCGTGCGGCCGTGACGGGACTCGCGAAGACGCTATCGCTCGAGCTGGCGCCAGACCGAATCACCGTCAACTGCCTAGCCCCGGACGCCATCCTCACGGACCGCATCCGCCAGGTGGCGGCGGCCTCAGGCGCCGACCCGAACGAGCGGATCAGCCGGATGGCCGCGAGCGCGCCGATGGGCCGGCTCGGAGATCCGGCAGAGTTTGGCGCCACGTGTGCCTTCCTCTGCTCGAAGCAGGCGGGGTACATCACCGGCCAGACGATCGGCGTCGACGGTGGCGCGCTGGCCGGTGTTCATTGATTGAGCTCCCCACCCGGCGCTTCGCGCCACCCTCCCCGCACGGCGGGGAGGAAAGCCGGACCTCCCCGCGGGGTGGGGAGGAAATGCAGGACTCCCCGCACGGCGGGGAGGTGAAATAGGATTCCGAACGTGGCCATCAAATTCGCCGAGCGGATGTCGCGCCTGGGCACGGAGAGCGCCTTCGAGGTGCTGGCGAAGGCACGGCGTCTCGAGGCCGAGGGCAAGCGCATCGTCCACCTCGAGATAGGCGAGCCGGATTTCTCCACGCCCGACAACATCATCGAAGCCGGCATCTCCGCGATGCAGAACGGCTACACGCACTACACGCCCGCGAGCGGGATCCTCGAGGCTCGGCAGGCTGTGGCCGACTTCGTGACGAGGACCCTCAAAACGGACGTGGACGCCGGCGAGGTTGTGCTCGTGCCCGGCTCCAAGAACGTGCTCCTCTTCACCCTGCTTGCCTGCATCGAACCTGGCGACGAGATCATCCTTCCCGACCCGGGATATCCCGCATACGCATCGCAGGTCAGCTTCATCGGGGCGGTGCCCAAGGTGGTCACGCTCCGCGAGGAGACGGGGTTCCGGATGGACCTCGACGAGCTCGCGTCGCTGGTCAATCCGAAAACGCGGATGCTGATCATCAACACACCGCAGAACCCAACCGGCGGTGTGCTCACCGAAGAGGATGTTCGCTTCGTGTGCGACCTCGCGAATGAGCACGACCTGATGGTGGTCTCCGACGAGATATACAGCCAGCTCGTCTACGGCTTTCAGCACGTATCGCCGCTCTCGCACCCGGGCATGCGCGAACGCACCGTGCTCATGGACGGGCTCTCGAAGTCATATGCGATGACCGGATGGCGACTCGGTTATGCGGTCGCGCCGAAAGCCCTGGTGGCGAAGCTTGATCAGCTGATGATCAACTCGTCGTCATGCGCCGCCGGCTTCACGCAGATGGCTGCCATCGAGGCGCTGTCGGCGCCAGAGTCGGCGCATGCCGTTACGCGCATGGTGAAGGTCTTCGAGCACCGCCGTGACCTGGTCGTCGACGGGCTCAACTCCATCCCCGGCATCCGCTGCGCGCGGCCCCAGGGTGCGTTCTATGCATTTCCAAACGTCGAGGGCACTGGGTTCGGCGAGCGCGAGCTGGCCGATCGTCTGCTCAGCGAATCGGGTGTTGCAGTCCTACCGGGCACCGCGTTCGGTGCGGCGGGCAAGGGTTACATTCGCATCGCGTACACGCAGTCGGAGGACGAGTTGTTGCGCGGTCTACAGCGGATCAGGGATTTCGTGTCGGCGCAGAGCCGATAAGAAAGAGGGCCGAGCATGCGCTCGACCCTCCCGAATCATTGCCCTACTAGCTTCTAGTCGCCGCTGTGGCTCTCGCCCTTGTTCTCTCCGCTGTCGTTGTTCGTGCCGGTGGCCTGAGTGGTGTCGTTCGGGCCGGTTTCGTCGGTTTCGTTGTCACCGGTCTGCGTCTCGACGTCACCGGTTTCGTCCTGCGCTTTCGCGGCCTGCTCGGCTGCCTTCGCGGCCGCCTCTTTCGCTGCCTCGGCTGCGTTCGCAGCGGCTTCCTTCTGGGCCTCGGCTGCTACCGCCGCCGCATCGGCAGCGGCATCGTTCTCGCCCTCTCTCGCGGAGCTCGCGGTGCTGGTGGAAGGCGTCAGGCCGTCCCGTGCGAACAATTTGGCCTGGTGCGCTCCGGCCGACGAGACGATCAGGATCAACCCGTCTTGTTGGTCATTGGTTTGGGGGTGTCTCGATACAGCCGGTCGAAGTCCTCTCGCGAGCCCGGCTCGTAATCACGAGGTTCGGACTCTGCCCTGAGCCCCACACTGGGCATAAACGGGCGAGGATACAACCACCTGTGGATCTTTGACCCACGGCTATATTTGACGAACATGGACGATGGCATGGTCCGCCTGACCCAACCGCTGGTCAGGGATGGCGGCCGGCTCCGGCCCGCGAGCTGGGAAGAGGCGCTCACACGCGCGGCTGATGGGTTTGCCAGGGCCCGCGCGATGGGTCCGAACGGTTTCGGGATGTTCAGCTGCTCGAAGACGACGAACGAGATGAACTTCATGGCGCAGAAGTTCACCCGTGTGGTCATGGGCAGCAACAACGTCGACAGCTGCAACCGGACTTGACACGCTCCGAGCGTCGTCGGTCTGGCGACAGTGTTCGGAGCGGGGGGAGGAACCTCTTCATATCGAGAGGCTGAGGAGACCGACCTCGTCCTCCTCTGGGGCTCGAATGCACGCGAGACCCATCCGATTTTCTTTCACCACCTGCTGCGCGGTGTGCGCAATGGAGCGCGACTCGTCGCGGTGGACCCGCGGCGCACGACCTCCGCGGAATGGGCGGACCTATGGCTCGGGATCGATGTCGGCAGCGACATCGCGCTTGCGAATGCGATGGCGAGAGAGATCATTCACGCAGGCCTCGCAGACAGAGAGTTCATCGCACGCGCGACCACGGGCTACGACGATTACGCCAAATGCGTCGAGCCCTACACGCTCGAGCGAGCCGAGGCAGAGACCGGCGTTTCGGCTGCGGCCATCAGGGAGGTCGCCCTCGAATACGGCCGCACCGACCGCGCCATGATCTGCTGGACGCTCGGCATCACCGAGCACCACAACGCGGTCGACAACGTGCTGGCGCTGATCAACCTCGCCCTTCTCACCGGCAAGGTCGGTCGATACGGCTGCGGCCTCAACCCGCTGCGCGGCCAGAACAACGTGCAGGGTGGCGGCGACATGGGCGCGATTCCCAACCGGCTGCCCGGCTTCCAGGACGTCGAGGATCCGGAGAAACGAGCGCCATTTGAAAAGGCGTGGAAGGCGGTGGTACCTCCCAAGCGCGGTTATCACCTGAGCCAGATGTTCGAGTCGATGGAACGCGGCGAGATGAAGGCCGTCTACATCGTTGGCGAGAATCCTGCCCGCTCAGAAGCCGACCAGACGCGCGCCGTGCGTCTGCTCAGCAGCCTGGACCATCTCGTGGTGCAGGACATCTTTCTCACGCAGACGGCCGAGCTCGCGCATGTCGTCCTACCGGCGGCGGCGGGGTGGGCAGAGTCTGACGGGACGGTCACCAGCAGCGAGCGCCGCGTGCAGCGGGTGCGCCGCGCTCTCGACCCGCCGGCGGGAGCGCGCGATGACATCGAGATCATCTCTGAGCTCGCGAGGCGGCTTGGCTGCGACTGGGGTCAGCCGACGGCGGAGCAGGTTTGGGACGAATGCCGCAGTCTTTCGCCGATGCATACCGGTATGGCGTATGCGCGCCTCGATGAGCTCGGTGGGATCCAGTGGCCATGCCCGGACGAGTCCCACCCTGGCACGCAGTTCCTGCACGCGCGGCTCTGGAAGGACCCGGTCGAGGGACCGCGCGCGCCGTTCAGCGTGGTCGAGCACGACCCACCGGTGGACAAGCTGACGGAGGAATTTCCCATCCGCCTCACCACAGGCCGGCGGCTCGACTCCTTCAACACCGGCGTTCAGACCGGCGCCTACAGCTCGCCGCTCCGACAGCGCGAAGCGTTGCTGCTGTCGCCTGCCGATGGCGCGCGGCTGGGGATCGCCGATGGCGAGCGGGTGCGCGCGAGCTCTCGCCGTGGTTCGGTCGAGGTGCCGGTTCGCTTCGACGCCACGTTGCGCCCTGGCCTGGCCTTCCTGACGCTCCACTTTCCCGACCAGGTGGCGACGAACGTGCTGACGATCGATGCCACCGATCCGAAGTCGGGGACGGCCGAGTTCAAGGCGAGCGCCATCAGAGTCGACAAGCTGAGCACCTCGGTCTCGTAATTGGACATTCGCACCACCGGAGGGCCGCCGACCGCTGCTGAAATCGCGGCCGTCGACGCCGTCCTCGGACCGCCGGAGTCGCTGTGGGAAGGCGGCACGCGGGTGGCCGCAGACGACCACCTTGCGCGCGGAGGTCGCGCCGTCCGCTCGAAGCGCGACCTATTGCTGCCCGTGCTCCATGGGCTGCAGGACGAGGTCGGCTGGATCAGCCGCGGCGGCCTCGAGTACGCGTGCCGGCGCCTGAACGTGCCGCCGGCGGAAGCGTATGGGGTCGCGAGCTTCTACGACCGGTTCGCGCTGGACGAGCAGCCGGGGCTGTCGGTTGCTGTATGCGATGACGTCGCGTGCAAATGCGCCGGCGCCGACGACCTGTGCCGCGAGCTGGAGGCGAGGTTTGGTCCCGCCGGTTCGGCGAGGGAAGGCGCCGTTTGGCATCGCAGTCCGTGTCTCGGCCTGTGCGATCGCGCACCGGCGGCGCGTGTTGAGAGGACGGGGCCTTCGGGGCACCATGCGGAAGGCCGGCTCGCGCCGGCGTCAACCGACGGGGTCATTGCGCTGCTGGGCGGAGGTGTTTGGCCCGTTGAGGGGGAGGCGTACTCCCCACCGGCCCTTCGGGCCACCTCCCCGCGGGGCGGGGAGGAAATAAAGCTCCTACGTCGAGTCGGCCACGTTGACCCCCAGAGCATCGACGCATATCGAGCCGCCGGCGGATTCGCAGCTCTGCGCCGAGCCCTCGAGCTCGGTCCCGAGGCGGTGATCCGCGAATTGACCGACGCGAAGCTGCTAGGTCGTGGAGGGGCTGCGTTCCTCACCGGGCGCAAGTGGGATGCGGTTGCGCGCGCGCCGGTCCGCCCACACCACCTGGTATGCAATGCGGACGAATCGGAGCCGGGAACCTTCAAGGACCGTGTGCTCATGGAGGGCGACCCGTTCGCCATCATCGAGGCAATGACGATCGCTGCGGTTGCGACGGGCTGCGAGCGCGGTTACCTGTACGTCCGCACCGAATATCCACTGGCTCGTCACCGCATCGAAAACGCGGTGCGTCTTGCGCGCGAACATGGCTATCTCGGCGATGACGTCGCGGGCTCGGGCCTTCGATTCGACATCGAGGTGCGCAGAGGTGCGGGCGCCTACATCTGCGGCGAGGAGACCGCGCTGTTCAACTCGATCGAAGGGAAGAGGGGGGAGCCGAGGAACAAGCCGCCGTTTCCCGTGCAGGCGGGCCTGTTTGGAAAGCCGACCCTCGTCAACAACGTGGAGACGCTGGTCAACGTGCTCGACATCGTGAGCGAAGGCGGCGCGGCTTTCGCCGCGACCGGGACACCCGACTCGACGGGCACGCGGCTGTTCTGCCTGTCGGGCCATGTCCAGCGTGCGGGCGTGTACGAGGTCCTGATGGGCACGACGCTTCGCGCCCTCATCGACATGGCGGGCGGCTTGCGAGAAGGCCGGAGCCTGCGCGCAGTTCTTCTCGGCGGCGCTGCCGGCTCCTTCGTCACCGAAGCCCAGCTCGATGTGCCGCTGAGCTTCGAGGGCACACGCGCAATCGGCGCCACGCTCGGTTCGGGCGCGGTGATGGTCCTCGACGACAGCGCCGACCTCGAGGGGATCCTCCTGCGCATCGCTCGATTCTTCCGCCACGAGTCGTGCGGGCAGTGCGTGCCCTGCCGCGTCGGCACCAAGAGGCAGGAGGAGATTCTCAATCGCCTTCTCGTCGACCGTCAGACGTCAAATCGCGATGGCGACGTCGCCTTGCTCGCCGACATCGCGCAGGCGATGCGGGATGCATCGATCTGCGGGCTGGGCCAGACCGCGGCGAGCGCGATCCAGTCGGCAGTGATCCAGCTGAAGGTGCTGAATGTCTAGCCCCGTTTTTGTTGGCGTCCCGCGGCGAATGCTCCAGGTGAGCATCGACGGCCACGACGTGCAGGTGATGGAGGGCATGACGATCCTCGACGCTTGCGGGCGTCTCGGCATCGACACGCCCACGCTCTGCAACCTCGAGACGCTGACGCCGGTCAACGTGTGCCGAGTCTGCGTCGTCGAGGTCGAGGGCTCGCGGGTGTTGGTGCCCGCTTGCTCGCGCAAGGTCGAGCCGGGAATGAAGATCCAGACCGATTCCGAGCGAGTGCGCCACAGTCGCCGGCTGGTGCTCGAGCTTCTCGGCTCGTCGGTCGATATGTCCTTGTGCGCGCCGGAGGTCCACGGATGGATGTCGCGATACGGCGCGCAGCCGCAGCGCTTCGGACCCGGCGCCGCCACCGTCGCGCAGCCGGTGAAGGTCGACAACGATCTCTACGTGCGCGACTACTCGCGCTGCATCCTCTGCTACAAGTGCGTAGAAGCGTGCGGCGTCGACGCGCAGAACACATTCGCGATCGGCGTCGCCGGCCGCGGTTTCGAGGCGCACATCTCGACGGAGTTCACGGTTGGGCTTCCGGAGTCCGCATGTGTGTACTGCGGAAACTGCATCGGTGTCTGCCCGACCGGCGCGCTGATGTTCAAGAGCGAGCACGACATGCGCCAGGCCGACACGTGGGATGAGAACAAGCAGCACGTGACCGAGACGGTCTGTCCTTACTGCGGAGTCGGCTGCATGCTCGAGCTGCATGTGCAGGACAACTCGATCGTGAAGGTGACGTCACCGCTCGACCACAGCGTCACCTCGGGCCACCTCTGCGTAAAGGGCCGGTTCGGATTCCAGTTCGTGCAGCGCCGTGGTAGTGGATAACCGGCTCAGACCGTCACCGGTTCCCGCACGATCGTCAGCGTGATGTGGTCCTGTAGCACCGGCAGCCATGGCACCGCCGGCCGCACGGTGATGTCCGCGATCACGCCGGGCGCCACCTGTTCCAGCTGATGTCTCGCCACGTCGACCCGAAGGCCTTTGATCCGTGACTTGAGCTGGCTGACTGTGATGTTGGGCACGACCACCCCGATCGCCGCTCCCTTGATGGTGACGTCACCGTTGACGCTGGTCTTCTGGAGCTGGTAGCTCGTCTCGACCGGGTCAGGGGTCAGGGTGAAGCCCTTCGGAATCTTCTGGTCGAGCGCAGTTCGCATGAGCGCATCCGCCTGGGCGGAAGAGAATGCGATCGCGCCCTGGGTGGCGGACATCGTCATCGTGAACGTTGCGACCCGGTCCCCGACCGCGTGGTCGCTGGTGACGTTGATCGTGGGCTGCCCGTCGATGACGAAGCTCAAGCCCCCGGCCTGTGCGGTCAGCGTTGCGTTGAGGTCTACGACGATCTTCGCCATGAGTTCTGCCCGCACGCGGTCAAGGTCCGACTGCTGCACGACCTGCGCCACTCCAGCCTCGGCGCCACCCGCGATCGGTTTTGGGTTCTGAACCGTCACGTTCGTGATCGGCTTGTCGATCACGGTCACTGTGTTCGCGGCGGTGTTGCCGGGGAGACCAGGCAGGACCGCGCGTATCGGGACGGTCACGGTCTTTTGCTGTGGTGTAAGGTCGGCCGAGCCCTGCGTCGCATAGTGAGTGTGGGCTGCGGTCGACACCATCGTGCCGTTGGGAATCGTCGTTGTGCCGCTGGTGCACGCGCTGCATGCGAAGACGACTTCGCCGGTCGCGTATGTTGGCGGGACCGGAGCGGACGCAGTCGTGCCATGTTCGCTGTCGGTCACGTCCGCCTGGATGCGCGTGGTCGCAATGTCAGCGCCCGACGGCCCGCCTTTCAGCGTCTTGTTGGCGACGATCCTGGAGGCGGGAACGGTGAGCTTGATCGAAGCGGTCTCGAAGATGACGAGGCTGCCGAGAATGGCCGCAACGACAGCAACGGCGCTCAGCACGTATGCGGGCAGGAGTGGGCGTCCCATAACTAGGCAACGATAGACCCGCGGCCCTGGTTATCCGGCCGCCATAATCAGCTAGTTATGCCGATCGTATGGACCGATGTACCGGAGGCGAATCAGCTCCTCGAGACCGATCATCTGGCCCTGCTGATCGGCCTCGTTCTCGATCAGCAGGTGAAGATGGAAAAGGCGTTCCGCGGTCCATACGACCTGAAGCAGCGCCTCGGCGGGCTCGACGTGCGTGAGATCGCGACGATGGACCCGGACAAGCTGGTCAAGGTCTTCCGCGAGCGCCCCGCGCTGCATCGCTTCCCAGGCAGCATGGCCGCCCGGGTCCAGGCGTTGTGCCAGGCGATCGTGTCCGACTACGGAGGCGACGCCGGCGCCGTGTGGAGAGAAGCGAAGACTGGCGACGAGCTCGCCGGACGGATCAAGAAGCTGCCCGGATTTGGCGACATGAAAGTGAAGATCCTGATCGCCGTGCTCGCGAAGAAGTTCGACGTCAAGCCGCCTGGCTGGGAGAAGCACGCGGCGAACTGGCATACCGTGGCAGATGTCGATTCCGAGGAGTCGATGGCGCACGCGCGCGAGGTGAAACGCGAGATGAAGGCAGGCAAGTAGGGCAGTCGGACTCCCCACCCGGCGCTCCGGCCACTCCCGCGCCTTCGGCGCGGCGACCCCAGTGGTGGCGGGGAGGAGATTGTTTGATAGAGTTCACGTTCCGGCCCGGACGTAGGACCCGGGCGGACAGTCGAGACGAGATCAGTTTGGAGAGCAGATGAGAGAGTCCACCCCCTCCCGGGAGGAATCCCGGGCCCTGGCCCGCACCCACGCTCTGATCCCGGTGTATCGGGAAGTGCTGGCCGACATGCTGACCCCCGTCCTCGCATACACGTTGCTGTGCCCGCCCGACTCGCCCGGGTTTCTGCTCGAGAGCGTCGAGGGCGGCGAGCGTCTCGCGCGCTATTCATTCATCGGCTATCAGCCGAAGCAACTCGAGCTCGGCGACGGCGATCCGCTCCCTGCGCTCCGCGCGGTCGCAGCCGAGTCGACGGTGCCTGGGATTCCGCGATTCCACGGCGGCGCGGTCGGGTACCTCGGCTACGAGACGGCCCGGCATTTCGAGCGCCTGCCCGTCGCTGCCGGTGCGCCGCCGCCGATGCCGGAGTCGGCATTCCTTCGGGCTGAGGACCTCGCGATCTTCGACCACGTCACGCGCCGCCTCCGCTTGCTCACGATCCACCGCCCAGACCGCGAGGAGTACGAGGACGCGGTCGCTCGCATCGATGAGATGGAGAAGCGGCTTGCTGCCGACGCGCTACGCGCTGGCGCGCCGGGTGTAGACGGCGGCCAATGGGAGGCGAACATGACTCCCGGCCAGTTCCACGCGATGGTCGATGCGGCGCGCGAGCACATCCTCGCCGGCGATGCCTTCCAGGTCGTGGTGTCGCAGCGTTTCCGCAAGCACCTGGCCGCCAGCCCTTTCGATGTGTATCGCTGCCTGCGCGCGATCAACCCATCGCCGTACATGTTCTTTCTCGCGCTGGGCGGAAACCGCCACGTGGTCGGGACGTCGCCCGAGAAGCTGGTCCAGGTCGAAGGAAGGCGCGTGGAGACGAGGCCGCTGGCGGGCACGCGCCGGCGGGGCGCCGATCCCGCCGAGGACGCGCGTCTCGAGCGCGAGCTGCTCAGCGACCTGAAGGAGCGGGCCGAGCACGTGATGCTGGTGGACCTGGGTCGGAACGACGTCGGCCGCGTCGCGAGGCCGGGCACCGTGAAGGTGGACAGGCTCATGGAGGTGGAGCGCTACTCGCACGTCATGCACATCTCGTCGACCGTGAGCGGTGACCTGAAGGACGGCTGCACATCGGTCGATTCGCTGCGCGCCGCCTTTCCCGCCGGCACCGTCTCCGGCGCCCCGAAGATCCGGGCGATGGAGATCATCGCGGACCTCGAGCCCGACCAGCGCGGCGTTTACGCGGGCTCCGCGGGATATGTGAGCTTCGGCGGCAACCTCGACATGGCGATCACGCTGCGGACCATCGTCGTCGCCGATGACGTCGCCTACGTGCAGGCGGGCGCGGGAGTCGTCGCCGACTCGCGGCCCGAGCGGGAGTTCGAGGAGACGCTGGAGAAGGCGGGCGCGATGTTCAAGGCGATCGAGATGGCCGAGAAGCTGTAATGGCTTCTCCCACAGCGCGGCTTGCAGTGATCGACAACTACGACTCCTTCACCTACAACCTCGTCCAGTACTTCGGTGAGCTCGGGGTCGAGCCCACGGTCTTTCGCAACGACGAGGTGAGCATCGCGGAGCTGGCGCAATACGACGGCGTGGTCATCTCGCCGGGCCCGGGCACGCCCGACGATGCGGGCATCTCCAACCAGGCGATCAAGGAGCTCAACGGCAAGGTGGCGATCCTGGGCGTTTGCCTCGGCCACCAGTGCCTGGGCCAGGTGCTCGGCGGGAAGGTCGTGCGCAACGAGCCCTCGCACGGCAAGACGTCATGGATCCGGCACGACAACTCGGGCGTGCTCGCGGGCGTCGCGGATCCGTTCGAGGCGACGCGGTACCACTCGCTGATCGTGGAACGATCGTCGCTGCCCGACGAGCTCGTCGTCACCGCGTGGACCAACGACGGAACCGTGATGGGCCTGCGTCACTCGCGCTACCCGACCTACGGCGTGCAGTTCCACCCGGAGTCGGTGCTGACTAAGGAAGGCAAGAAGATCCTCAGCAACTTCATCAGGCGCGCGGCGCGAGGGACGTCTTGATCGAGGCAATTGCCAAGCTCGTGAGGTGCGAATCGCTGAGCGAGGCCGAGGCTGCGCACGCCTTCGAGACGATCATGCGGGGCGACGCCACGCCGGTGCAGATCGCCGGCTTCATGGTCGCGCTGCGAATGAAGGGCGAGTCCGTCGACGAGCTCACAGGTTTCGCCCGCACGGCCAGAGCGCTGGCAACACCGATCGAGGTGCAGGGCGGGCTCCTCGACACGTGCGGCACGGGGGGTGACGGGCTGGCCACGTTCAACATCTCCACGCTCGCGGCGATCGTCGCGTCGGCGTGCGGAGCAAGGGTCGCCAAGCACGGAAATCGCGCAGCGTCTTCGCTGTGTGGATCCGCCGACGTACTCGAGCAGCTCGGGGTCAAGATCGACCTCGCCCCGGATGGCGTCGCTCGATGCATCGACCAGGCCGGCATAGGCTTCCTGTTCGCGCCGATCTTTCATCCGTCGTTTCGCTTCGCAGCCGTGCCGCGCCGCGAACTCGGCTTGCGGTCTGTGTTCAACATTCTCGGTCCCCTTTGCAACCCGGCCGGGGCGAAGTACCAGGCGTTGGGTGTGGCCGACGCAAACCTCGCCGCGAAGATGGCCGACGTCCTCGCGAAGCTCGGCGTCGAGCGCGCGATCGTTTTCCACGCGGGCGACGGTATGGATGAGCTGTCGACGAGCTCGTCTTCGCTCGTGATCGAGATCGACGGCGGACGCAAGGAATATCAGCTCGACCCCGCCGATGCCGGCCTGAATCGGTCCGACCCAAGGGCCATGCGGGGCGGTGGGCCGGAGGAGAACGCGCGCATCGCGCGCGAGGTGCTCGGGGGCGCCGCCGGCCCACGCCGCGATGTCGTCCTGCTCAATTCCGCGGCGGCGCTGCGCGCAGCCGGGTTGGCTAAGGACTGGCGCGACGGTGTCCGCCTGGCCGCCGACGCCATCGACTCGGGACGCGCCAACGATGTTCTTCAGCGCTGGGCGAGAATCTCACACGAGTGACGGAGTCTGATCTCCTGTCCCGCCTGGTCGCCGAGGCCAGGCAGGACATGGAGCGGCGGCGCGGCCTCGTCAAAGACGACGAGCTCGAGCGGGCGATCCACGACTACACGCCCAAGGATTTCGTGGGCGCGCTGCGACGCCCACACCTCGCGGTGATTGCGGAGATGAAGCAGCGGACGCCGAGCATGGGTGTCCTGACTGAGGACTACCGGCCTATCGATCTGGCGCGGACCTATGCCGAGGGCGGCGCCGCGGCCATCTCCGTGCTCACCCACATGGCCGGGTTTGGCGGCCGGCCCGAGCATATCGCGGCCGCTCGGCTGGCCACCGATCTGCCCATCCTGCGCAAAGACTTCATCACCGACCCATACGAGATCGGAGAAGCGCGGGCAGCGGGCGCCGACGCGGTGCTTCTCATCGTCGCCGCGGTAGAGCCTGCTGAGCTGCGAAGGCTGCTGGCGGTGGTGCGGAGCCGTGGCCTGTCCGCGCTGGTTGAGGTCCACGACGAGAACGAGGTCTCGGTCGCCATCGAGACGGGGGCGCAGGTCGTCGGCGTCAACCATCGCGACCTGCGCACATTCGAGGTCGACCTCGGACTCACCGAGCGCCTGCGCAAGCTGGTCCCCAGGGGGGTTGTGCTGGTCGCGGAGAGCGGCATCCAAACCGTCGACCACGCTCGCCGGATGCGCGAGGCGGGCGCCGACGCGATTCTGGTCGGCGAGATGCTGATGAGGTCGCCCGACCCGTCCGCAAGCCTCCGCGAGTTAGTCTCGATCTAATGGTCAGGGTCAAGATCTGCGGCATCTGCGACGCGCAGAGCGCCCACGAGGCGGTCGAGGCGGGCGCCGACCTGCTCGGGTTTCACTTCTGCTCGTCCGACCGGCGCGTCACCCCCGAAGAGGCCAAGGCGATCGTCGATGGCCTGGCGGTGCGGCCGTCGATCGTGGGTGTATTTATCGACCAGGACCCGTCCGAGGTGCGGGAGATCGCCGACTTCGTCGGCCTTGACCTCCTGCAGCTCCATGGCTCCGAGGCTCCGGGTTTCGACGCGGGCCGCCCGGTCATGAAAGTGCTCAAGATCCGGGACGACGTGGTCCCGGATGCAGCCGCCTGGCTCGACCCGATCATGCTCGATTCCTGGTCCGCCGACCAGCGCGGCGGGACAGGGCGCACGTGGGACTGGGACCTGGCCCGCGAGTTGCTGGAGAACCGGAAGGTGTTCATCGCCGGCGGTCTCGAACCGGGTAACGTGGGCAAGGTCGTGAGCAGCTACAAGCCCTACGGCGTCGACGTCTCGAGCGGCGTCGAGGCGTCCTTGAGGGTCAAGGACCCCGACAAGGTGCGCGCGTTCGTGCATGCCGTGAGACTTGCTGAGATCCTCAGTTGAGAGTTGTACTCGCCACCGGCGCTTCGCGCCACCTCCCCGGCGGGGCGGGGAGGAGATTAGGGATCAAACGCCCGGCGCTGCGCGCCACCCTCCCCGCACGGCGGGGAGGAGACTAGTGATCAAGCATCCAGTTCGTGGGCGGTTCGGGCCTTACGGCGGCCAGTACGTCCCTGAGACGCTCATGGGCGCGCTCGATGAGCTGGAAGGCGTCTGGCATGAGGCCAAGGCCGACCCGCAGTTTCAGCTCGAGCTCGCCGGCCACCGCCACGCTTTCATCGGCCGGCCGACCCCTCTGTACGCGGCAAATCGGATGAGCGCCCATTTCGGCGGCGCGCACATCCACTTCAAGCGCGAGGACCTCTGCCACACCGGCGCGCACAAGCTCAACAACGCCGTCGGCCAGGCGCTGCTCGCCCTCCGCATGGGCAAGACCCGGATCATCGCCGAGACCGGGGCGGGCCAGCACGGCGTCGCGGTCGCGACGGTGTGCGCGCGCTTCGGACTCGACTGCGTGGTCTACATGGGGACCGAGGACATGCGCCGGCAGTCCATGAACGTCCGCCGCATGAAGCTGCTGGGGGCCGATGTCAAAGAGGTGACCAGCGGCACGAAGACGCTGAAGGACGCGACCTCCGAAGCGATCCGCGACTGGGTCACGAACGTCCGCACGACTCACTACATCATCGGTTCGGTGGTCGGCCCGCACCCGTACCCGGAGATGGTCCGCGACCTGCAGCGCATCATCGGCGACGAGGCGCGGGAACAATACCTGTCGGTCGACGGCAAGCTGCCCGACGTGGTGGTCGCGTGTGTGGGCGGGGGCTCCAACGCCATCGGGATCTTCACCGCCTTCATCGACGACAAGGACGTGGCGCTCGTCGGCGTGGAGGCGGCCGGCTCTGGAATCAAGAGCGGGAAGCACGCGGCCTCACTCGTCGGCGGACGCCCGGGCGTGCTGCACGGCACCTTCTCGTACCTGCTGCAGGACGGAGACGGCCAGGTGCTGCCGACGCACTCGATCTCCGCAGGGCTCGACTATCCTGGCGTGGGTCCGGAGCACGCGTACCTGCGCGACCTCGAGCGCGTCGATTACGTGGCAGTGGGCGATAAGGATGCGCTGGCCGCGTTCAAGCTGTGCACCCGGCTCGAAGGGATCATGCCGGCGCTCGAGCCAGCGCACGCGCTGCATCAAGCCGGCGTCATCGCGCGTGAGATGGGACCCGGTGGTCGAATCCTCGTCTGCCTATCGGGGCGCGGCGACAAGGACATGGATTCAGTAGATGGTGGCTGAAGCCTCGCGTCTCGACGCGGCGCTGCGAGCACATGGAGACCTGAAGCTCGTCGCGTACATGATGGCGGGCCATCCGAACCGTAAGCGTTCGCTCGAGATCGGCAAGAAGCTCGCCACGTCAGGCATCGCGGCCCTCGAGATCGGCATTCCGTTCTCGGACCCGCTGGCGGATGGTCCCGTGATCCAGCACGCGGGTCAGGTTGCCCTCGAGCATGGGATGACGGTCGGCGCCGCCCTGGAGCTGGCGGCGGGTGTCGCGACCGAGGGCACGCCGGTCGTGCTGATGACCTACATCAACCCGATCCTCTCCCATGACCCCCGGCGGTTCGCGGCGGAGGCGGCCCAGGCGGGTGTCGCGGGCGTCATCGTGCCGGACCTTCCGTTAGAGGAGTCGGAGCCCGTAGCGGGCTGGCTGCGCTCGGCCTCGCTCGACACAGTGTTCATGGTGGCGCCGACGACGTCTCGCGAACGGATGACGACCATCTGCGAGCACTCGAGCGGTTTCGTCTACTGCGTAACCGTCACCGGTATCACCGGTGCGCGCAGCGAGCTGCCGCCCGGGATGACGGAGCTGCTTGGCGAGGTGAGAAAGCACACCGACCTGCCGATTGCGGCGGGGTTCGGGATCTCGCGACCGGAGCACATGAAGTCGCTGCGCGGGTCGGCGGACGCGGCCGTCGTGGGCAGCGCCATCGTGGCGGAGATCGACAAAGGCGCCGACCCGCTGCCACTCGTGAAGGGACTCTTGAAGGCATGTCGGTAAGGGGGATCCGCGGCGCCACCACGGCAACCGCGAACACGGAGGAGGCGATCACTGAGGCGACCGACGAGCTCCTCCGCGAGCTCACTGTCCTCAACGATCTCGCCGTCTCCGAGATCTGCTTCGCCTACTTCACGACAACGCACGACCTCACCGCCGAGTACCCGGCCTACGCGGCGCGCCGCCTGGGCTGGCTCGACGTGCCGCTGCTTTGCGGCCACGACATGGACGTGACTCTGCCCAACCCCCGCGGCGTGCGCATGTGCGTCCGTGTGCTGCTGCTGTACAACACGCCAAGGCCGCAGTCGGCGATGAAGTTCGCCTACCTGCGCGGCGCTGCCGCGATCAAGAGCGACCTGGAAACCCTGCGAGGCTCACTGCTGCCGTGATCATCGTGATGGCGCACCAGGCGACCCAGGCTGAGATCGACGCGGTGGTCGATCGCGTCCACGAGATCGGCCTGAAGACCGAGATCTCCAAGGGCGAGGAGCGGACGCTGGTCGGAGTGATCGGCGGCAACGCATATGCCTACAAGGAGGCGTTCTCGCACCTCGGCGGGATCCACGAAATCATCCCGATCACCAAGCCTTTCAAGCTTGCGAGCCGGGAGTTCCGGCCGCTGGACACCGTTGTCGACGTCGGCGGCATCCGGATCGGAGGCGACGAGGTCGTGATGATGGCCGGACCATGCTCGGTCGAGGGCGAGGAGATGCTCCTCGACACGGCGCGGCATGTCGCCGCGCAAGGTGCGAAGGTTCTTCGCGGCGGTGCGTTCAAGCCACGCACTTCGCCGTACTCATTCCAGGGACTCGGCGAGTCCGGACTAAAGATGATGGCGACCGCCCGCGACGAGACAGGCCTGAAGGTTGTGACCGAGGTCGTCTCCCCCGGTGACGTGGAGCTGGTCGCGAAGTACGCGGACATTCTCCAGCTCGGGACTCGAAACATGCAGAACTACGCGCTGCTGCAGGAGGCGGGGCGGTCGGGCAAGCCGGTGCTCCTCAAGCGCGGAATGTCGTCGACGATCGAGGAGTGGCTCCTCGCCGCGGAGTACGTGCTGTCGCAGGGCAATCGCGATGTGATCCTGTGCGAGCGCGGCATCCGCACATTCGAAACGGCGACACGGTTCACGCTCGATCTCAATGCGATCCCGCTCGCGCGCGAGCTCTCGCACCTGCCGATCATCGTCGACCCCTCACAGGCGACCGGAAAGTGGTCGCTGGTGCGGCCGATGGCACTCGCCGCGGTGGCCGCAGGCGCGCACGGCCTGATCGTGGAGGTGCACCCGACCCCGAACCAGGCGCTGTCGGATGGCGCGCAGTCGCTCGACTTCGAAAGCTTCGACCGCCTGATGCAGGACCTGCGCAGGCTGCTGGGCTCGCTCGCCAAGCAGCTCGCTTAAGGCCCGCCTGGCGATGCCGACTATCGGCGTGGTGGGCCTCGGCCTGATGGGCGCCTCTTTCGCGATGGCCGTGAAGAAGGCCCGCCCGGAGATGACCATCGTCGGCTTCGACCACGACGCCGCCACAGTGCGCAAGGCGATGCATCGAGGCATCGTGAATGTTGCGGGAAGCGACCTTGGCGCGATCGACATGGCAGACGTGATCGTGGTGGCGGTTCCGATCCTCGCCATGGCCGGCGTGTTCAAAGCGCTGCGAGGCCACGTCGCGGGCAAGGTCATCACCGATATGGCGAGCACGAAGTCGGGGGTGATGGATTGGGCCGCGGCCGAGGGCATCGACCTCGTCGGGGGGCATCCGATGTGCGGCCGCGAGGCCGCCGGCATCGATGGGGCGGATGCGGACCTCTTCCAAAGTGCGCCGTGGATCCTCACCCGGAACGATCCGACCGTTCGCGGACTCGTTGAATCCGTGGGCGCTCATCCGATCGTGATGGATGCGGCCACGCATGACCGGCTCGTGGCCGGCGTCAGCCACGCGGCGCTCTTGCTGTCGGTCGGCTACGTGCTCGCGCTCTCAGGCAGGTCGGACTGGCCGGAGGCGTCGAAGGTGGCGGCCTCGGGTTTCCGAGACATGAGCCGCCTTGCGGGCGGCGACCCGGTGCTGGCGACGGGTATCTCACGCACGAACCGCGACCACCTCCTGGAGCAGCTCGACGGCATCAGCCACGCGCTCACCCGATTGCGGCGGCACCTCGAGGCAGACGATCCGCGCCTGGTCGAGCTGTTTGAAGAAGCGCGCGCGGTGCGCGAGCGATGGATGAACGAGGGAGCATGATCGCGGCAGTTCGCAAGGCGCGCCGGCTCCAGGGCGACATCAGGGTTCCCGGCGATAAGTCGATCTCGCATCGCGCGCTGATTCTCGGTTCGATCGCCGACGGCGACAGCCACTTTCGAGGACTTTCAACTGGCGCTGATGTGATGTCGACCGCCGGCTGCATGCGGGCGCTTGGCGTTGAGATCACTGACTCGTCGGTGCACGGCGTCGGCATGGAGGGGTTGCGCCACCCCTCGGAGCCGCTGGACTGCGGCAACTCCGGCACCACGATGCGGCTGCTGGCCGGCCTACTGGCGGCACAGCCTTTCTCCACCGAGCTTCGCGGCGACGAATCGCTGTCGAAGCGGCCGATGGACCGTGTCGTGACTCCGCTGCGGGAGATGGGTGCGGACGCGCGATGGCCGCCGCTGATTGTCGGTGGCCAGGTCCCGCTGCACGGCATCGAGTACGTGATGCCCGTCGCGAGCGCTCAGGTCAAGTCGGCGATCCTGATTGCAGGACTATATGCAACTGGCACAACCACCGTGATCGAGCCTGTGATGACGCGCGACCACACGGAGCTGATGCTGCAGGCTATGTGGCCGAAGGCAGACGGGGACTACACCAAATTTCAGGTCCACGAAATCCGCCGGCTTGAGCCGCTTGACATCGACATCCCCGGCGATTTGAGCGCGGCGAGCTTCTGGCTGGTGGCCGGCGCACTGATTCCCGGCTCGCAGATCCGAGTCCTTGGTGTCGGCGCGAACGCCACTCGGACAGCGATCATCGAGGTGATGCGATCCGCCGGCCTCAACATCGGAGCGTCCAATACGCGGAACGTTGCGCGCGAGAAGGTCGCGGATCTCTCAGCGTTCCCCGTCAAGGAGATGAGCGCGATTCAGGTGAACAGCGATACGGCCGCGCTGGCGATCGACGAGCTTCCGATCATTGCGGTGGCGGCGACGCAGCTTCCGGGCCTGAGCCGCATAACGGGTGCGCGCGAGCTGCGAGTCAAGGAGTCCGACCGCATCGCCGCGATGGCCGAGGGACTGTCGGCGATGGGCGCCGATATAACCGCAATCGACGACGGGTGGGAGATAAGAGGCCCACGCCAGCTAGAGGGGGCGCATGTCCGCTCGCACAAGGACCACCGCATCGCGATGGCCCTTGCGGTCGCCGGCTTGCTTGCGGACGGCGTCACCGAGATCCAAGACGCTGAATGCGTCGACATCTCGTACCCAGGATTCTTCGACCAGCTGGAGTCTCTTTGCTGACGATACGCCGGGAGCTTGACATCGAGGTTGTCGCGCTCGAGCTCCACGAGCTCGAGGTCACCGAGCCACGCGACGACTTCGAGCTCGAGGTCGCGCGTGCGATGTCGGCTGCACGATCAGGCGATATCGGCGACGTCGCTCGCGCGCGCGCGCTCTACCGCCGCTTCGGCATCGACCCCACGCGCGTGCGGCCGTCGTCGGAGGCATTGCTCCGGCGGCTGAAGAAGGGTGAATCCCTGCCGCGGGTCAACTCACTGGTCGATGTCGCCAACTCACTATCGGTGCAGCTGCAGGTGCCGGTCGGGCTGTACGACCTGGAAAAGATCCGCGGGGACGAGCTGGTGGTGCGGCTTGGCAAGGAGGGGGAGAGCTACACCGGCATCGGCAAGGAGAATGTCAACGTTGCCGGACGGATCTGCATCGCCGATGCCGAGGGACCCTGCGGCAACCCGAGCGCAGATTCGGCGCGGACGATGATCACCACCGACACCGAGCGCGCGGCGTGGATCTATTTCCTACCTGTCACCGACGAGGAGGTTGATCGGACGGCTGAGCTTGTCGCGGTGTTCGGCCGCGGACTCGTAAGAATGGCGACGGTCCCCGCGTAACGAATGCGAGCAGCGGCGGAGCAGGTGCTCTGCGTCAAGCGGGAGGACATCTTTCCAGACGGCGCGTGGCATGGCTTCATCAGCGACCGTCTTGACCGCTACCAGTCGGTCATTCGCGAGCATCACCTCTTCATGCCGCGGGCCGAGGTCGAGGACGACCCAGGCTACCAGCAGATCATCCCTTACGTGGTGTTTCGCCACGGCGATCGATACTTTTTGACGCATCGACTGCGCGCGTCGTCGGAGCGTCGGCTGCGCAAGCAGTACTCGCTCGGCGTCGGCGGCCATATCAATCCCGGCGACCTCGAGGGCGGCGATCCAATCGCCGACGGACTCAAGCGCGAGTGGGAGGAGGAGGTCGTCTACGACGGTCGGTTCGAGGCCAGGCTGCTCGGCCTGCTCAACGACGAGTCGTCACCGGTCTCGAAGGTGCACCTCGGCGTGGTGTTCCTAGTCGACGGCGATTCGCCGAACATCGCCATCCGAGAAACGACCAAGCTCGCCGGCGAGCTGCTGAC
>VBHX01000186.1:7397-8672 GCA_005879945.1 Chloroflexota bacterium | reverse complement strand
GTGGCAGTTCGGCTCGACGGAATGGGGGTACGGCTCCGAATACGCGCGACGCGAGGCTGTGAAGATCGTCCACCGCGCACTGGACCTGGGCGTCAGTCTGATCGACACGGGCGAGATCTACGCGTTCGGGCGCTCGGAAAAGATCGTCGGCGAGGCGATCAAAGGCCGGCGCGATCAGGTCTTCCTCGCCACGAAGCTGTTCCCTGTCGGCCTGCCGGTGCAGGTGGCGTCGAAGGCGCGCGCGAGCGCACGCCGTCTCGGGGTCGATCGCATCGATCTCTACCAGCAGCACTGGCCCAGCCCGATGTTTCCGCCTGGCGCGACCATGCCGCGGATGATGAGGCTGGTCGAGAAAGGATTGGTCAGCCACATCGGCGTGAGCAACCATTCGCTGGCGCAGTGGCAGGCTGCGGAAAAGTCGTTTGGCGGACCGGTGCTTTCCAACCAGGTGCGGTTCAGCCTGCTCAACCGAACGCCGGAACGCGACCTGGTGCCCTGGGCGAAAGCAAACGGACGCGTGGTGATCGCCTACAGCCCTCTCGCTCAGGGCCTGCTGTCGGGTCGCTACCAGACTTCCGCGCCGCGTAACTTTCGGCGGGTGCGCCCCGCTTTCAGCGCCGGCTCGCGTGCCCGACTCCAGCCATTGATAACCGCGCTGACTGAAATCGGCGCGAGGCATGGCGCGACCGCGGCGCAGGTTGCCCTGGCCTGGCTGATTCGCAGACCCAACGTGGTCGTGATCCCCGGCGCCTCGAGTGTTCGCCAGGTCGAGCACAACGCGGCCGCGGCCGACATCGAGCTCAGTGACGCGGAGGATGTTCGGCTCGGCGAGCTCGCCTCGGCAACTTAGGGCGATCTCCCCACACCCCGCTACGCGGGGAGCTCCCCGCGTGGCGGGGAGCCGGAGACTTAGGCTAGCTCCGTGAAACTCGAAGCGGTCGAGCTGCGGCGGATTCGCATCTCATTGGTGGCGCCCTTCGAGACGTCGTTCGGCGTCCAGTCCGAGCGGGACATCCTGATCGTGAAAGCAATCACGGATGGCGGCGAGGGTTGGGGTGAGTGCGTCGCGGGTGAGGTGCCTGACTACTCGTCCGAGTACGTCGAGGCCGCGCAGCACGTGCTGATACACCATCTGCTGCCGCCTCTGCTGGAGCGGTCTGCGCTCGGCGCCGCCGATGTCGCGGGTGCGCTGCGGAGGTTCCACGGGCATCGGATGGCGAAGGCGGCGATCGAGATGGCGGTCCTGGACGCAGAGCTGAGGTCGAGACGCGAATC
>VBHX01000186.1:0-7387 GCA_005879945.1 Chloroflexota bacterium | reverse complement strand
GGTTGGCGGATATCTCGACCAGGGCTATCGTCGGGTCAAGCTGAAGATCAAGCCGGGCTGGGACATCGAGCCCGTGCGGGCGGTGCGCGAGCGCTTCGGCGACGTGCCGCTCCAGGTGGACGCCAACACGGCCTACTCGCTGGCTGACGCCGTGCACCTTGCGGAGCTGGATGCGTTCGGACTGCTCCTGATCGAACAGCCTCTGCCGGAGGACCAGGTCCTCGCGCACGCCGAGCTGGCGAAGGTCGTCCGCACGCCGATCTGTCTTGACGAATCGATCACATCGGAGCAGGCGGCCGCCGACGCCATCCAGCTCGGGGCCTGCAAGATCATCAACATCAAGCCTGGGCGTGTTGGCGGGTATCTCGAGGCGCGGCGGATTCACGATCTCTGTTCGAAGCACGAGGTCCCGGTGTGGATGGGAGGCATGCTCGAGACCGGGATCGGTCGAGCAGGCAACGTCGCGGTGGCGGCGATGCCCAACTTCAAGCTCCCCGGCGACACGTCCGCGTCAGATCGCTACTACCACCGCGACATCACCGAGCCCTTCGTGCTCGTCGACGGGCGTTTGAACGTGCCGCAGGGTCCCGGCCTGGGAGTGAACGTCGACCAGCCTTATCTCGAGGAGATCACCACCACAGTGCAGCTGGTCCGGCGGCGCGAGGGCCGGCCGGGGCGCGTCGCCGACTAGCTGCCGAGCTGCGTCAGCCGCGGCATGCTGAGCATCAGGTCGTCCATTGCGCTCACGTGGGCGGCCTGTCCGAGGCGGGCTAATCCGAGGCGATCCTCGATCGATGCAAGCATCGAGTAGTGGTCGTAAGCATGAGAGCTGCTGCGGCGGTCGTGGCCGTGATCTTGGGCACGATCTGTGACAGCCACTGGTCGGCCACCGCTGTAGAGCAGTCGTGACCGTCGTGACACAGGTCGGGTGTGATCCAGACGAAGTTTGGGATTGTGCCGGACATGTCGTGGTCGAACTGGGAGAACGGAACGACCTGGTCTGGGCAGGCCGCACCGTAATAAGGAAATGGATTGTGCTTCACCGCGTATGGGTATGCGCTTTTCGTGCAGCTGCCCGACATTCCTTCCATGTAGGCGCGCCACGACATGCCGGCCGCGGTGAGCTGCGCGCCCAGGCCTCCGGCGGGGAGCGGGTGCCACCCGTCGTCGCCGATGCCCCAGGTGCTTCCCGAGGTGAGTGCAAGGTAGTTGGGCAAGCTCGGGTGCGAGACGCCGTGGTAGTCGGTCGCGACCGAATACTGCGAGGCGAGCTTGGCGGTGTAGCCGCCGGCGATCGCCTGGGCGTAGCTGCGGTTCTCCATGACGATCAGGAAGATGTGCGGGGTGTTGGCGTGCGCTGTGGGTGATGGTGAGGCGCTTTGAGTAGGAGCGGGTGAGGCGGAGGACGACGGACTGGGAAGGGTGGACGTTCGGTTGGGCACGCAGGCCGACAGCAGGCAGAGCGCCAGCGCCGGCGCCAGGAGAGATCTCACCTCTCCAGACACTACGATCCGAGGCGGAGTGAGGTTGCAAGGCGGTCCGTGGGAGGTGGAGTTACGACCGGAGCGAGGCGGGCGCATTACGTCGATTCGCCTTCGCGGTGACGAGCTCCTTGACCAGGGCATCGGCGTCAACGATCCGACCGCCACTGGCTTTGTTGCCGCGGGAGCAGCCGGGTGGGACGAGATGGTGCCCAACATCGATGTATCTCGGTATCCGGGGCCGGGTCCTTACGAGGGACTCGAGCTGCCAGATCACGGCGAGGCGTGGCGCCTTCCGTGGTCGGTGATCGACGATTCCACGCTTGAAGTCACGGGCCGGCTGCTGCCGTGGAAGCTGGCGCGCCACGTCGTCCTGAGCGACGCGGCGGCTCGCTTCGAGTACACATACACAAATGCCGGCGACGCGCCGTTGTATGCGTACTGGTGCGCGCATCCGCTCTTCCGATATGAAGAGGACATGGAGGTTTCGGTCGGCGAGGTGCCGAGGCCGAAACCGGGGATGAGTCGCAAGGTGTTCTTGCGACGCGGTTCGGTCGACAGCGTGCGTCTGGCCTGGACGTCGGGGCCGGCGATCGATTTCGCGTGGGACAAAGGTGTGACGCCCTACGTCGGCGTGTGGGTGTCGAACGGGGACCTCGGCGGTTACCGGCACATCGCGATCGAGCCGGCGACCGGTGGAGGCGACCGTCCTCACCTGGCGGTGCCGCCACCGCTGCTCGCGCGGGGCGAGGATCTTCGCTGGTGGCTGGAAGTTAGAGACGCTCGCTGATGGCAAATTAACAACCCGCCGTCTTGATCGGGCAAACATATGTTCGTACGATGGACTCATGATAAGTGGGGAGGGGGAAGTTGCACCCCTCACTCCAGAGGTAGCCCGGCTCCAGGAAGCCGTCGAGGCATTCCGTCGCCGTTCTAGGAAGGGTCGTACCCAGGAGCAGATAAGCCAGGAGGTTGCGGCGATTGCACACGTCAGCGACCTCATTCAAGTCGAGTTGTCTGTGGTCGCCAGTGAGTTCGCCGCCACCGATGAGTACGACCAGCAGGGCTTCGACAGCCCTATCTCCTGGATCAAGGCGAACTGTCACATGGGTGGGGGCGCCGCCGGCGACAGGGTCTGTGTCGGCAACCAGCTGCAGGGCCTACCCCAGACTGCGGCTGCGTTGGAGGAGGGGCGCATCGGGTTCGCGCACTTCGCCCTTCTGGCCAAGACCGCAGTCGCCATTGGCGGTGGTTTCGAGGAAAGCAAGCTGCTGCGGCAGGCGCAGAAGCTCAGCGTCGCTCGCTTCCTCAATGCGTGTATGCACGCGAGGCACGCGGCCAAACCTGACGCGTATGTAAATGAAGAGAAGGAGGGTGTGGAGGCAAGAAGCCTGAGCATCTCCACCGCGGATGACGGCACCATGCTCTTCAAGTGCATCCTCGACAAGGTCGGCGGGGCGGCCGTGAGGACAGCTCTAGAGCCGCTGGCCAAGCGGGCCGGGACGACTGCCGCCCTTACCATCGTCGGCTGGCGGATGCATGGGTCGATGTCGCCATGCATGCCCTCGACACCGGCCTGGTGCCGCAGCGCACACATATGCAGGTCACGACCTCGCTGGAGACACTTCTTGGTCTGTCTGGCGCGCCGGCGGCGGAGATGGAGTTCTCGCTGCCGATCTCGGCCAAGGCGGTCGAGCGGCTGGCCTGCGATTGCTCCATCACCCGCATCGTGCTCGACTCGGACTCGATGGTTATCGACGTCGGGCGAGCGAAGAGGAAGATCTCCGGTCCGACTTACAAAGCGCTCAAGGTCCGCGATCAAGGCTGCGTGTGGCCCGGCTGCGATCGGCCGGCGACCTGGACCTCCGGCCATCACCTCGTTCACTGGGTTCGTGGAGGACCGACCAACCTGCCCAACCTTGCCCTGCTCTGTTACCGCCATCACTGGATGGTTCATGAAGGCGAATGGCAGATCGTGCGCTCGAACGATGGCGAGATCCTTATCGTCCCGCCGACTATGACATTCGGACCGCCGCCCCGCGGCCCGGACTAGGATGCCGAGCGGCCAGCCTTCAGCCTCTTCAACTCTTGCTTGGGCCAGATTGCATCCAGCTGGTAGCCGCGCCTCTCGCTCCAATCGATGATCGCCTGCCAGTTGTCGATCGCTTCCTGGCGGCGGCCCATTCGCTCCAGCAAAAAGGCGGTCATGTACAGCGGGCCGATGTGGTCAGGGTCGAGCTCGAGCGCGCGGCGCCAGTCGGCGAGCGCTCCTTCCCGGTCGCCTGTGCCTGCGCGCGCCTCGGCCCGAGATTCAATCAGCACCGGATCGTCGGGCGCGAGGGCCAGGCCGCGGTCGATCACCTTCCGGGCGCGCTTGTAGTCGTGGCCCCTCAAGTAGGCGCTGGCGAGCAGCCTGTACCAGCGGACCTTGTCAGGGTTCGCCTCGAGCTCCTTTTCATACTCGGCAATCGGAAGCTCGGTCTCCTGCAGACCGGCGCGGGCGCTGATCAGCTGGTATCGCGGCTTGTCGTAGAAGGGGTCGAGCCGGATAGCGAGCTCATACAGCTCCACCGCGCGTCGGAGCTTGTTCCGCGCATGGCATTCGAGCAGAAAGCCGTAGTCCTTGAGCGTGTCCGGGTCGGCCCCATTCCGAGCGGCTTCCTCGTAGAGCGGCAGCGCCTCGAGGTAGGCGGCTTCATCCCCCGTTGCCTCGTAACGGTCCAGCAGCTCCCTCTTCCTGTCGACTCGTGCGTCCATTAGACCCACTCTAAACTGACACGAATGGCCAAGCTCCTGGGTTTGCGCTGCCGAGAGTGCGGAGCCGAGTACGGGCTCCAGGCGACGCACGTCTGCGAGATGTGCTTCGGCCCGCTCGACGTGATCTACGACCAGGCGGCGCTGAAGAAGATCGTGAGCCGGCAGCGCATTGAGCAGGGACCCGCCTCGATGTGGCGGTACCGCGACCTCCTTCCCGTTGAGGACGACACCCCGGTGGTCACCCTCGGCGAAGGCTTCACGCCGCTCGTCAAGGCCGACCGGCTGGGCGCGGAGCTCGGCCTGCGCAACCTCTACCTGAAGAACGACAGCATGAATCCGACCAACTCTTTCAAGGACAGGGTCGTGTCGGTCGCCGTCAGCTGGGCGCGTGCTCACGGCTTCGAGACCATCGCTTGCGCTTCCACTGGCAACCTCGCCAACGCGGTCGCAGCCTACTCCGCACGCGCCGGTCTCGAGTGTTTCGTGTTCATCCCTGTCGACCTCGAGCGGCAGAAGGTCGTGAGCATCAGCGTCTTCGATCCCAACGTGGTGGCGGTGCGTGGCAACTACGACGAGGTCAATCGCCTCTGCAGCCAGCTGCTGGAGTCGACGCCATGGGCGTTCTGCAACATCAACATCAGGCCCTTCTATGCGGAGGGTTCTAAGACCCTCACCTTCGAGACAGTCGAGCAGCTCGGCTGGCGTGTGCCGGACGAGATCATCATTCCCATCGCGAGCGGCTGCCAGTTCGTCCGCCACCGCCAGGCAATCCGCGAGCTTATCGAATACGGGTTGGTCCGCGACGACCGGGTCCCAGCTCTCACCGGCGCCCAGGCCCTTGGCTGTGCCCCTGTCTACAACGCATTCAAGTCCGATACGCCCGAGCGCGTTCTGCCCGTCAAGCCGGACACCATCGCCCGCTCGATCGCGATCGGCAACCCGTCCGACGGCATCTACGTCAACCGGATCGTGCTCGAGACGGGCGGGGTCGTCGAAGCGGTGACCGAGGACGAGATCGTGGCCGCCATGCGGCTGCTGGCCCGCACTGAGGGAATCTTCACCGAGACCGCCGGCGGCGTGACCATCGGAGTGCTCGCCAAGCTCGCTCGCGCCGGCCGCTGGAAGGGAGACGAGGTGGTGGTCGCCTATGTGACCGGGCACGGCCTCAAGACCGCCGACGTCCTTGCCTCGGTCGACGGCCACGCGCGCCGAGTCGAAATAGATCCGACCCTAAAATCGTTCCGGGAAAAGGTGACTATTTAGCCATGGCGCAGTTCCGCATCCCTGGCCCGCTGCGGCGCCTCTCCGACGGCCAGATGACCGTGGCCGTGGAAGCGAGCGATCTCGGCTCTGCGATCGACGCGCTCGACACACGCTATCCCGGCTTCAAGGAGCGCCTTCTCGACAACAATGGCGAGCTCCGGCAGTTTGTGAATGTCTACCTCAACGACGAGGACGTCCGACTCGGGCCCGGCCTGAAGGCAAAGGTGTCCGACAAGGACGAGATCTCGATCGTGCCGGCTGTGGCCGGGGGACAGCCCGCGACATAGACTTCGCCTTATGGCGAGGCGGCGTCTCAAGTTGATTTTCGGCCCGGCGATGGTGAAGGAGCCGGTGATCTACCAGCTAGGCAAGCAGTTCGACCTGGTCACGAACATTCGCCGCGCCGACGTGACGAAGGACCAGGGCTGGGTGCTGCTCGAGGTTACGGGCGAACCGGACGAGCTGGATCGCGGCGTCGAATATCTCGAGTCACGTGGCGTGAAGGTGGAGCCGGCCGAAGGCGACCTGGTCGGTTGACGCCTCGTCGCCCCGGGGGTGGGCGCGAAAGTGCAGCTCGACTTTACGGCCGCCGTGAGCCGGCGCATGTGATGTAAGTCGATTGAAGTCGGGAGCCGGCACCAGCCACCAGACAACCGGCGCGAGGTCGAGAACGAGCACCACTACGTAAATCCACGAGGGTTGGGTTGGGATGGAGTTAGCGAAGTAGGTCGCGTTCGACTGCACGAAACCTGACGCACCCAATTCGAAGCAAGCCTTGGCCTGCAATGACGCGAACGCGCTCTTGCCCTTCGCTGCGACGACCAGGTCGCGGTGGTCGTCGTCAGCGACGACCGAGAAGGGGACGAGCACGCCGTCGGTGGTGAGCATTGCGTAGACCGACAGGAGGTATTCGCCGATGCGTCCCGCCTGGACGTCGCTGAGCTTGGGCACAGGCGCAGCTTAGTCGCCAATTAAGATTGGCGGCCGGATGGCTGAAAGCGTTGACGTAGCCGTGATTGGCGCGGGGCAAGCCGGGCTCGCGACCAGCTGGTGTCTCAAGCAAGCGGGCGTGGAACACGTTGTACTCGAGGCAGGAACGGTCGCGGAGACATGGCGAAGTAGGCGATGGGACTCCTTCTGCCTCGTCACCCCGAACTGGGCCGTGCGCCTGCCAGGCGCGGCATATACGGGCCCCGAACCGGATGGCTTCATGCCGCTCCCCGGGCTGATTGCCTTCTTCGAGTCGTGGGCGGCGTCGTTCAACCCTCCCGTTCAGGAGAACACCAACGTTTCGAGCCTGGAGGCGGACTCCGACGGGCACTTCGTGTTGAGCTTGCCGGCTGGAAAACTTAGGGCTCGGACTGTAGTCGTGGCCTCCGGCGCCTATCAGAAGGCGCACCGCCCGGCGGGGGCAGAGGCCCTGCCGACGACCATCCACCAGGTCTTCGCCGAGGACTACCGCAACCCCAATGCTCTAGCCCCAGGGAACGTCCTGATCGTCGGCAGCGGCCAGACGGGTTGTCAGCTTGCTGAGGAGCTCCACGAAGCCGGCCGGAGAGTGTTCCTGTCCTGCGGCCGCTGTCCGTGGGCCCCACGAACCATCGATGGTCGCGACCTCATCTGGTGGTTCATCGAGTCGGGTTTCGCCGACCGGACGGTCGACAAGCTCCCGTCACCCGCGGCGCGCTTCATCGGCAATCCCCAGGTATCCGGTCACGGCGGCGGCCACGATCTGAACTTCCGCACACTGCATTCTCTGGGCGTCGAGCTGGTCGGCCGCTTCCTCGGCGCGGAGGGCTCGTCGGTGCGCTTCGCAGACGACCTGGCCGCCAGCGTTGACTTCGGCGACGCCCGTTACGCGGAGATCCGCGGGTTCATGGACAACC
>VBHX01000053.1 GCA_005879945.1 Chloroflexota bacterium | reverse complement strand
TCGGCGTCGATGCCGCCGTCGACCTCGATCTCGATGTCGTGCGCCATCGCGCGCAGCCGCTTGATCTTCGCCGGGCTGTGAACGATGAACTTCTGGCCGCCGAAGCCTGGCTCGACCGTCATCACGTTCACGAGCGAGATGTAGGGCAGGATCTCGCGCAGCGCCTCCAGCGACGTCGCCGGGTTGATGGCCACGCCCGCGCTCGCCCCGAGCTCCTTGATCGACTCGACCGTCCGGTACAACGACGTCGTCGCCTCGACCTGCACTTCGATCAGCGTCGCGCCCGACTTCGCGAAGGCCTCGATGAACTTCTCAGGGTGTTCGATCATCAGGTGCGCTTCGATTGGCAGAGCCGTGACCTTGGCGACGGCCTCGACAACAGCAGGACCAAAAGTCAGGTTCGGGACGAAGTGGCCGTCCATCACGTCGACCTGGATCCGGTCGGCCCCGGCCGCGACCGCCTCGCTCACCTGCTCGTTGAGGCGACCGATGTCCGCGGACAGGATCGAGGGAACGATCTCGACTTTCGTCAAAGCAGAGCTGCGGCTTCGCGGTCGATCAGCCATCGCGCGCCCGCAATCATCCCCGATGGCACCTCGCCACGTTTTGCCTTCGCCACCGCATCGGCCTTGCCTTCCCCGGTCGCCAGGATGATCACCCGCCGCGCGCCGCGCAGCGCCGGCAGGGTCAGCGTCACGCGCTGCGGCGGCGGTTTGGGCGCGTCGCGGATTCCGATCGCCCAGCCCTTCATCTGCAGCGCCGGATGGCCAGGGAACAGCGACGCCGTGTGGCCGTCCTCCCCCACTCCCAGAAGCACGATGTCGAGTGGCGCCAGCGCCGAAACCAGGTGCGAGTACAACCCCGCCGCCTCGTCTGGACCGAGCTCGCCGGGGATCCGGTGCACCGTGGCGGGCGCGACCCGATCCAGCATCGCCTCACGCGCCATTCGGTAATTGCTGTCGGGATTGTCGGGCCGCACGCAGCGCTCGTCGCCAAAAAGAATCGTGACCCTCCCCCACTCCACATCGAGCCGCGACAGCAGCTCGTAGCATCGCCGTGGCGTGGTGCCCCCCGCCAGCACGAGCGATCGTGCTCCATCGGAGATGGTCGAAGCGATGTCGGCGGCAGCAGCGGCGGCCACGTCTTCAGCGGTCTCGAGGACCGTGAACTCCAACTACAGCGCTCGCATCAGCTCAGCGCCGGACGCCACCGAGCGCGTGAATACGGGGTCGTGCCCGCCGATCGCCAGCAGCTTCACCAGCAGCGACGCGTCGTCGTTCGACTCGATCCGCTGCACGTGGCGCAGCGTGTCCGCCTGCCCGATGTTGATGAGCGTGAGCAGGACCATCGAGTTGTCGGGATTCCGCCGCTCGCGCACGAACACCGTCGAGCCCTTGGGCACGCTCTCGCCCGGCGCATCGCCAGTCGCGATGTGGTGAAGCGAATCGCGGTTCTGAAACGTCATCTCGCGATGCTGAGCCGCGCGGCGATGGGCGATCTCGAGCCCGGCCTCGTCGTCGCCGGCGGCGTGCAGCTGCTTGAACTCTGACGGCCCGATGTCGGCCGGTGGGCGCCATGATCGGTCCGGCGCACGCGAGATCGACAGCCGGAACGTGGTTCCACCCGACACGCCCGTGATGCGCATCCCGCTGATCTCTCCCTCGACCAGCCCCGGCTTCACGATCGACCGGAAGGCGACATCGACGATCCTCCACTCCTCCGCCACGAACTGCGCCGAAACCACGCCTCCCGAACCCCCGGCCGCGCGCTGCAGCGACCAGCCCAGGGCGCTGGAGATCCAGCCGATCAGCACCGATGACGGGATGCGATTGCCGCGGCCCACGCCGCGATAGTCGATGCCGATCTCGTTGATACCGGAAAGAAACGCCCGCCGGTTCACAGGGGCGAAGAACTGAGCTATCGACTCGCGCCACGGGTCCAGGCGGGCCCACTGGAAGTCCGCGAATCCAAGCCGGTGGTGCGCGTGCGTGATCGTATCGGCGAAGCCCAGGAACGAGTGATATGGGCGCGCGAACCGCGCCGAATCCACCACCAGCGCGTCGGCAATCTGCAGCGTGTCGCGCAGCTCCTTGCTCCCGAATGGCGGAGTCCCCAGCCACCAGATGTAGGTCGGCACGCCGCTGACCAGCAAGGGATCGACCAGGCCCGCGAGATGCGTCGCCGCTGCACCCTTGACGTGAAGATTCACCAGTTCGTAGTGCGGGGGCGATGCGACCGTTTCAGCCGCGGACTCGTCCAACACCACCGCGGGCGGCGCGCTGATCGAGGCATCTATGAGGCCCTCTTTCACGTCCGCCTGGTCCCTCACAACGATCGCCAGCATCGGGTGGTGCACCGCGATCGCCGTGCACAGCTTCTGGGCGAGCTTCTCGTCGGCCTCGTTCGCGGCAACGGCGATCAGCGTCATGACGCAGTTGCGCGGCCGCGGGTGGTCGTCGCCGCCGACCTCAGCCCGGGCGAACCTTCGCCGGAACTCGGTCAGCGCATTCAGGACCTGCGCGATGGTGACCCCGCGGCCGGTCCAGTCGAGAGCGCCAGGAGCGGTTAAGGTCGGTGCCATTCCCTACCCTCCGCTTCGAGCATCTTGGCCCCGGCCGCGGGTCCCCACGTGCCGGACGGATAAGTCTGCAGCGGAGGCCGGCCGTCTCTCCACGCCGCCTCGATCGGATCGATGATCGTCCACGCCGTTTCCACCTCATCGGCGCGGGTGAAAAGCGTCGGGTCGCCGATCATGCAGTCGAGGAGCAGCCGCTCGTAAGCCTCCGGCGCCTCGACGAGAAACGACGACGCATAGAGAAAGTCCATCGCCACGCTGCGCAGACGGATGCCTGCCGCCGGGACCTTGGCCCCGAACTTCAGCGAGATGCCCTCCTCCGGTTGGATCCGCAGCGTGATCGCGTTGGGATCCAGCTCCTGCGCGGCATCGCGGCCGAAGGTCAGGTGCGGCGGGCGGTTGAACTGGATTCGGATCTCAGTCACACGTTTAGGCATGCGCTTGCCGGCGCGGATGTAGAACGGCACGCCTGCCCAACGCCAGTTGTCCACGAACAGCCGGAGCGCGACGAACGTTTCCGTCAGCGAGCCCTGCGCGACGTTCGGCTCCTCGCGATAGCCCTTCACGTGCTCGCCGAGCACCCATCCGTTCGTGTACTGTCCGCGCACCGTCGCCTTGGCCACGTCCGCATCGGTGAGCGGCCGGATCGCCTTCAGCACCTTCACCTTCTCGTCGCGAACCGCGTTGGCCTCAAACGCGACGGACGGCTCCATCGCCGTCAGCGCGAGGAGCTGAAGTGCGTGGTTCTGGACAATGTCGCGCAGCGTGCCGGCCTTGTCGTAGTACGCGCCGCGGTTCTCGATCCCGATCTCCTCAGCCACCGTTATCTGCACCGAATCGATGAAGTGGCAGTTCCACACCGGCTCGAAGATCGTGTTCGCGAACCGGAACGCCATGATGTTCTGGACCGTCTCTTTGCCCAGGTAGTGGTCGATCCGGAAGACGGAGTCCTCGTGGAACACGCGCTGCACGATCTGGTTCAGCTCGTGCGCGGACTTCATGTCGGAGCCGAACGGTTTCTCGATGACGATGCGGTGATAGCCATCGCCGGCGTTCAAACCCGAGGCCTTCAACTGCTCGGTGATGATTTCGTAGGTCGGCGGCGGAGTCGCGCAGTAGAACACGCGATTCCCGCCGACGTGGCGGGCATGGTCGAGCTCGTCGATCTTTCGCGCCAATCCTTTGAAGTCTTCGAGCTTGCTGAAGTCCACTTTGATGTAGAAGACCGCATCGAGAAATGTCTGCAGGACCCGCTGGTCGACAGGCTGCGTGCGCGAGAACTGGGTGATCTTTTCAGCCGCGCGCCGGCGATACGAGTCGTCGGTGAGGTCGTCGATCGCAGCGCCGACTACCGCGAAACCGGCGGGCAGCAGCCGCTGCTTGGACAGGTTGTAGAGCGCCGGCAGCAGCTTGCGGCCGCTGAGGTCGCCCGTGGCGCCGAAGATGACCATGATGGCCGGCTCGGCGACGCGATAGTCGTATAGCCCCTCGGCCAAAGGGTTCGGAGCTATCGCGGCACCCGTCACGTCTGTGCGGCTTCGCCCTGTGCGTCGGTGACCACCGCATGCCCGCCGAATTGATGGCGCATCATCGCGAGCATACGGTCGCCGAACGTGTTCTCCATCCGGCTTCGGAATCGTGCGAACAGCGACTCGGCGATGATCGGCACCGGAACCGACTCTTCGATCGCTGCCTCCACGGTCCACCGGCCCTCGCCTGTGTCCTCGACGTAGCCCTTGATCCGCGAGAGCTCGGGATCCTGCTCGAGGCCGGTCGCGATCAGGTCGAGCAGCCACGACCGGACGACGCTGCCTGAGCGCCACGCTTCGGCGATCGCGTGCATGTCCATGCCCGGGAAGGCTTTGGACAGCTTCATGATCTGGAAGCCTTCGGCGTAGGCCTGCATGAGCCCGTACTCGACGCCGTTGTGGACCATCTTCACGAAGTGCCCGGAGCCCTCTGGGCCGGTGTAAACGAGGCCACCGTCGTCCGGCGCGAGGTCCTTCAGCAGGGGCAGGCAGTGGTCGAAGATCTGTTTCTCACCGCCGACCATGAGGCTGTAACCGTTGGTGAGACCCCAGATCCCTCCCGAAGTCCCTGCGTCCATGTAGTGCATGCCCTTCGCCTTGACCCGGGCGGCGTCACCCATCGCGATCTTCCAGTTCGTATTGCCGCCGTCGATGATGATGTCGCCCCGGTCGCCGAGCTCGGAAAGCTGATCGATCGCTTCGGTCGTCGGGTCGCCCGCGGGAACCATCACCCACATCACGCGCGGCTTCGATCGGAAGGCTTTGACGAACTCCTGCACGGTGTAAGCGGGGATCGCCCCCTGCGACGCCTTCTCCTTGACCGCATCCGCGGAGCGGTCGAACGCGATCATGTGGTGGCCACGCTTCATCAAGCGCAGGACCATGTTGCCGCCCATGCGGCCCAGTCCGACCATCCCCATCTCCATGGTCATGCCCTCCGCTGTTGGACTACTTGGCCGCTGACTTGACTGCCGCCGCGAGCGCCGTCCAACCCGCGGCCGTTTCCTTGGCCAGCGTCACCCGCAGCACTGGCAGGCGGCGCGACGTCAGCGATTCCAGGTCCCCCAGCGACTGAGCCTGCTTGAGGATCGAGAAGCTGAACGGCTGGCCGGGGATCGGCACGTCGCGGGCGTCGTCCTGAACGATCTGCAGGAAGATCCCGGTCTTCGGCCCGCCCTTGTGCAGCTGGCCGGTGGAATGGAGGAACCGCGGCCCGTAGCCGGCGGTGGTCGCGTAATGCGTGGCGTCGCGCACACTGACACGTATCGAGGCGATCGCCGCCTCGGATGCGGCCGTGCGCGTCGTGTACGCCATGATCGCGAAGTAGGCGTCGCGCTTGGCGTCAGCGAGCAGCGACTTCAATCCCGCGCGTGATTTCGCCGCGGGCACCGACTCGGCTGCCGGCAGCTTGCCGCTCGCTCGGTACTTCGCGAGGACCTTCTTGGTGTTGTCCTTCGACTCCTGCACGTTGGGCTGGTCGAAGGGATCGATGTTGAGGATGGAGCCGGCGATTGCAGTCGCGATCTCCCAGCGCAGGAACTCGCCGCCGAGGTCGAGCTTGTCGCGCATCGTCAGCGTCACCACCGGGTGCCCCGCCTTCTCCAGCGCCTCGACCGCTTTGTTGGGCGGATCGGCGTCCATACGGATGTACACGAACAGCCGGTCGTCTCCATACACAGCGGGCTTTCCGACCGGCTCGCCCTCGACGGGCACGATGCCCTTGCCCTGCTTGCCGGTGCTCTCAGCGATGAGCTGCTCGACCCAGTAGCCGAAGGTGGCGACCTTCGGTGACGCGATCAGCGTCAGCTTGTTGCGGCCGCCGACCGCGAGCTCGCCCATCACGGCGCCAAGCCACACTCCTGGGTTGCTTTCGGCGGGTACCGAATCGGCGCACGAGTGCGCCATCTCCACCGCCCGCTCCAGGATCTCCTCGACGTCGACGCCCATCAGAGCGCCGGGCACGAGTCCGAAGTAGCTCAGCGCGGAGTACCGGCCCCCGATGTCGGGCGGGTTGCGGAAGATCCAGCGGAAGCCGTGATCTTTCGCCAGCTTGTCGAGTCCAGAGCCGGGATCGGTGATGGCGGCAAAGTGCCGGCCGGCCATCGCCTCCTTGCCGCTCTTGCGTATCTCGTCCCAGAAGTAGGCGAAGTGCGAGAGCGTCTCGGTGGTCTCGCCCGACTTCGACGCGACGATGAAAAGCGTGTCCTGGATGCGGATGCGCGAACGCACCGAGAGGATGGTGGCCGGGTCGGTGGTGTCGAGCACGTGCAGCCGCGGGTGGCCCTTGACCGGGCCGAAGGTGTTCCTCAGAACGTCCGGGCACAGGCTCGAGCCGCCCATTCCGAGCAGGACGACATCCGAGTAGGTGCGCCCGTCAGCGGCGAGCTCGCGGAATTCGGACGCGTGCTCCAGCATCTTCTCGGCGACATTCAGCCAGCCGAGCCGGTCGCGGATCTCCTCGCGCTTGGCGGGATCCGCGGTCCACAGCGTCGAGTCCTTGGCCCACAGGCGTCGTGGCGCGTCCGCCTTCTGCAGCGACGCCACGCGCGCGTCCACCTTGGGCTGCAGCGGGCCGAGGCTGTACCACTGACGCGGCCCCTTCCCCGTCTGGATGTTCTGGCTTTCCTTCTTGATGGTGGCGAGTAGGCTCTCGAACGACTTCGTGAACGACTCGACGCCCTCGACCTCGAGCTCGCGGGTCACCTGATCGAGGTCCACACCGATCTCGGCAAGCTGCTTCAGCTGGCGCCTGGCAAGATCGACGTTCTCATCTATGCTCTGCCTTGCCTCGCCGTGCTCGCGGAACGCGGCCAGCGTGGCGGGTGGGACCGTGTCCACCGTGTCGGGACCGATCAGCTCCTCGACGTAGTAGGTGTCGGGATAGCGCGGGTCCTTGGTCGAGGTGCTCGCCCACAGCGGCCGCTGCAGCTGCGCACCGGCCTTCTTCAGCTTTTCCCAACGCGGGCCGCTGAACGTCTGCCGGAAACGCTCGTAGGCGATCTTCGAGTTCGCGATCGCAGCCTTTCCATACAGTCGTTCGAGAGCGCGCTTCTGAGCAGGATCGGTGCTCAGCTCGATCTTCTGGGCCAGGGTCTTGTCGACCTTGGTGTCGACGCGGCTGACGAAAAAGCTGGCGACGCTGGCGACGCTGCGCAGCTCGCCCCCGCCCTTGCGCAGCTTCTCCAGGCCGGACAGGTAGGCCTCCATCACCTCGCCGTACCGGTCGACCGAGAAGATGAGCGTGATGTTGATGTTGTGACCCTTTGAAATCTGGTCGTAGATGGCGGGGATGCCCTCCTTGGTGGCGGGGATCTTCACCATCACGTTCGGCCGGTGGCACCGTGTCCGCAGGTCCTCCGCGTAGGCGATCGTGCGCTTGGTGCTACTCGCGACCGTCGGCGAGACCTCGATGCTGACGAAGCCGTCGTGTCCTTTCGTTTTGTCGTGGACCGGGCGGAACACGTCGGCCGCGGCTGACACGTCCTCGACCATGAGCTCCCAGAGGATCTCCTCCGGCTTGTGCTTTGCTCGCACGAGACGGACCAGGGCCTCGTCGTAATCGTTCGAGCCGCTGACCGCCTTCTCGAAGATGGTCGGGTTCGAGGTGACGCCGCTGACGCCCTCGTCGCGGAGCCTCGCCAGCTCGCCTGAGGTGATCAGCTGCCGGCGGATGTTGTCGAGCCAAAGCGACTGGCCGATACGCCTGAGCTCCTTTATCGGCGCGGGCATCTTTGTTGCAGCTGCCATCGGTGTTACTTCCCGGCGAGGAGCTTGGTAGCGGCAGCCACGATGTGCTTCGCTGAAATCCCCGCGGCGTTCATGAGCTCCTCCGGCTTGCCCGAGCTCGGAAGACCTTTGACCGCCAGGTGGGCGACGTGCAGCCCGTCCTCGGGCGCGAAGGCCTCGAGGACCGCGGCGGCGAGTCCGCCCTGCGGGTAGTGATCCTCGACGATGACGAACTTGCCCTTGGTCGCGCGCGCGGCCTCGCGAAGCGTCTTGACGTCGACCGGCTTGACCGAGTAGAGTGCAGCGTCACGCCCGCGCCGATCAGGGTCACCTTATCCTTCGTGCTCTGCCGGACGACCTTCGCGCCGCCGATCTTGAATGTGTCGGCCGGCTCGTAGAGGGTCGGATACGCGCCGCGCGTCGTGCGCATGTAGATGATGCCGGGCTCGTCCGCCATGAGCTTGACGAGCTTTGCGGTCTGGTTCGGGTCGCTCGGGTAAAGCACCGTGGACGAGTGGATCGCCCGCATCGACGCCAGGTCCTCGAGCGCCATCTGCGACGGCCCGTCCTGGCCGATCTCGACACCCGCATGCGAGCCGACGAGACGGATGTTGGCCTGCGAGATGCCCGCCATCCTTATGAAGTCGTACGCGCGTGTGAAGAACGCGGCGAACGTCGACGCGAACGGCTTGTAGCCGCGGACGCTCATGCCGACCGCGGTGGCCACGAGCTGCTGCTCGGCGATGTAGATCTCGAAGAAGCGATCCGGGTGAGCCTTCGCAAACTCGTCGGCGTGCGTGGAGTTGGAGACCTCGCCGTCCATGGCGACGACGTCCGGGATCGCGGCCAGCGCCAGCAGCGCGTCGCCGTACGCCTTGCGCGTGGCGACCTTGTCCTCTTTCCTGTAGGTGGGTAGCGTCACGGGCGCGTCGACGTACATGATGGCGGGCGCGCCCTGCTCGGGCTTGGCGGTCTTGACCTTCAGATGCCGGATGCCGCCGAGCTCCTTGATCGCCCGTTCGGCCATGTCCGGGGGCAGCGCCTTGCCGTGCCAGCCGTCCTTGTTCTCGATCTCCGAAAAGCCCTTGCCCTTGATCGTCTTGGCGATGATCACGGTCGGCTTGCCGGTGGCCGATAGTGCCTGGCCGAAGGCGCGGTCGATCGCGGTGACATCGTGGCCGTCGATCACGATCGGGAAGCACCCGAACGCCTCCACGCGCCGCCGGTAGGTGTCTAAGGTCCAGCCGTACTCGGTCTCCCCGCGCTGGCCGAGGCGGTTGATGTCGAGGATGGCGGTGAGGTTGGACAGCCCGTAGAAACCGGCCTTGTCGAAGGCCTCCCACATCGAGCCCTCGGCGAGCTCGGAGTCACCGCACAGAGTCCACACGTGGTACGGGAGCTTGTCCAGGTCCTTGCCCGCCAAGGCGACACCGACCGAGATCGGCAGGCCCTGGCCGAGCGACCCTGTGGCCACGTCCACCCACGGGATTTCGGGCGTTGGGTGGCCCTGGAGGCGCGAGCCGAACTTGCGGAAGGTCATCATCTCGGCGTCGGTGATGGCGCCGACCGCCTTGAACATCGCGTAGACCAGGGGCGACGCGTGGCCTTTCGAGAAGATCAGGTGGTCGTTGTTGGGGTCTTTGGGCTTGTTCCAGTCGTACTGAAGGTAACGGGCGATCAGAACCGCGATTAGGTCGGCCGCCGACATGGAGGAGGTCGGGTGCCCCGACCCGGCGGCGGTGCTGCAGCGGATGGAATCGACGCGCAGCTGCTGTCCAAGCTGACGTGCGAACTCGAGATCGGTGCCGGCCGGCGCCTCGGTGGTGACCGTCATCTCACTCCCTACCACTTCCGAGTGGATCGACCCTCCCGCGACCCCAGGACCGCGGGATCCCAGCGTGTATGAGCTAAGTCTATCGGTCTCTTGAGTTCGGCTCTCCCCACCCCAGCCGCTGCGCGGCTGGACCTCCCCACACGGTGGGGACGAACTTGACCGGGTGGACCTGGTGCACGACTATGTCGATCAACTCATAAGAAGTACACCACTGCGGGAGGGACTATCAGTACGAGCTGGCTCAGGCGCGCGCTCGCGCTTGACGTCCTCATCGGGCTGTTCGTTGTCGTCGCCGTCCTCGTCGCGCTGCTGCCGTTCATCGCGCTGGTGCGCGGCCTGGTCGACGCAATTCGACTCGGATATCAGGGCGCGCCGACGTTCGGCACGGCGCTGTCGCTCTTCGCTCTCGGTGCGGGGTCGCTGTTCTTTCTCTATTCGCTGAAGTACTACCTGGCGACGCTGTCAATGCTCGTCTCCTCCCTGGTGCTTGCCAACGGCAACGGCCGTGCCAACGGCAAGCGGAACGCCTCCCACCCACACGGTCTGATGCGATTCCTGAGGCGCGGCAACGGCAATGGACATCGCAACGGCAATGGCAACGGACACGTCGACATTGGCTACGAGCCGTTCGTGTCCATCCACGTCGCAACGTACAACGAGAAGCGGGTGATCCAGCGGCTGCTCGAGGGCTGCGCCGCGCTCGAGTACAAGAAGTACGAGGTCGTGGTCGTCGATGACTCGACCGACGAGACGGCCCAGATCCTGGACGGATGGAAGGGCCGCAAGGGATTCAAGATCGTGCACCGGCCCAACCGCGACGGGTTCAAGGGCGGCGCGCTGCAGGTCGCGCTACAGCACACCGACCCCAAGGCCGAGTTCGTGATCGTCTGGGACGCGGACGTCGTTCCGTTCGCCGACTCGATCCAGACGTATCTGCCGCACTTTTTTAAAACGAACGGGAACGGGCATGGCAACGGAAACGGCCACCCCAAGTCGCGGCCGGAGCTGCGGCCGGAGGTCGCGGCGGTGCAAAGCTATCAGTGGCACGTACTCAACAAGAGCGAGAGCTGGCTGACCGAGGGCGTCCGCGCCGAGTACGCCGGCAGCTACATGGTCGAGCGCCCATTCCAGGAGGCGATCGGCTCGCTCAAGATGGTCGCGGGAACGGCCTACATGATCAGGGCCGACATCCTCCGAGAGCTCGGGTGGGGCCGCAGCCTCACGGAGGATTGGGAGCTGACCCTCCGCCTCTACGCCCGCGGCTTCAAGGTCGTCTACACGCCATACGCGGAGACGCCGGCGGAGTGCGCCGCGACGTTCGGTCGCCTGGCGCGGCAGCGAATGCGGTGGGCTGAGGGCCACAGCTACAACGTGCGCCGGAACTTCGGCGCGATCATGGGCTCGCGAAAGATCGGGCTGGTCGAGAAGCTCGAGTTCCTCTTCTACTCGACGTATTACCTGCAGTCAGCCCTGTTCGTCGTCGGCAGCGCGTGCTGGTTGATCGCTGAGGTATTCCTCCACGCGCACGTGCCCGAGTGGACCGCCACGCTGGGTTGGTCGCTGCTGCTGACCAATTTTTTCTCGCTGCCACTGATGAACCTGGCCGGCCTCCTCCTCGAGGAGGCGCCGGCAAAGGATCTCCCGGGCGTGCTGGGAGCGCTCGCTACCTCATTCCTTCTGATTCCGTTCCAGGGCTATGCGGCCCTGAAGGGCCTGACCGAAAAAGACGAAGGGCCGTGGTACCGCACTCCGAAGACGGGACGAATCACCGACCCGGTGCACCACCTCCGCCGCCTGGTGTGGCTCCGGCGGTGGCTGCGCGGCCCGGGACCACCCTCGCGACGGCCAAAGCAGCCGTTGAAGTTTGTGGCGGCGCGAGGGCCGCGCCAGCGAGCATCGCGGCTGGGCTGGGTCGTGGCCGCTGCCTTCGGCTTAGCGCTCGCGGGGCTTGGCATCGGCGCGATCAACGCCCCGGTCGCCAACGCCGCCGGCACGACCTTGTATCTGCACGGCGCCAGCCCGTTCACACTGGACGCCACCGCGCCGGCGGCCCTGGTCCCGCAGACGATGCTCTTGACTACGGGAAACACACGCACTTGGGCCACAACCTCCTCGACCGCGGCGTCCCAGACGATCTTCTCGGCGACGTCGTTCACATTCAACTACTGGACACTCGGCGTTGGCGGGACTGCGAACGTCACGCTGACCTTTGCTTTCAGCTCCTCGAGCACGTGCTCGTCGCCGACCACGATCGCCCAGACGACCACTGGCCTAACCGGCGGGTCGGGTCTGAGTACGCCTCCCTTTTCCCCGTCATCCAGCGTCAGCGTGCCGGCCGGCTCATTCTTCTGCCTCACGCTCGTTGTCAACTCGATTGGAATCGTCACCCTCACGCTCGATTACGACGCAGGAGGCTCTCCTACCAATCTGGTCAGCTCGCAGATGATCTTCATCCCCGAGCTCGTCCTGCCATTCCTCGGCGTGGCGCTGCTGTTGCCGATCGGAACGCGACGACTGTTGAGGCGCACCCGATGACGCACCGGCAGGACCTCCCTCAGATCACGCTGCTTGTCGCCTGCTGTCTGATCCTGGTCGCGCTGCCGTTCGTAACGACGTACAACGACCTGCTCACGGCCGGCGCCATGCGACTCGGCGTGGCGGGACCGCTGCAGTCGGTGAGCCCGATCGAGGCGCGCATGGTGGTGGCGCTGCTCCAACTTTTCGGTGTGCACGCGGCAGCGGCCGGCAGCCAGCTCGTCGTTTGGGATGCGAGCGACCGAGCGACCAACCT
>VBHX01000052.1 GCA_005879945.1 Chloroflexota bacterium | reverse complement strand
ATTGTTGTGATCGGACTGCTGGGTACGGTCCTGGTCAACGTGCTGCGTGTCGCGCTGGTGTGCATGTTGGCAGTGGCCGCCGGCCGGACGGCAGCCCTGATCTTCCACGACTACGGTGGGACGCTCATGACCGTGGGTTGGCTTTTCGCATTCTGGCTCGCCGCCGAGCGCTGGCTGCTGCCAAACGACCCGGAGACAAGCGCATGAAGGTCCTGCCGAGAATCCTCCCAACAGAGGACGAGGAAGACCTGCACCTGGACGAACCCGCGCCTGGGGCCGTGCGCTTAGCGCGGGATGGATTGATGTGGACGGCGGCAATCGCAATGGGCGCCACGATCCCACGTCTGCTGTACCTGTTCGTTTTCACCGACCCGGAGAACCCCGGACTCGGCGCCTACAACGATGTCTGGCACCACTGGCAGATCGCCTACATGACCAAGGAGATCGGTCTCTCCGCGCCCGGCGGGCCTCGCCTGTGGGACCTGAAGGGGCTCGAATACTTCTGGGGCGTCCTCCACCCGCTGTTGATGGTGGGGGTGTTCGACGTCACCGGATCGATCGACATCGTCCTCAACCGCCTCGTCAGCCTGGTATTCGGAG
>VBHX01000051.1 GCA_005879945.1 Chloroflexota bacterium | reverse complement strand
CGCGTGGACGAGAATTGATTGCATGCCGCTGAGCGGGATCCGCGTACTCGACCTGACCCGGCTGCTGCCGGGCGCTTACTGCACCATGCTGCTGGCCGACATGGGCGCCGACGTCATCAAGATCGAAGAACCCTCGGGCGGCGATTACATGCGCTGGATGCCGCCGCTCGTGGACGGCCAGAGTGCTCTCTTCAACGCCCTCAACCGCAACAAGCGCAGCGTCACGCTGAACCTGAAGTCCGATGCGGGCCGCGACCTGCTGCTCCGCCTCGTCGATCGCGCGGACGTGCTCGTCGAAGGCAATCGTCCAGGTGTGATGGAGCGCCTCGGCCTGGGCTGGCCCGTGATCCATGCCCGCAACCCGGCCCTGGTGATGTGCTCGATCACGGGCTACGGACAGGACGGCCCGCTGGCATCGCACGCCGGCCACGACATCAACTACATGGCCACGGCGGGTGCGCTCGGGCAGAACGGGCCCAAGGGTGGACCGCCGGTGCCGCTTGCCGTCCAGGTCGCCGACATCGGCGCGGGCGGGCTGCAGCCTGCGGTTGCCATCCTCGGCGCGCTGGTCGGAGTCCAGCGGGGTGATGAAGGCCGATGGCTCGACGTTTCGATGACAGACGGCGCGCTCAGCTGGCAGGCGCTCGTCCTCGCCGAGGTCGCCGCTGGTGAGCCGGTCGCTCGCGGCGATCAACGCCTGACGGGTCGCTACGCCTGCTACCGGATTTACGAGTGCAAGGACGGTGGCTACTACAGCGTTGGGGCGCTGGAGCCGAGGTTCTGGTCAGCCCTGTGCGACGCCGTCGGTCGACCCGACCTGGTCGAGCTGCACCTCGCCACCGGCGAGGAAGGAGACCGAGCGCATCGGGCGATGGAGGAGGTCTTCCGGTCCAGGACCCGGGCCGAATGGGAGCGCCGGTTCGAAGGTCTGGAGGTGTGCTGTGAACCGGTGCTGGAGATGTCGCAGGTCACGTCCCACCCCCAGATCACAGCGCGCGGGCTCATCTCTGAAACGCCCGGCGGCGTGGAGGTGAGGCCCGCGGTTCGAATGCGTGCGGACTGGCGGCGGCTCAACCCTCCCCGTCTGGGCGAGCACACCGCGGAGATGCTCGCCGAGCTCGGGGTCGAGCCCGCGAGGCTCGAATCACTGAAGAAAGACGGCGTCGTTTAGAGTCGCGGCCAGACCGCCTCGACCTGGGCTCGCGTCTCATCGCGAGAGCCGCTGTTGTCGATGACGTGCTGCGCGCGTCCGCGCTTTTCCTCGATCGGCATTTGGGCGGCGATCATTGCGCGCGCCCGGTCGGGCGTTACGCCGCGGCCTGACACGAGGCGCTCGAGCTGCAGGTGCTCAGGAACGTACGCGAGCACCACAGCGGTGAAGAGCCTCTCCAATCCGTTCTCGAACAGAAGCGGAACGTCCTGCACAACGATGTCCGCTCCGCGCTCCGCAGCCTCCGCCGTCCACCTTGCCATCAGATCGCGCACCAGGGGATGCACGATCGCGTTGAGGCGGTGGCGGGCGTCTGCGTCGCGGAAGACGAGCTCGCCGAGTCGCGCGCGGTCGATGCGGCCGTCCCTTACGAACTCTTGACCGAACTCGCGCACGACGGCGTCGAACCCTGGGGTTCCCGGCTCGTACACCGCATGCGCCGCGTTGTCCGCGTCGATGACCTCGGCCCCCAGGTGGTGCAGCATGGCCGCCACCGTCGACTTGCCTGAGCCCGGGCCACCCGTCAAGCCAATCAGCTTCATTTAGGATCTGCCTTCAGTGGGGGACGAGGAGAAGTTCGACGCGGTCGTGGTCGGCGCCGGGCCCGCCGGCACCGCCGCCGCATACACGATCGCCAAGGCCGGGCTCCAGGTCATTCTCCTCGAGCGCGGACCCAAGCCGGGGGCCAAGAACGTCATGGGCGGCATCCTCTATAACCACTACCTCGAAGAGATCGTAGGGGACGCCTGGAAGGAGGCTCCGCTCGAGCGCCCGATCATCGAGGAGCGCCGCTGGATCATGACCCAGAAGGCGTTCATCGGTGTCGACTACAAGAACCTTCGCAACCGAGAGCACCCGCATTCCTACTCCGTCTTGCGGGCGCGTTTCGATCCATGGTTTGCGGAGCAGGCCGAGAAGGTCGGGGCGATGGTGGTTCCGGAGACCGTCGTCGAGAGGCTGATCGTCAAGAACGGCAGGGTCGTCGGCGTCGGCACTGGCCGCGGCGACGACATCTTCGCCGACGTCGTGGTCATCTGCGAAGGCATCGGCCTCGGCGCCGGCCTGCTCGAGAAGACGCTCATCAACGGCATACCGCTGCGCCGCAAGCTGCGCCCGAACGAGGTCGCCATGGCGGTCAAGGAGATCATGCAGCTGGACTCAGGCCTGATCGAGGAGCGGTTCAACTGTGAGACGGGCGAGGGCTGCACCATCGAATGCTTCGGCGACTCGACCATGGGCATGTCCGGGTTCATGTTCATCTACACGAACAAGGACACACTCTCGGTTGGAGGCGGCGCGCTCCTGAGCGAGTTCAACGCGACGCTGCGATCGCCGAACGATCTCATGGAGCACTTCAAGAACCACCCCAGCATCAAGCCAATGCTGCGCGGCGCCGAGACCGTCGAGTACCTGGCGCACCTCATCCCCGAGGGTGGATATCGCGGCATCCCAAAGGTTTACGGCCCGGGTTACCTCGTGTGTGGCGATGCGGCGATGCTGTCGAATCCGGTCCATCGCGAAGGGTCGAACCTCGCCATGGTCTCCGGCCGTTTTGCCGGCGAGACGGTGATCCACGCCAAGGAGACGGACGACTTCTCTGAGCGTCGCCTGCACGAGTACAAGGGCAAGCTCGACAACTCATGGATCATGGCCGACATGCGCAAGTACGACAAAGCCGTGCCGCTCCTCGAGCACAACCCGCAGATGCTCACGAAGTACCCCGAGATCGCGGATCGTGCCCTCGATGAGTTCTTCAGGGTCGACGGCACCTCGAAGTGGGAGAAGCAATCGAAGATCTTGAAGATGGTCCGCAAAGAGGGCGGGCTGAAGATGGTTTGGGACACGCTCAAGGCCGCTTGGGCCATGAAGTAACGCACGTCGGATGACGCGCAAGCGAACGGGCGATCCGTGGAAACCAGCGCCCGAGTTCGCTCGCGAGCTCACCGGTTTGTCAGTGAACCTGATCGTGCGCGACGTTCCCGGCAGCCTTCTCTTCTACACCGAGGTGCTCGGTCTGAAGGTCCTGTACAGCGATGTCGATTTCGCGGCGCTGCAGGGTCCAAACGGCTGGTACATGATGCTGCACGCCGATCACACGCTCGATCACTCGCCGGCTGAGACAGCTCGCCTGGCGGCCCCCGGCAAGCGCGGCACTGGAGCAGAGATTCGCATCCTGGGGATCGACCCTGACCAGGTCGAGGCTCGCGCTCGTGCGCAAGGCTTCACCGTCAACGTGCCGACTGAGACATTTCCGCACGGGTGGCGCGAGTGCCGCCTGGAGGACGGCAACGGCTACATGTTCGCGGTGGGTGTCCTACCGGCCTAAGTTTTCGCCACGCTGATCTGGATCGAGTGGTAACCGCTCGCGCCGTTGGGATAGCTCGCCGCCGCCTGCGATGACTGCATCGCACCGGTGGCATCCGTAGCGCGGACCTGTAGCTGATACGCGCCCTCGCTTCCGGGCGTCCATGTCGCCGACCACAGCACCCACGTCAGCGGCGACAGCGGGGGCTTGACATTGGCATCGGTCCAGGTGTGGCCAGCGTCAGTGCTGTACTCGACCTTGCTGACGCCGCGCGTGCCGGCGAACGCGACACCCGAAATGGCAATCGCTCCGAGCTTGATGATGTCGTTGTTTCGCGGAACGTCGATTCGGGAGGTCGTCTTGACCACCGCGTTGTGGTCCCAGCCCTGCATCTCCCAATATCCGCCGCTCTCGTGGTCGACGAGGTCGATGGAATCGAGCCACTTGGGTCCTTTCATTCCATAGTGGCCTGGGATGAGGATCCTCGCCGGATATCCGTGTGCTTCTGGCAGCGGCGCACCGTCGAGGTCGTAGGCGACCAGGATCTCGGGCGCGCTGTTGATGAGGCTGAGCGGGAGGCTCTCCGCATAGCCGTCGCGGGCCTTGAATGCGGCCCACGTGCCATTCGAACGCGGGGTTGCCATCGCGAGGAGGTCGCGAAGCCGAACACCGGTGAAGCTTCCGGTGCTCATGAGGTCACCGCCAACGTTGTTGCTTATGCACTCCAGGGTCACGTACTCGGTCACGCTGGGAAGGCCGCGAAGGTCGACGAGCGAAAGCTTCATGGGCTTGTCGACCGCCCCGCCGACGTTCAGGTGCCACGTCTGGCCGTCCACGACCGGATCGCCGAAGTTCTTCGAGACAACGTAGAAGTTCGCCACCGGGGTTACCTCAAGAGATGGGCCGCTTAGTCCCGACTCGGGCGGCTTGAAAATCGCGCGATACCAATCCGGCCCCAGGCGCACCGCCAGGACGCCGAGGCTCACCGCGCCGATGGTTAGGGGTATCGCGCCGAGCGTCCGGCGGCGGCCAGGATCCGCGTCACGAGGCAGCCCTCGGTCCGAGCCCATCTGCAGGATGACTCCGTAGATCGCGAACAGCACCGCCCAGACCAGCGGAGTTGTTGGTCCATCCACCAGCCCGAGGAAGCCATCGCCAGACACCGGAAGCAGCACCGCCACGACGACCACCCAACCCACGGCGCCGAAGATGAGGGCTGATTGAACGATGGCCCACCGCTTGCTCGCCACCGCCCACCCTGCCCCGAGGACCCCAAGGCCGATGACCATGGCCACGATCAGCCCGATCTCCTCGACCACCTTGCCCGCGTGCTGAAGGGTGTCGATCAACAAGCCGAAGACGAACCCCGGCATGATCGCAAGAACCGGCCCGCTTAACGCCTGCGGGAGTGGGCGAAGGCCCAGCAGCGATCCGGCCAGGTACATCAGGGCCACCAGGGCGAGGCCGGCCGCGGCGCCCCAGACGAATCCCCGCACTGCGGCGGGCCGCCAGCTATCTGTTCTCATCTAGGCTCAACTACCCGCTGAAGATACGGTGACCGGAAATTAAGCGAACGCACAAAGACATGCCCTTTGCTGCTTAAATCGCCGTACCGGATGCCCTCCCCGATCGTCGCCGAAGATCTCTACCGATTTCGCTGGATCGACCATGTTCGACTGAGTCCAGATGGGGAGCGTGTCGCCTACCAGCTCAGCTGGGCGGATGGCGAGGCGCGCCAGAACCGAAGCCGGATCGTGATCCGGCGCTTGCTCGAGGCAGAGCCCGTCGATGCGACGGCCACGCCGAGGCGGGATCACTCTCCGGAATGGTCTCCCGACGGACGTCGTCTCGCGTTTATGAGCCGCCGCGGCCCATCGGACCAGATCTTCGTGGTCGAGACTTCCAGTCCAGGCGACGCGCGCCAGGTCACCTTCGTGCCCGAGGGCGCAAGCAGCCCGGTCTGGTCTCCCGACGGAAGCCACCTCGCCTTCATCGGCACGGTTATCGGTGATCCCGAGGCGGTGGTGGACGATCCCCGCCCGCCTGAAAACCGGGAGCAGCTCCGGCGATCCCCGGTCGCGCGCATCGCCCGCCGGCTCGACTACAAGCACGACGGCCAGGGCTTCGTCGACGGCCGATACCACCATCTATTCGTAGTGCCGGCTGCGGGCGGCGACGTTACACAGCTCACCAACGGGGCGTGGGACGTGACCGGATTTGACTGGTCGCCCGATGGAGACAAGCTCGTCATCGCGGGCAATGCCGAGCCGAACTCCGACCTTCAGCGTGCCCTCAACCTCTACGTGGTCGATCTAAACGGGAAGCGTTCCAAGCTCGTCGGTGGCTACTACCTGGGCTCGCCTTCGTGGTCGCCGCGGGGCGACCTGATCGCCTTCATCGCCCCCAACGGGCTCGACGCCGGTCTCCTGGAGCGGCTCTGGATCGTGCCCTCGGGAGGGGGAGATCAGCGGTGCCTCACCATCGGCCTCGACCAGTCCGTGAGCGACAGCCTCATCACCGACATGCGCGCTGGTCATGGCGCGCGACTGACCTGGTCGAAGGAAGGCGATCGTGTCTACTTCCTATCCAGCGGTACGGGTATCAGCTCGCTGTACTCGTGCGACCTTGAAGGCAACGTTCGGCCGGAGGTGGGCGGCCAGCGCCGCATCTTCGATTTCGACAACGCGTCGGGCGTCATCGCCTTCTGCGCGTCAGATATCAGCAACCCGGGCGAGCTCCACATGTTCACCCAGGGTGCCGAGGCGCGCATCACCGACCTGAACCCGTGGCTTCGCGATCGCTACATCGCCCAGCCTGAGCGCCACTCGTTCACAGCGCCCGATGGGTGGGTGCTCGAGGGTTGGGTGCTGAGGCCGGAGAACTTCGACTCCAATCGCCGCTACCCGCTGGTCCTCGAGATTCATGGCGGCCCTCACGGACAGTACGGCTGGGCGTTCTTCCACGAGCTCCAGATCCTGGCCGGCATGGGTTACGTGGTCCTCTATATCAACCCGCGCGGCTCCGACGGCTATGGCGAGCACTTCCGGCGCCAGGTCGTTCGCGATTGGGGTGGAAAGGACTACTTCGACCTCATGTCAGCGCTCGATCAAGCGATCGAACGGACGGGCAACGTCGACGCGAGCCGCATGGGCGTAGGCGGCGGCTCGTACGGCGGCTACATGACCAACTGGATCATCGGCCAGACCAATCGTTTCGCGGCGGCGGTCGCGATGCGATCTCTCTCCAACCTGGTCAGCGAGTATGCCCAGCACGACATCGTTCTCTGGGGCGCGCTGGAGCTCGGACCCCCACCGTGGCCAGATCTGGACGAGCTCTGGCGGCGATCGCCGATCCGCTACGTGCAGGACATCGTGACGCCCCTGCTGCTGACCTGCGGCGAGATGGATCTGCGCTGCGCGATCTCGCAGTCCGAAGAGCTCTTCGGCGCGATGCGATTCCTCGGCAAGACTGTGGAGATGGTCCGGTTCCCGGAGGAATCACACGATCTATCGCGCATCGGCCGGCCCGACCGCCGTGTGGAGCGGCTCAACCGCATCGCCGGCTGGTTCGAGCGCTTCCTGGGCACGGAATCGTCCGACAAGGTGAGCGAGGCCGAGACGCAGGTGCTTCCGGCGCGACGTCACGACGCGGAAGAGACCCTCGTTCTCGCCACCTCGCCCGCCGTGGTCGAAACCATGCGCATGCCCGCGCCGCCGGCAGAAGACCTCGAGGCGACCGCCCTGTTGGAGACGATTCGTGCTCCGGAGCACCTGCGTCAGGCTGAGCCGCCCGCTCCTGAGCCGGACGCGCCGCCTGTCTCCGAGCCGGTGGCGGAAGCGGCGCCTCCCGAGGTTCAGCCCGAGACCGAGCCCGCACCGGAAGTTCCGAAGGAAGCCGACATCCTGCCGGTGTTTCCCGAGCCTGACACCGTGTTTCCGCAACCGGCCACGGTGCCGCCCGAGCCGGCGGCGGAAGTTCCACCAGAGCCGCCGGCTCCTGAACCCGCGCCGATCGAGGCCGCCGGCCCCGAGCCTACAACGCCGCCCCCCGCGTCCGAGCCGACCACGCCCCCCACGCCCGAACCGACCACGTCGCCCGCGCCCGAACCGACCACGCCGCCCCCCGCGCCTGTGCCAACGCCCGCAGCCAGCGTCACCTCGACGATGCTGAGCTGGCCGACCACGTCGATCCCCGGCGCCCAGGACAACGGCCAGGCTGAGACGGGCGAGGCCGCGACCACGATCATCCCCGCCTGGCAGCCCGCCGAGATGCCGTCGGAAAGCAGGCGCACCGTATCGCTGTCGGCCATGCCACGCGAGGCCGTGGCCGCGGGCGAGCCTTTCGCCGCCAAGCTGAGCTTCGAAAGCGGCCCGTTCGCGGGCCGGGTGGTCGCCCTACCGAGTCAGATGGTCACGGTCGGCAGGGCACCGGACAACGACGTGGTCGTCGGCGACCCCGCGACCTCCGGGCGCCACGGCCGCATCGAAGTTCGGGCCGGGGTCTTCTGGATCAGTGACCTCGGCAGCACCAACGGCACCATGGTCAACGGCGAGCCCGTGATCGAGAAGCAGCTGTCCGACGGCGACGTCATCGCGATCGGTCAGAACACTATTCGCTTTACGATCGAGTAGCTAAAGCGGCGCACTCCGCCCCGGCCTCGCGGAGCCGCGCCGTGAACTGCTCGACGTCGGGAACGATGCCGGGATCGGCCGTCAGCCCGAAATAAGCGTCGCCGTTGTAGGAGACGATCGCCACCCCGAGGCCCATCGACGGATACAGCGGCGCGAACGGCCAGACCTCGAGCAGCTGCGCGCCCCCTGAATAGAGCGGGAACTGCGGTCCTGGAATGTTGGTCACGTTGATGTTCGCGCCCGCCTGCGGGTTGGACATGAGCCGGCCCGCCAGCACCAGGAGGGTCGGCGGCGCCCAATCCGCGAGTCCGGCCAGCTTGTCCGCGGCCACCGCCTGACGCGTGCGCTTGAGGTCGCCGGTCGTCACCTTGATGCGGCGCAGTCGCTCCTCCATCGTCAGGTTGCCGGTCGGCAGCTCGAGCACCATCCCAGAGATCTGGTTGCCGCCCCGTCCGCGCGCATCGTCACCGCGCACGCTGACGGGGCAGAAGACGCGCACCTTCTCGGGCACCTTCTCGCCGCGCCCAACAAACCATCGGTGGAGTCCTTCCGACACCACGGCGAGGACCGCGTCATTCACCGTGCAGCCGAAGTGGTCCTTCAACGACTTGAATGCGGACAACGGCACCTTGAGCCCTCGGCCGGTGCGCTGCGGTCCGATCTTGCGATTGAAGAAGAGGTCGGGCCGTGGCGTCACGAGCTTGTGGAAGACGTTGAGAAGCCCAGTCCACGGCAGGTTGGTCGTGTTCCAGATCGCCGGCACCTTCGTCCGGGACCTGGTGGCCGGACCAAAGGTCCACAGCATCGGACGGATGAGCTGCCAGTTGGTCGGTGTAGGCCGCGGCTTCCAGTCGTCCGCCGGCGGCTCCGGCGTGTAGGGCTCCGGGCTGGTGTCGAGAAGCAGCGTAAGGATGTCGACCGACGAGACGCCGTCGACCATCGCGTGGTGGGCGCGGTTGACGATGACCACGCGGCCGCCGCGCAGCCCGGTGACGATGGTCATCTCCCACAGCGGCCGGCGCATGTCCAGCGGCCGGGCGAGGATCCGCATCACGAGCTTGCGGAGCGCGGCGCCGTCGCCCGGAGGCGGCAGCACTTCGCGCCGGACGTGCGCGCCGAGGTCGAAGTTCGGGTCGTCGACCCAGACTGGATGGGCGAGGTTCAGCGGTACGCGATGGATGCGCTGCCGGTATCGCGGCACGAGATGGATCCGTTCCTTGATCGTTTCCTCGACGCCCAGCGCCCCGCGGCCGCCAGGGACCTGCGCCTCGCCCTCGAACACGTAAACCGTGCCGAGGTCGAGCGGCGTTTGGGGCCGTTCGGCGTAGAGGAACCATGCGTCACGGGCGGAAAGCGGCTCGTAGAAGGGCTGGTCGTTCAGGTGCGAGCCGCGGCCTCCAGCTGGGCTTTGAGCTCCTTCTTCAGGATCTTCCCTGTCGCGCCCTTCGGCAGGGTCTCCACGAACTGCACGGTGCGCGGATGTTTGTACGCGGCGACGCGCTCCTTGACGAAGGCGATGATGTCGTCGGCGGTTGCGTTCGCGCCCGGTCTCAAGGCGACGACCGCCTTCACCTCCTCACCGAGCCTTTCGTCGGGGACGCCGATGACTGCGGCCTCAGCAACCGCGGGGTGGGCGTAGATCACTTCCTCGACCTCGCGCGGGTACACGTTGAAGCCGCCGCGGATGATCATCTCCTTCTTGCGGTCGACGATGAAGAAGAAGCCGTCTTCGTCGACGTAACCGAGGTCGCCCGAGTGAAACCACCCGCCCTTGAATGCCTCGGCATTGGCCTCGGGCTTGTTCCAGTAGCCCTTCATCACGTTGTGTCCACGGATGACGATCTCGCCGACGTGGTCCTTGCCGGCGGGCAGCTCGCGGTCCTGCTCGTCGAAGATCTTCATCTCGACCCCGAATAGCGGCTTGCCGATGCTGAGTATGCGGCGCTCTTCGGCGCTGATGTTGAAAGTGGCGGTCGGCGATGTCTCCGACAGTCCGTAGCCCTCGAGGATGATGGTCTTGAACTTGCTCTCGAAGGCCTGCAAGACTTCGCCCGGGATGGCCGCACCGCCGGACACCGCCATGCGCAGGGACGATGTGTCGAACTTGTCCGCGTTGGGGTGATGCAACAGAGCGAAGAACATGGTTGGGACGCCAGGGAACACGGTGACCCGATCGCGCTGGATGACCTCGAGCACCTTCTCGGCGTCGAAACGCGGAACGAGCGTGAGCGTGGCACCCACGTGCAGCGCGACGTTCATCACGGCGCTCTGTCCAAACGAATGGAACATGGGTAGCGCTGCCAGCGTGACGTCATTGGCTACGCTGCCGAAGACATGGCTGTTCATGTGAGCGTTCATGAACAGGTTCAAATGCGTGAGCTCTGCGCCCTTCGGCTTGCCTGTCGTGCCTGATGTGTAAAGGATCACGGCGGTGTCGTCGCCTGCGGTCGCCTCGGTGTCGAACTTCGGGTCGCCCGTCATGAGCTCCGCAAAGTTGCGGGTTCCGGCCGGCAGGTCGGTGACCCCGGGCCGGAGGGCGACGAACGTCGTCACGGGTCCGATGCCGGCGATTCCTTTCAGCGCCTCGCCCGCGAAGTCTTCCCAAGTGATCAGATACCGAGAGCCTGAATCGCCTACGTAGAAGCTGACCTCCGGCGCCTTGAGCAGGACGTTCATTGGCACCACGACCCCGCCCGCCTTGAGGATCCCGAAGTACGCGATCGGAAACTGCGGCACGTTGGGGAGCATCAAGCCAACCCGGTCGCCCTTCTGCAAGCCGGCCGACTTCAGGCTCGACGCGACCTGGCTCGACAAGGCGTCCAGCTGGCCGTAGGTCAGCTGGAACGAGTCCAGGATGATGGCGACGTGGTCGGGGTCGCGCCTGGCCGATTCACGCAGGATGACGGCCAGGTTGAGGCTCATGCGCGGAATCGTACGGCGCTCTTGACGAACCGGCGCAAGTGGCGCGGTCTAAGCTAGCGGAGACAACCTTTCCATCGGCTGAGGAGGAGTACATGGCGGTCAAGGCTTTCTCGAACGAGTGGGCCACGGAGTTCAAGGACGAGGTCAACAAGTCCAGCGTCTACAGGACCGCCGCCAAGGGCTGGAAGTGGACGGTCGGGCTGGTGGTCGAGGCTGAGCCGGACAAGAACTTCCCCGAGGCGAAAGGTGTCGTCATGGACCTCTATGACGGCGAGGCGCGCGACGTGACTGTCGGGACTGCAGCGGATGCGCAGAAGTGTGATTTCGTCATCACCGCGCCTTACTCGAGGTGGAAGGAGGTTGCCACCAAGCAGCTCGACGCGACCAAGGGGATGCTGCAGGGCAAGCTGAAGCTCAAGGGTGACCTGCCGACGATCGTGCGCTACACCAAGGCATCGCAGGAGATGACCGAGTGCACGACCCGGGTCCCGGTCGTATGGCCCGACGAAAAATAAAGCTCGACGTAGACAGCCGCGCGGAGTTCAGTTACGCGGACGATGAGCCGAGCGCATTCGCGTCGATGCTCGGCGGGCTGATCGAGGCCAACGTCCGCAGCCGGCCCGAGAAGGCGCGTGACTTCGAGTCGCTGGTGGCGCGTGTCGGGATCTTCGTCACCGATATCGATGAGGGCGTCACCCTCGACTTCAAGGGCGGCACACTGGTCGTCCACAACGGCCTGAAGCCCAGACGAACGCTCACCATCCGCGCCGACGCTGACACGGTGATGAACCTCAGCAACCTCAAGATCGGGCTGCTCGGCCTTCCCATCTACTATGACGGCGTCGGTCGGGGCATCGCGGCGAAGCTCCTGCGGGGCAAGCTCCGGATCGATGGCCTTCTGCCCAACGTTCTGACCCTGAACACCGTGACGCGAATCTTCTCGGTGCAATGAGCTCTCCCTTAACTGTGGTTGGGGCTGGGTCGATGGGAGCCCAGATCGCCCAGCAGGCCGCCCTCGAAGGCATCGAGGTACGGCTGCATGACACGAGCGACGAGCAGTTGCGCAAGGCGGAGGACTCGAACCGCGGGCACGTGAGGCGCCGGGTCGAGAAGGGCAGGCTGGCGCGGGAAGATGCCGAGGCTGCGCTCGCCCGCGTGCACGCCACCACCGACCTGGCCGAAGCAGCTCGAGATGCGGACGTTGTGATCGAGGCCGTGTTCGAGGACCTCGGCGTCAAGCGCTCGATCTTCGCCGAGCTCGACCATCTGGCGCCGGCCGGTGCCGTGCTCGCCAGCAACTCCTCGACCATAGGCATCAGCAAGATCGCCGATGCGACCTCGCGGCCGCAGCAGTGCGTGAACATGCACTTCTTCTATCCGGTGCTGGTCATGGACCTGGTCGAGGTGGTGAGAGGACCGCAAACGTCAGATGAAACGGTGGATCGCGCCATGCGGCTGGCGCGCGAGATGGGCAGGACGCCAGTGCTGCTCAACAAGGAGATCGACGGTTTCATCGTCAACCGCATCCTGCATGCCGCCACCCAGGAGGCTTACCGCCTGCTCGACGCCGGGGTGGCCGGCTTCGAAGACATCGATACCGCGGTCGAGAAAGGACTCAACTGGCCAATGGGGCCATTCAGGCTCGGCGACTTCAGCGGCCTGGACGTCACATACAACGCCCGCCTCCACATGTTCAAGTCGACCGGCGACGAGCGATACAGGCCATCGCCGCAGCTGGAAGCCAAGGTGAAATCGGGCAAGCTCGGGCGCAAAACCGGAGAAGGCTGGTACCGGTACTAGAGTGGTGCGCCTGTGGTGTTGACCCGCATCCACCACGTCGGGATCGCGGTCAAGGACATGGATGAGTCGATCGAGCGATACCGCGCGGCGCTGGGCGCCGAGCTTGTCCATCGCGCCGTCAATGAGAAGGAAGGACTCGAAGCGGCCTTCCTGCGCACGGGCGAGGGTGAGGTGGAGCTCATGAGCTCGACCAGGCCCGAGTCGCCGGTGGGCAAGTTTCTCGCCAAGCGCGGACCGGGCCTGCACCACGTCGCTTACGGAGTCAGCGACATCGCCGCCGCCCTGGCCGATGCGCGCGCGGCCGGCCTCGAGCTCATCGACTCCGAGCCGCGAATGGGAATGCACGGATCGCTCATCGCCTTCGTCCACCCAAAGACCATGGGCGGCGTGCTGACCGAGCTGGTCGAAACATGAAAGAGGTCAGCAACGACTCAGGCCTTCCCCTCAAACCCGTCTATACGGCTGAGGATCGACTGGCCGAAGAGCCGCCTCCGGGCACCTTTCCATACACGCGCGGCATCCACAAGGACATGTATCGCGGCCGCTTGTGGACGATGCGCCAGTACGCGGGTTTCGGGACCGCGGCGGAATCGAACAAGCGGTATCAGTTCCTGCTCAAGCAGGGGCAGACCGGGCTCTCGGTGGCATTCGACCTCCCCACCCAGATCGGGTACGACTCGGACGATCCAATGGCGAACGGCGAGGTGGGGAAGGTCGGCGTCGCCATCGACTCACTGGCGGACATGGAGATCCTGTTCACGGGCATCCCGCTGGATCGAGTCTCGACATCGATGACGATCAATGCCACCGCGGCGATGCTCCTGCTCCTCTACCAGTTGGTGGCCGAGAAGCAAGGATGCCCGCCGGAGAAGATCACGGGCACAACCCAGAACGACATCCTCAAGGAGTACGCGGCGCGCGGGACGTATATCTTTCCGCCGGCGCCGTCGATGCGGCTCGTGACCGACTTGTTCGCCTACTGCCAGAGCAACCTGCCCAACTGGAACACCATCTCGATCTCCGGTTATCACATTCGCGAGGCCGGCTCCACCGCGTCGGAGGAGATCGCGTTCACGATGAGTCACGCGATCGCCTACGTGGAGGCGGCGCGAGCTGCGGGCCTCACGATCGATGAGTTCGCGCCGCGAATCTCGTTCTTTTTCGCGTCGCATATGGACTTCTTCGAGGAGGTCGCCAAGTTTCGCGCCGCGCGACGCATGTGGGCGCGCCTGATGCGCGACCGGTTCGGTGCCAAGGACGAGCGATCGCTGGCGCTCCGATTTCACACCCAGACCGGCGGCGTCACGCTGACCGCGCAGCAGCCGCTGAACAATGTCGTGCGCACGGCGCTGGAGGCGATGAGCGCGGTGCTCGGCGGCACGCAGTCGCTGCACACCAACGCCTACGACGAAGCATTGGGCCTGCCCTCCGAGAGCGCAGCGGAGCTCGCGCTGCGCACGCAGCAGGTGATCGGTCACGAGACCGCCGTGCCGCGCGTCGCCGATCCGCTGGGCGGCTCGTACTACGTCGAGAGCCTCACCGACCGGGTCGAGGAAGACGCGCTGGCGATCATGGCCGAGATCGATGAGCTTGGCGGTGCCGTGCGCTGCATCGAGAGCGGATGGACGCAGCGACGGATCGGGGATAGCGCCTATCGCCTCCAGAGCCGGTTGGAGTCAGGCGAGCGTGTGATCGTGGGCGTCAACCGATACACGAACACTCTTGAAGAGAAGGTCGAGATCATGAAGGTCGGGCCGCGACACCAGGCGGCCCAGGCGCGCGCGCTCAAGAAGCTGCGTGCAGGTCGCGATCAAGCCGCCGTCTCGCAGCGCCTGGCCGATATCGAAAGCGCGGCGCGCGGAATTGAAAACCTGATGCCGCCGCTCAAAGCCGCGCTCGCCGACTACGTGACCATCGGCGAGTGCTGCCGGGTGCTGCGCCAGGTTTGGGGCGAATACCAGCCGCCTGAAGCGGCCTGACCAAGGAGGACCAGATGCCGGAATACCCCGATGTCATCCCGATGATCGCCTACCGGGATGGCCCCAAGGCCATGGATTGGCTGGCGGCCGCATTCGGGTTCAAAGAGCGGACACGGATGACGACCAAGGAAGGCCGCCTGAGCCACGGCGAGATGGAGGCCGGCAACGGACTCATCATGCTCGCCACCCCCACCCCTGACTACGAGGGGCCCAGGCTTCATCGCGAGCACTGCGAGCAGGCGCGGAGCTGGTCGTCGGTGCCTTACATCGTCGATGGGGCGCTGGTCTACGTGCCCGACGTGTCGGCGCACTACGAGCGGGCCCGCCGGGCCGGCGCTCACATCCTGTCCGAGCTCGAGGAGGGCCAGGACGGCAAGCGGTATCGCGCCGAGGACCTCGAAGGACACCGCTGGATGTTCCTGGAGAGATCGTGAGCGACACCTCCAGGGGCCACAAGGTCGATCCGCTCAACCAGCTGCGCCAGCGCAAGTACGAAGCTGGCCACGACGCCGAGGCGTTCGCGCGCCAGCATGCGAAGCACAAGCTGACCGCCCGCGAGCGCATCTCTCGCCTGGTCGATCGCAACTCATTTGAGGAGATCGACATCTTCGCGACCCATCGCGCGCAGGGTTTCGGA
>VBHX01000050.1 GCA_005879945.1 Chloroflexota bacterium | reverse complement strand
GGCTTGAGGCCTGCCCGGGCGGCGAGCTCGGCGAACACGACAGCGTCGCGCGTCGCCCAGCCGCCCGTGTCGTTGTTGAAGTAGACGAACACGTCGGACGTGGGTCCCCAGATCGACGCGATGCGCGTCGCCCAGGTTCGCAGCGCGCCAGAGCCGTAGCCGGGTGCGTGCGACCCGCGACCCTCGTGAAATCGGACCATTCCCCAGGGTGCGGTCTGCCAGTGCGGCTGCTTGCGTTTGGGCGCGTCGGCGAGGCACAGCGCCGCGCCCCTGCGTTCAAGAACCGAGCGGACCTCATCTACGAACCAGCTCTCGTGCCGGAACTCGACCGCAACCCGCGCCGACCGCGGGAAAGCAGCGAGCGCCGCGTCGAGGCGGCCAGGGTCGGCCTTCAACGACGGTGGCAGCTGGACAAGGATCGGCCCGCGCTTGCGACCCAGCGGCCGCGCCCGCGTCATGAACCGGCGAACCGGATCCTCCGGATCGCGCAAGCGCTTGAGATGGGTCAGGAACCGGCTCATCTTGAGGGCAAAGACAAAGTCTGGCGGCGTCTGTCGCTTCCACTCCGCGAAGACCTCGGCTTCCGGCAGGTTGTAGAACGTGTTGTTGACCTCGACCGTCTGGAAACGCCTCGAGTAGTACTCGAGCCATGTGTGCTGCGGCACGTTCTCTGGATAAAAAAGCCGGCGCCAGTGGGGGTACTGCCAGCCGGACGTGCCGACGAAGACCATAAATAGGAAACGTCTTAGGCCCGTTTGGCCGCGTGTCCTTTGTGTTCGTCGATGATGCCGGCCGCCAGCTTCCCGATTGTCTTGGCCGACATGCTCGAGGGCTCGGCCGCGACCAGGACCTCTCCTGTTACCGCGGCACGATCGAACCGCGCGCCGTCGTACACGATCTCGGCCATCATGGGCCGCTTGACGACTCGCTCGGCGTCTGCGCGCGTGACCAGCGTCTGGGGCCGTGGATGATTCAGGAGGAGGCTCACCCGGCCGGACGGTATCTCCAGGACGTCCTCGAAGACCTGCATGAGCTCCGCTGTGTCCTTCAGGGTGGGCAGCTCCGCAGTCACGACGATCAGGATCCGGTGCGCCCTCTCCAGGACTCCAAGCGTCATCTCGGACATCGCCACGCCGAGGTCGACTATCACGTAGCTGAACGCGTCCTCGAGGACATCGAGCGCGCGCTGCACCAACGGCGCCGTCACCAGCTCAGATTGCTCCAGCTTCAGCGCGCTCGGCAGCACGACCATGCCAGTGGGGTGGTGGAGCCCGGCGGCGAGAAGCGTGTGCTCGAACTGGTCCTGGTCCGCACGCTCGCTCAATGCCAGGCATCCATTCGGCACCAGGTTGGCGACGAGCGCCGCATGGTTATACGGCAGGCTGAGATCCAACAGCACGCACTCGGCGCGGTGCTTGTGGCCGATCGCGGCGGCCAGGTTGACCGCGATGGTGGTCCGGCCGGCGCCTCCCTTGACTGCGTAGACGGCAACGATCATCGCCGGCTGCCGCTCAGGTAGGCGCGCACCTCCTCTGTCAGCACGGCCGGGCTCACGGGCTTGGCTATAAAGCCCTGGCAGCCGGCCACCATGGCCGCGCGCTGGTAGAGCGGCATGTTGTTGGCGGTGAGCGCGACGATGGGGATGGCCGCCGTTCGCGCCTTCGACTTGAGCTCCCTGGTGAAGTCGAGACCGTCCATCCCGGGCAGACCGATGTCCATGAGGATCAGCGCCGGCTTGCGCTTCGCGATCACCTGTCGCGCATGCTCGGCCGAGCCGGCTCCGTCGACGGCGAAGCCGCCTGCTTCCAGCGCCACGGTCGCGAGCATCAAGCTACTGGGGTCGTCCTCGACGACCAGGATCAGCGGTTTCTTGTTCATGGCTCCGCGCGCATGCGCGCGGCCCACCTTACACGCAGGGCGCTGAAGGCGGCTCGGCGAGCGATTCGGTGATCCAGGTCGGCCACATCCCAGGCGCGGCCGAGCAGCGCAGCCCGCGCATCGTGCAGATGCGTAAGCGAGCAGCGCATTCCTCTGGGGCCCCCATGCCGAAGGCATGGGAGGGAGTGGCCCGCATAGGCGCCGAAGCGCCGCCGCGTTCCGTCTTTCAGCGCCCTGTGAGGTACTTGTACACCTCGGCGGCGAACGTTCTCGTGTCGATCGGTTTCGAGATGTAGCCGGCGCAGCCGGCGTCAAGGCTGCGCTCCCTGTCCCCGCGCATGGCCAGGGCCGTGAGGGCAACGACCGGGATCGATGCCGTCCTTTCGTCAGCTTTGAGCAGGCGCGTCAGCGACAACCCGTCGATCCCCGGCAGCTGGACGTCCATCAGGATCAGGTCCGGCGCCTCGCGCTTCAGCCTGTCGAGTGCTTCATCCGACGAGGAAGCGACCTCCACCCGGTAGCCCTCGCGCTCCAGCACGGCGCTCGCCAGAAGCTGGTTCGCCTCGTTGTCCTCGACGATCAGGATCATGGCGTCGCTGGTCATCGGGCCACCGCACTTGAGTCGACGACCTGGCGCAAAAGCCCGAGGAGGTCGGCCGCGCCCGTGGAGCCGCGCTTGAGGATGGTCGAAACGTGCCCGTTGAGCTGGCGGATATCGGCTTCCGTGAGGTGCTTGGCGGTGAGGACCATGATCGGCGTCGCCTTCATCGCATCGTCAGCGCGCATGGCTTCGACGACGTCGAAACCAGTGACCTCCGGCATCATCAGGTCGAGCATGACCAGGTCCGGCTTCTTGGTCCTCGCGAGGTCGATGGCCTCGCGGCCGCCGCGCGCCTGGATCACCGCGAAGCCCGCAGGCTCGAGGATCCGCTTCAACCATTCGCGATTGGCGGGCTCGTCGTCGACCACCAGGATGCGCGGCTTCTCGCCGGCCTTGCGACCGAACTTGAACCGGCTCAAGCGGTTGATCAGCTGTTGCGCCGGCACCGGCTTGACGAAATAGTCGAGCGCGCCGAGCGCGATGCCCAGCTCGGGGTTGTCGACCACGCTCACGACCACGACTGGGATGTCGCTGGTGGCTGCGTCTCGCTTGAGTCGCGTGAGCACCTCCCAGCCGTCGAGGTCGGGAAGAAGGATGTCGAGCGTGATCGCGGCCGGTTTGCGCGCGACCGCTTTGGACAGGGCCTCGCTGCCGGTGCGGGCGATGTCGGTGCTGAAGCCGGCTCTTTCGAGCTGCCGCGTCAGCAGCTCGGCGGCGGCGGGATCGTCCTCGACCACCAGGACGAGGGGACGCGAAGAGTCGGGAGTGCCACGGTAGAGGTCCGGCACGTCGACCGTCTCTGCCTGGTGGCTCGCTACCAGCGGCAGGCTGATGGTGAATACGCTGCCCTTGCCAGGCTCGCTTAGCACGCGAACGTCGCCGCCGTGGAGGCGGGCGAAACGGCGCGTGAGCGTGAGTCCGAGGCCTGTGCCTTGCTGCGAGCGGGCCACTCCCGAGTCGACCTGCTGGAACTCGTGGAAGACCCGATCCTGGTCCTCTTTGGCGATGCCGATGCCGGTGTCGGTGACCGAAAGCTCCACCGTGTCGTCGAGCCGGCGCGTGCCGATGGTGACCATGCCCCCTTCGGGAGTGAACTTCACCGCGTTGGAGACCAGGTTGAGCAACATCTGCTTGACCTTGCCGCCATCGGCGTTGATCTCGCCCCCCGAGCCCTCGCCGATCACCAGCTCGATCCTCTTCTGCGCCGCGAGCGGCTCGACGGTGCTGACGACCTGGGTCACGATCTCGCTCAACATGACCGTTTGCAGCCGAAGCTCCATCTGACCGGCTTCGATCTTCGACAGGTCGAGGATGTCGTTGATCAGGCCAAGCAGGTGCTTGCCGCTCGAATGTATCTGCTCGAGGAAGCGCTTGCGTGTCGCGGGCGGAAACTGCCCGTTGCCGGCATCGATCAACAGCTCGGAGAAACCCAGGATCGCGTTGAGCGGTGTGCGCAGCTCGTGGCTCATGCTGGCGAGGAAGACGCTCTTGTGGCGATTGGCCTCACCAAGCTTTACGTTCGCCTGCCTGATGCGCTCCAGCAGCCGCGCTCGATCGAGCGAGGCCACCACCGCGGACATGAACTGCTGCACGCGGCTCAGCTCGTCCGTGCCGAAGCCGGGCGTGAACGGCCCCGACACGACCACCAGGCGGCCGGGCTCACCGAGGCTCGCCAAGGGCAGCGACAGGATCGTGCGGTCGATGCCCGCGATCGAGGTGCGGCTGACTCCTTCCGACAGGTGCGGCAGGCCGTCCTTGATCTCGCGCAGCGCCATCGGGTCGATGCCCCGTGACGCAATCGGCACGCCCTGTGCGTCGAATGCCGCGGCGGATCCACCGCCGACCAGTCGCATCGCCCACTCAAGCGCGCGGCCGGCCAGAGTGACCTGGCCCTCCTTGAGCAGGAGGAGGTCTTCCATGAACGCGCGCAGGCCCTCCTCTTCCGAGGCTCGCCATTCGCGTCGCAGCCAGGCCGGTGGCGAGAAGCTGACGTAGAGCAGCGGCACGATGGCGAGAACGAAAAGCTGGATGACGAGCTGCACCGCTTGATTCGTCGCCGCCGCGCCGGCGCCGATCGCAAACAGAAGGATGCCGACGATGCCGGCGAAACCGAGGCTGAGCGAGCGCAGCCGCCATGCCTGGACCGCGGGCAGTGTCCGCGCCACCAACCAGAACCTCACGATGGGCTCGATGACGGTCGCCGCCCACACGAGGACGAGCACGACGGCTGCCGCGGTCTGGAGCTGAGTGGACTCGGCCGCGCCGCCCACCATCCTCGCGGCGAGGTAGATCGCGATGGCCGCGACCATCACGACGACGGCCGCCACATGCCACGCACGAGGCAGCGGAATCAGCGATCCGCGGAAGCGCAGCAGCGCGTAGCTCGAGCCCACGAAGAGAATGAGGTTGAGCTCCATCAGGAGAGGCGGCGTGAAATGCAGCATCTGCGGGACGCGCCCCAGCAGCGACACCAGCGAGAGCAGGATGATGGCGAGGGCGAGAAAACCCTGCGAGCGGTCGCGATGCCGCGCCCAGCTCATTCCTGTTGCCACGCCCAGAAGGACGAACGCCAGCGTGGTGACGTTCTGGAGCACGCCCAGGACCTGGCTCACGGCTCGCTCAGGCGGCGCCGAGCCGGTTGATTGCGGGCATCTCGCCCACGAACAGCTCGACGACCTCGGGATCCCATTGCCTTCCGGCTCCGTCGTTGAGCATGGCCAGGGCTTTCTCGACCGGCAGGCGTGGCCTGTATGGACGGTCGTTGACCAGGGCGTCGAACGCGTCGCAGACGGACACGATCCGGGCCAGACGCGGGATCTCCCGTCCGCGAAGGCCGTCGGGGTAGCCGCGTCCGTCGAACCGCTCATGGTGATGGCGGATGATCGGGAGCAACGTCGACCCCGAGCGGAGAGGACGGACGATGTTCTCGCCGATGATCACATGCGACCTCATGACCTCAGTCTCGTGGGCGTCGAGCGGGCCGGGCTTGAGCAGGATGGCGTCGGGCACGCCGATCTTTCCGATGTCGTGGATGACGCCGCCGCGATACAGGGCGTCGAGGGCGACTTCGGGCATGCCCAGCCGAGCGCCCAGGTGCCTCGCCGACTCACCCACGCGCTGCGTGTGCCTCTCGGTCAGCGCATCCTTCGCCTCAACCGCTGTCGCCAGCGCGAAGATCACCTGCTCAGCGCTGTCGAGCGTGTTGTAGAGCGCCTTCAGGCGGAGCGCCGACCTGACGCGGGCGACCAGCTCCACGCGTTCGACCGGCTTGGCCATGAAGTCGTCGGCGCCGGATTCCAGAGCGCGCACCCGATCCTCGGTCTGATTGAGGGCGGTGATCATGACCACCGGCAGCAGCCGGCCGCGCGGACCCGCCTTTATCCGGCGGCAGACCTCATAGCCGTCCATGCCCGGCATCTGGACGTCGAGAAGGACGAGGTCGGGAGGCTCTGCCCGTATCTGCTCGAGCGCGGATTCGCCGTCCTCGGCAAGGCGGACCTCGCAATCCAGGCCGGCCAGGTATGCCTCGACCAGCTGTCGATTGGCTGCTCCGTCGTCAACTACCAGTACGACCGCCATCCCCAGGCCGCCTCTCACCCATTGTTAAGTGATTCACGGACCAGAAATTGTAATCTCGGACCTTTGAGTTAACGCGTTCTTAGCGCTCATCGGTCGAGATTTTCTCGGCCCACCGGAGATCAGGCGGTGGCTGTGCTCGCCTCGCGGACGGTCGGGGTGATCTTGCCGGGGTGGAGTTGGCTCAGGGCCAGGCGCAGCTGATGGTTGGCGCCGGCGATGTCGCCGCGCCTTTCCAGGATCTCGGCATAGGTGACGTGACAGCGGCTCAGGCGCTCGGGAGCGCCTAGCGCGTCGAGGATCCCCCAGGCTTCGCGAAACTCCGAGTCGACTCGCGCGTCGTCTCCGCGCTCGGCAGCGATGCGACCCAGCCACATGTGGCTGTCGGCTTGCGTCGCCTTTTCGGCCAGCCGCTCGGCACCGTCACGGGCCTCGACGGCGTACCGCTCCGCTTGGTCCAAGAGCGAGCGGGCGACCGACAGCTCGCATAGGCTCAGGAGCACGATGGCCTTGCCGACCTCGACCCCCAGCTCGCCAAACAACAGCAGCGCGCGGTTGAGGTGCTCGTCCGCGCCGGCGAGGTCACCGCGCTTGATCAGCACCATGCCTAGGTTGTTTTCCGAGCGGGCCAGGGAGAGGCGATCGTTGAGCGTCTCGTGGATGGTCAGCGCGCGATGCGCGTAGTAGGCGGACTGGTTCAGCTGGCCGATCTCGCCGTACGCGATGCTCAGGCCGCCATACATCATCGACAGCCGCCGCAGGTCCTGGACGATCGAACCCGCCGCGATAGCCCGCTCGTAGCAATCGACGGCAGCTTGCCAATCCTGGTTGACGATGTGAACAGAGCCCAGAACGAACAGCAGCCGGGCCTCGGTGGTACGCGAAACGGGCTGTAAGGAACGGCAGATCTCCAGGCCACGCTCCGCGAGCCCCAACGCACGGGGATCCTCCAGGAGGTAAGCCGCTGACGCTTCGTGGCCGAGGCACTCGGCCGTCATGAGCCGATCGCCGATCTTCTCGAAATATTCGCGCGCTTCTACCGCCAGGCGCCGCGCCTCGATCGGCTGGGCCAGGCGTAGCAGCGCGTAGGCGACCAGGTGCTTGGCACGGGCGATTACGTCGGCATCGCGCTCCGCGGCCA
>VBHX01000049.1 GCA_005879945.1 Chloroflexota bacterium | reverse complement strand
ACTGGCGAATGCCGGCCCTGGCTCTTCTGGAACGCCCCACGTGGTCGCTGCCGAAAAGGATCGCGATGCTGACCATGGCAGGCTATATCGTGCTTGCCGTTGTATTCCTGGCTATAAAAGCGGTTCAGATTGCCCTCTTGCACCAGTGATCCACACTCGTTAACAACTCGCTTACAAAGCTGAACCGCCCCTTTTACTACAATGTTCGCCCGTGCTCGGTTTCCAGCCGGGCCGCCGCGCTAGAGCTTCGCGTCGGCGCCTGAGCATTGCCCGTACCGCCGTACTAGCCGTCTTCGCCATCGGGCTTTCTGCGATGGCGGGCAGTCTCGCGTACTTTCTTCCGGCGGCCAAGCTCGCGTGGGACGCAACCGGTCAGGTGGTGACCGTTCCGTCACCAGGACCCTCGCCGTCACCAACGCTCGATACATCGCCTTCGCCGAGCGCGGTCGCACAGGTGCCGGGCGCGTTCACGGTGCTATTGCTGGGATCCGACGACGATTCGAAGTTCAGCTCCGACCACGTGCTCACGCAGTCGATGATCTTGGTCCGGGTCATCCCGTCGACGCATTCGGTGACCATGCTCTCCATTCCGCGTGACCTGTACGTGCCGTTCTGGACCGGCGGGTCCGGAAAGATCGACGGTGCGTACTCCTATGGCCAGGCCGGAGGCGCGATCGCAACGGTCGAACGCGACTTCGGCGTGCACATCGACTACTACATCTGGATCGGGCTGCTGGGCCTGGTCAAGCTCATCGACGCCATCGGCGGAATCGATGTGGTCACGAGCAACCCGGTGATGGACGACTTCTATCCCAACGACATCTTCAGCCAATATCCGTACGACTACTCGCGTGTAGCGGTTCTGCCGGGACCACAGCACCTCGACGGACTCCACGCAATGCAGTACGTACGCTCGCGCCACGGTGACCTGCAGAGCGACATCGGCCGGTCCAAGCGCCAGCAGCAGGTGCTGCTCGCGATCCGATTGAAGGCTAGGCAAGTATCCTCCGCGGACGTGCCGGCCATCGCCAAAGCGCTCGGCGGCGAGATCAAGACGAGCATCCCCCTCGACCGCATCGTCGAGCTGATACCGCTTGCGGCCACCTTCGAGAACCCGGACGCGATCAACAGCATCGTGATGGAGCCCCCGCTGTTCCACGGCAACGGTCCTGACGGCAGCCTGACGCCGAACTGGCCCGCGATCCTCGCACTCGTGAGGCAGTACTTCCCATGATCGCGAGGTTCTTCCTGGGGCTCGGCCTGCTCGTGCTCATGGTCGTGGTGAGCTTCGGCACGTTCTTCTATCTCGGCGGGAGGCATTCGAAGATCGCGCTCGCGCCCCAGAAACCCACCGCGGCGACTCCTCGCGCGCAGGCCTTCACGCTGCCGGGAACGCTCTACCTGGCCCAGAACGGCGCGCTCTACAGCTTCAGCGTCGGCCGGTTCCACCAGCTGACCGGGGAAGAGGGCTGGACACAGCCGTCGCTGTTCCCTGACGGGCAGTACCTGCTGGCGGTGAAGCGCAGCTACCTCTACTCGGACGTATACGTCCTCACGCGATTTGGCGCGGTCCACCGGCAGCTGACCAACAACACGGCATATGGTCGGTACGCCGACATCAGCGACAGGCATTGGTCGTTCTACCCGCGCTTGAACCCGAGCGAGAGCACCGTCTTCATGAGCTACGACGCGCCCAAGTACGGGTACGACGTGAACCTGTCGGTGTGGGGCGTGCCTTACGGAGCCTCCATGAGCCAGGGGCGCCTGTGGACGATCTCCAAGGACTACACGGGAGGCGACGTCCAGGCGCTGCCCCTGAACGGCGGCGGGATCATCTACACGAAGTACAGCTATGGCCTCGACGGCAACCTCACCGGCCAGCTCTGGTTCAGCAAGAACCCGGAGAACCCTCGGCTTCCAGGCACGGCCCTGACCGACCCCGACAAAGACTGCTCGCAGCCTTCGCTGTCACGTGACGGCCACCTTCTGGCGTTCATCTGCACGAACAAGAAGCAGTTTGCCGACATGTACATCGCCTCCTGGAACGGCAGCAGCCTGGGGCGCCTCTACGGCGTCATCGGCAATCAGGTGGTGGCACAGCCGGCATTCGCGCCGGATGGCAGCGGCATCGCATATTTGGCGCCCGGCGCGGCCGGACAGTTCCAGCTGTGGTTCCTGCCCAAGAACGCGTACGACGCGCCGGCGCCGAGCCCGGCCCCGGTCCCGACACCGACGCCAGGCGGCCCCTACAGCGGAGCGCTGCCGAGCCCGACCGCGGCGGCTTCGACGGCTGCGCCCGTGATCAAGCCGATCCAGATCACCACCGGCAACGGGTTTGACGCCACGTCGCCGATGACGTGGTCGAACTAGAAGGCGAGACCAACCTCAGGCGGGCGCGGCGCACGTCCCACTCTGCTGAGTGCCCGCCACGAGAATCGGCTCGGCGTTCGCGGCGCGGGCCTGGGCGGGCGTGATGAAGCCCTCGGACTGCATCGAGGCCAGGACCTGGCTCCTTCGATGTTCGGCTGCGCCCGGATCAACCGTCGGGTCGTACAGAGACGGCGCCTGTGTGACGCCGGCTAGGAGCGCGTACTGGCCGAGACTCAGGAACTGGAGAGGCGCGTGGAAGTATGCACATGCGGCCTGGCTAACGCCTCGACGGTTGAAACCTGTCGTGATCTCGCTCAGGTAGTCGGCCATGATCTCCTGCTTGGTCAGGACCTGCTCCACCTTCAGCGCGAGAACGACGTCCGCCAGCTTGTTGTAACCGCGGTCTGAGCCGCCCAGGTACACGTCCTTGACCAGCTGCTCGGTGATCGTCGAGCCCCCCTGGCACAAGCAGAGATTCGACAAGTCGTAAAGGACGGCGCGCGCGAGGCCGACCGAGTCGATGCCGTGGTGCTGGTAGAACCGCTCGTCCTCGGTGGCGACGACAGCCTTCGCCAGCATCTCCGGGATGTCTTCGGGGTCGAGCAGGACGATGCCATAGCGCTGGGTCAGGTCGAAGACGCGGGCCTGAAGGTCGGTTCCGGACGGAGTGGAGATCCAGAGAGTGGTTGCGCTGGGCGCGAGGAGGACGGCGAGGACCGCGAGCGCAACTGCAAGACGGCGTGCAGCTACCGGCCATCGGCTCATGCCGTCGCGCCCACGCAGCACTGAACGACCCTACACGGCTCGTCGTTACGCACTCCAAGCTGGTCTTCCTGGTTGGAGAGATCCAGAAACGCGGCGACCCTGACCGCTATTTGGTCTCCGTTTCGCGGTCGCCCTTTTGGCATCCTGGCTCTGCTGGCCCTCATCGGTGATGTCGCCATGCTTGGCGCGCTGGTCACCTGATTGGGTTTCCTGATGGGATCCGCTTTCCTCGGTCTTCTGCTGCTAAGTGTGCTGGGCGGACAGCCGGACGCGCTCGAGCACGCCACCCGCGACGCCGGTGGCGAGGACCGCCACGGTGACGATCGCCATCGTGCGACTACCCTTTCAACTCGTGGCGATAATCGTCTGCCCGCAGCCGGTCGCGGCCGAGATCGGCCTCGAGGTCATGAAGCGCGGCGGGAACGCGGTTGATGCCGCCGTCACGTGCGCCTTCGTCCAGGGTGTCATCGACCCCCAGATGTGTGGAATCGGCGGCTGCGGCGTGATGCTGGTCCACAGCCCGAAGGCGGGCGACGCGCTGCTCGAGTTCTACGCCACCGCCGGTTCGCGCAGCCGCGAGGACCAGTGGGAGCGCCTTTTCATCCGCCAGGCCGCCGACCGCTACGGCTACGTGCTCGAGGGCTGGGTGAACGACGTCGGCTACCAGTCGGTCGGCGTCCCCGGAACGGTGGCGGGGCTGCATGAGGCGCTCACGCGCTACGGCACGATCACCTGGGCCCAGGCCATCGATCCCGCGATCCCGCTCGCGCGCGACGGCTTCCCGGTCACCGGTTATATGCACGGCTACTGGACGACGGATTACGGCCCCGACGTGGTGCCGAACCGGCAGCGGATCCAGGCCACGCCCACCGCGCGGGACATTTATACAAAGGATGGGGAGCTGTTCGAGATCGGTGAGCGGTTCGTCCAGTCCGACCTGGCACGGACGCTCGAGAGGCTCGCGAATGACGGGCCCGATACCTTTTACGTGGGGGAGATCGCCGACCGGATCGCCGCCGACTTCGAGGCCAATGGCGCCTTCATCACTCGGGCCGACCTGGCGGACTACCGGGTCAAAGTCACCGAGCCGCTCCGGGGCACTTATCGGGGGCTGTCGGTCGTGGCGGCCGGGCCGCCGGCGGCCGGCATCACCCTGCTGCAGATGCTGAACTTCCTCGAGGGCTACGACCTGGGCACCTATGGCTGGCCGAGCACGGAAGGTGCGCGGCTGCTGGTGGAGGCGATGGCATGGGCGGTGGCCGACCGCGAGCTGCACATCGCTGACCCGAGGTTCATCGAGGTGCCCACAGGTGCACTGGCCGACAAGACGTATGCCGCCAAGGCGCGCGAGGTGGCCGGGGCCGCAGTCGGAGCGGTGCACGACCGCCCGGACACGACACACGTTTGCGCCGTCGACGACGAGGGCAACGCAGTGTCGCTCACGCACACCCTCGGCTCCGCCAGCGGCGTCGTCACGCCCGGGTTGGGCTTCGGCTACAACGACTACATGAACTGCTTCGATCCGCGGCCGGGCAACCCGAACTCGGTGCGGCCCGGCAAGACGCGGGTGACGAGCATGACTCCTACCTTCGTGTTCGACGGCGACCAGCTGCGAGTGTGCATCGGTGCGCCGGGCGGGACCAAGATCGTCACCGGGATCCTGCAGGTGCTGGTGAACATCCTCGACCACGCGATGACGCCGGTGGAGGCCGTGAGCGCGCCGCGGGTGGACTTCCAGGGGGACGTGGTGCAGGTCGAGGGCCGGATCCCGCTGGCGGTTAGCCGAGGCCTGGCGGCTCGCGGGTACACGGTCAACCGGCGCACGCTCAGCTACGACTCGTACTTCTCGCGGCCCCAGGTCATCGTCCGCGAGAAGGACGGGTTCATGCACGGCGCCTCGGATCCGCGAAAAGACGGGGGCACGGCGCTGGACACGGAGACCCAATGAGGTTCAAGGACAAGGTGGCGCTGGTCACCGGTGGCGGCCGCGGCATCGGGGCCGCGACGGCGGCGCTGTTTGCCGCCGAGGGCGCCCGGGTCGCGGTGTCGGACCTGGACGAGGCGCCGGCGCGTGAGGTTGCGGGCCCCATCGGCGGGCTCGCCATCGCCTGCGATGTGAGCGACCGCTGGCAGGTCGAGGCGATGGTGGAGCGAACTGTTAAAGAACTCGGCCGGCTCGACGCCCTGGTCACGTGCGCGGGGATCATCCGCGACAACCTGCTGTTCAAGATGTCGGATGACGACTGGGACCTTGTCATCGACACTCACCTGAAAGGCACGTTCCTCTGCGCGCAGGCGGCGCAGAAGCACATGGTCGAGCAGAAGTACGGAAAGATGGTCTTCCTCTCGTCGACGTCCGCGCTCGGGAACCGAGGTCAGGCCAACTACTCGGCAGCAAAGGCCGGCCTGCAGGGGATGGCGCGGACGCTTGCCATCGAGCTAGGTCCATTTAACGTCAACGTCAACGCGGTAGCGCCAGGTTTCGTGGAGACGCGCATGACGCGCGCCAGCGCCGAGCGCATGGGGATGGACTTCGAGTCGTTCAAGCTAGGCGCGGCGTCGCAGATCCCGCTGCGCAGGATCGGGCAGCCGGAGGACATCGCGAGCGTGATCGCCTTCCTCTGTAGCGACGAGTCCAGCTTCGTTTCCGGTCAGACGGTCTACGTCCGGGGCGGGCCGTAACGTCTGTTTCGGCCTTCGGCAAGCTCGCGTGAGTTCGAGCGTTGAGCCATCTGTGAAGCTGCGTCTGAGCTTGCTGTGAGCGACGCCAGTCGGTCCTGGCGGTGCGAACTTTCGTTCGCTCGAACGCCAAACACCGGGTCGTCTCCAAGTTGGAGCTGAGTTCAACGGCGAGCACCGAACTTGCGTTCGTTAGAGCGAGGGTATCGCCCGACCGGGTTGACGGCCTCGGCGGGCGTCTGTTACGTTGACCGGCGTTCTCCGGGGTTCCGGTTCAGTCCGCGAACTGGTCCACATCGACCGCAACGTTTAGGGGTAGACATTTGCGAGTCCATCGATACCTGACCCATGCTGTCGTGCTTGCGATAGCTGTAGCGGTCTCAAGTTATGCGTCGATGGATCGACACGTCCCCACTTATTTGACCTCCCGACTCGGAACCGTGAATGCCGAGGCGGTCGTGGCGGGCGAGGGCGGCACCGCGGGCGATGTAACGCTCGGCCGCTACAGCACCATCATCAAGCCGGTTGCGATTCCGACCTCGGCCCCGATCAGTCACAAGCCGTTCAGCTACACGGTCGCCGCGGGCGAGACCCTGGGCACGATCGCGGCCAAGTTCCACGTCAGCGTGTCTCAGATCCGCTGGTCGAACACGAACCTGATCTCGAACGACACTGTCAACACGGGCGACCAGATCGTGATTCCGCCCGTGCCCGGCGTGGTCGTCACCGTCAGGTCGAGCGACACGCTTGAGGTGCTCGCCGGCAATTATCAAGTTGAGCCGCAGAGCATCTACGACTTCAACCGGCTGCGCAGCAACCAACTGGCGGCGGGGACCCTCCTCGTGATTCCCAACGGCGTCGGTGGCGCCTTCCCGCCGCCGCCAGTGGTTTACCAGAACGTCTTCCGGGCGAGCTCGTACTCGTCCAAAGTGCTCGGCTGCTGCCTGGGTCCGTACACGGCCAACGGCTTTCCTCCAGGATGGTGCACCTACTACGTCGCAACCAAGCGCCACGTCACGTGGCGCGGTGATGCGGGCTACTGGTACCAGAACGCCGCGGCGCAGGGCTATGCGGTCGGTTCGACGCCGAAGGTGGGCTCGATCATGGTCACCTGGGAGAGCTACCTCGGCCATGTGGCCTACGTCGAGGCGGTCAATACCGACGGGTCGTGGGTGGTGAGCGAGATGAACTTTGTCGCGTTCAACGTGATCAGCCAGCGCACGATCAAGCCCGGCCAGCTCGGCAAAGCTCTGGTGGGTTTCATCTACTAGGCGCCGGTTCAGGCACCTCGGCCGGTCTCGCTGCCCACTCGGCTTCCATGTGCTCGATGTCCGGTTTTACGGTGCGCAATCCGGTCCAGGCGACGATCGCCGCCACCAGGAGCAGCGTCGGCGAGGTGATGAGCAGGGCCAGTTGAAGGTTGTGGACGTGGTCGGAGATCCAGCCGACGTCGAAGGTCGAGTGCGAGTCGCCGAAGACGTGTGAGACGAACAAGAGCATGGTCACGCAGCTCGCCCTGAGCGCCGGCGAGACGACATTCTGCGACACCGCGGTGAACGGCCCGGAGTGCAGATAGAGGGCGATGACCGTAATCAGAAACGCGGGCACGAAAACCGGCACCGGGCCGATATACAGCGGCGCGACCAGTGCGATGGTGATGAAGACGGCGCCGATGAGGAAACCGGCGATGCCGACCTCGAGGTGTGCGGCCGGGTGCGCCTTCAGGCGTCGATCGGCGAGCCAGCCGCCGAGGAGGGTGCCGATCAGCCCGCCGGCCACGAGCACGCCACCCGAAAGGAGGCCGGCGCTGGTGACGGACATGTCGAATCGGCGGTGGAGGACGGTGGGCAGCCAGAAGGCGTTAGAGGCGAGCACGAAATAGAGGACGGTCTGGGCGAGGATCGCCGCACGCAGCGTAGGGATGCGCATGAGGTTGATGAACGTTCGCATTGAGGCGTCCGTCGTCCTCTTCAGCGCCGGTCCGACTCGCTCCATGCTGCCGCGGAGTGGCTCGCGCATGGTGAAGGCGAGAAAGGCGAGGAGCAGGCCCGGCGCCGCGGCGATGAAGAAGGCGGTGCGCCAGCCAAAGTGGTCGGCAACATACCCGCCACCCGCGTAGGCAATCGCAATGCCGAGCACGCTGCCCGCGCCCCAGATAGACATGACTCGGCCGCGCTGTTCCTGGGGGAAGTAGTCGGAGACGAGGGACGTCCCGGCCGGGTAGTAGCTGGCCTCACCGATACCGACCGCGGCCCGGCTGAGGAACAGCTGGATGTAATTGGCGGCGACGCCGGAGAAGAGCGTCGCGAGGCTCCAGATCGCGAGCAGGAAGGCGGTGGCGAGGAGGCCGACCTGGGCGTCGGTGATGTTGAACTCTCTCTGGATAGGCGACACCAGGGCGGCGCCGACGTAGCGATCCATGTAGTTGAGGAAGTTGATGGCAATCATGACTGCGAGGACGTAGCGGGCGTAGCCTCGCGTCACGGCGCAATTCTATGGGCCCGACATCGGACGTCGAACGGGTACCATTTCCGTCACGCCTCGGCCGTTTCGGCGGCCTGAGTGGGTCGGCTGGGCATTGGCGAGCTCAAGTGGCTGTAAACCACCCGCGAAAGCTGTGGGGGTTCAAATCCCTCCCGGCCCACGCCCAACAAACCTTCGGACCCGATGAGAGTCGGGTCCCCGTAGGCATGGTCGATAAGTTCGCTAACCTCGGACACCAGATCGGACCGGGGCTTAACTCCTTCGTGGCCGCGTCGCACCGCTCGCGTTATCGATCAGTGTTTCGATTTGCAAGAACGGGTGCGGTTGCACAAAGGAGATTGCACCATGATGACGCAGACTGAAGAGCGGACGGAGCGAGCCGACCGATGGCTGCAGGTGGGCGACGGACCGCATGCTCGGGATCGAGCCCGACTGGATGTTGCGCATGGCCTGCGGCCAGGTCGCGGAAGTGAGCGAATCCCGCCGTGCGCTGGGGTCGCATGAACAGCGCTTACCATTTCGAAACCAGGCAATGAGCAGGGACCCACAGGTGACGACGGCGTCAGCAGCTCGTGGTCAGGGGTTGGTTCAGCCGATAACTGCGCCACTGACTCCATTCGTTGACGCTCTGCCGGTGCCGCGGCGCCTGATCGCAGCGGAGCATCAGAGTCAGCTCACGGTGCGGATGCGGACCGCGACGCATCGCTTCCACCGTGACCTGCCCGAGTCGAGGATCTGGGGCTACGACGGGACGGTCCCCGGGCCGACGATCGAGGCCGAGCGCGGAAAACCTGTCATGGTCGAGTGGCGCAACGAACTCGAAGGCCCGCTGCCGGTGCTAGAGACGGTTGCTCCCAAGCACGCCGACGGTGACGACGTCCCTGTGCAGTGCCTGCCTGGCCTGAGCGGCGGCACGCCCGACCCACGTGCGGGCGCGCTTTCCGGCCACGCGGTGGTGCATCTGCACGGTGGTCTCACCCCGGCATCGTTTGACGGGTGGGCTGAGAATCTGTTTGCTCCCGGCCAACCAGCGGTATTTCACTACCCCATGAACCAACGCGCGGCGTTGCTCTGGTACCACGACCACGTGATGGGGGTGACCAAGTTCGACGTTTACGCCGGCCTGGCGGGCCTGTGGATCGTACGGGATGAACGCGAGCGCGAGTTGGGGTTACCCGAAGGTCCGCCGTTCGAGGTACCGCTGTTGATTCAGGACCGCAACTTCAACCTCGACGACCGCGGACGGCTGACCGGACAGTTGGTCCACAAGACCGACCCGGACGTAATGGAAGCCTTCGCGCCGTTTACCGTCGTTAACGGCAAAGTGTGGCCCATCCTCGACGTGCAGCCGGCCACTTACCGCCTTCGCGTCATCAACGGCTCCAACGCGCGTACGTACCGGCTGGTGCTGCTCCGCGACGGCAACTCCGAGCTCGAGCGAGTCACTCAAATAGGGACCGATCATGGGCTGCTCCCGACGCCCGTCCGCCTGCCATCGGACGGACTCGTTCTTGCGTCAGCCGAGCGGGCCGATTTGCTTGTCGACTTCTCCGACCTCGAGCCCGGCAGCGAGCTCATCCTGCTCAACACCGCCTCGGCGCCT
>VBHX01000048.1 GCA_005879945.1 Chloroflexota bacterium | reverse complement strand
GTTGGTGGGCACGATGACCTCGACGCTGGCGTTGCCGTTGGAGTCGGTGCGGAAGGGAAACACTCGCAGCTGGCTGAGCATCTGCAGCTCGCCGGCCTGTTTCGGCGGCAGGTGCTGGACCGTCACGACCAATCGGTCGCCCGGAAAGACGGTCGTGGACGACAGGGCGAGCGTCGGTTTCGGATGCAGTATCGCGTTGCCCAGGAATGCGACCAGCAGGAGCGCGAGCACTATGCCGGCAGCCACCAGTGTGTTCCGGCGCTTGTGCGACTTCTTTGTGACTGGGACCGCTGGGATTGCGGCGGGAACTGCTGCAACTGGAACTGCTGCAACTGGAACTGCGGCGGCGAGAACAGGCTCGGGCGCCGCGGGCGCCGCAGCGGGCGTCATCGGCAGAGGAACGACGACCGTCGGGTTTACGACGGGGTTTTTCGGGCGCTTCACAGGCATCGGCGCTGTTGACGCGAGCTTGGGCGGCGTCATCACCATCGTCTTTCCGACTATTGGCAGGGGGGTGCTTTCGAGCGCCGATCGAAGCGCCGAAACGAATGCATCGCAGCTCGGCCATCGCGCGGCGGGGTCTTTTGCCAATCCACGCATGAGCACGGCGTCGACGGCGGGGCCGAGCTCCGGGCGGCGGGCGCTGGGAAGCGCGGGCTCGCGATGGACATGGGCGTACAGCATCTCGAGCACGCTGTCGTCCTCGAACGGGAACGACCCGGTGAGCATCTCGTAGGCCATAGTCGCGAGCGAGTAACGATCGGCGGCCGGTCCCACCTGGCTGCCGGTTACCTGTTCGGGCGCCATGTACGCTGGAGTGCCGGTGGTCATCCCAGTCATGGACATCATCGATTTGGACTGGAGCAGCTTGACCAGGCCGAAGTCGGCGATGATAGGCGTCCCGTCCCTCGCCAGCAGCACGTTCGCGGGCTTGACGTCGCGGTGGACGATTCCGAGCGAGTGGGCATAGTCGAGGCCGCTGGCGATGCCGTCGAGGTTCTCGAGCACGGTGGGCGTGTCGATCGGCCCCGCCTTCATCCGGCTCGAGAGGCTGCCCCCAGGTACGTACTCGACGATCATGTAGGGCGTTCCCTGGTACTCGCCGAAGTCGAACACGTTGAGGATGTTCGGGTGGCGCATCTGCGCGATCGCCTGAGCCTCTCGACGGAATCTGGCGATCGAGTCTTGGTCGGGGGAGATCCCCTGCATGACCTTGACGGCGCCCGTACGTGCCAGTTGGACGTGATAGGCGCGGTAAACGAGACCCATAGCCCCCTGTCCTATGAGGTCCTGAATCTCGTACTGCCCCAACCTGGTCCCGGTTTCGATGGACACGAAAGCCTGATTATGCGGGCATCATTGCCGGTTCCAAGCTGGGTTAACTTCGCTCCCGAGAGGCGTCGCCGGGGCCGGCAACAGCCCTTTCTGAGCACCCGGACGAGTTGAAAGCCTTGGTCCCGGACGTCGGGTTAGTTCTGTCGCCCACCGCATCAATAACGACCAAAAGGGGGTCTGCGGTCGGGAAAAACGGAACCTGTGAAGCGAACGGGCCCGGTCCTTCCGGTTACCGGTTCTGGAGCCAGCCGCCTTGCCTGCCGCGCCGGCTGGCGACGACCCCGGCCAGGATCGAGAGGGCGATCTCGCCCGGCGTCACGGCGCCGATATCGAGGCCGACCGGGCTCTGGATGGGTTCGATGACGCTCTCTTCGACTCCCTTTGCCCGCAAGGCTTCGAGATGGTGGCCCGTGTGCCGGCGGCTTCCGACCAGGCCGAGGAAGCGGGGATTCTTAGGCAGGAGCGCTTCCAGCGACTGCACAAGGTCGGGAGCGTCGTGGTCTGTGTGCACGGCGTAAAGCTCACCGCCAAGCAATTGGTCGAGCAGGTTGAGGTCGCTCACCGCCGTGGGCCAGTCAGCGCCGCTCAAGCGTTGGGGCCGGGTCTCGACGAACAGAGTCCGGAAGCCAAGCTCGGGTGCGATTCGCAGCAGCGCTTGCGCGACTGGAGTGGCGCCGAATACGACGAGTGTCGGCGCGGGCGGATGCGGCTCTAGGTAGACCTCGATAGATCCGAGGTCGTGACGGTAGGTGCGGAGCTGAGGCTTTCCAGCTGTCGCGATCGCGCTCGCGTCGTCGAGGGCGGCGGCGTCGAACTCGCTGCAGCCGAGGGTGCCGCCAAGTGCGGCCATGCGCGAGAGAAGGAGCTTGGCTCCGGTTCGCGAGGGGGGTTCGCCGTCCAGCTTGATCACGGTCGCGAGCACCACCTCCTCGCCTCTGGCGAGGCGGGTAGCCAGCTCTTCCTCGACGCTAGGCATGTGCGGCGCTGCGCGTGAGGATCGCGGAGATGATGTCGCGCGCGCGCGCGATCTCTTCATCTGTGGTCGCGTAACCGGTGGTGAGACGAAGGCTTCCGAGCGCGGCGTCGAGGCTCAGGCCCATGGCGAGCAGAACGTGGGACGGATCGAGCGAACCGGACGCGCAAGCTGATCCACTCGAGGCGGCGAGTCCCGCGATGTCCAGCGCGAGCAGCATGTCCTCGCCTTTGCGGTCTTCGAATGAGCAGGTGGCGAAATTCGGCAGCCGCTCGGGTGCGCCGGTGGGGCGCCCGCCCAGCCCGATCAGCAGGTCGCGAAGCAACGCCGATTGCCGCTCCGCGATTTGTGCCCGCTGCTCGCGTTGGCTTACATCAAATGCGAGGGCGGTCGCGAAGGCCACTGCGGTAGCGACATCTTCGCGGCCGGCCCGGCGGCCCCACTCCTGCGGTCCCCCGTACATCAGCGGATCGATGCGTACCCCATCTTTGACGTAGAGCGCGCCGCCGCGGCCCGCGCCCAGCTTGGGCCCGCTGAAGGAGACGAGGTCAGCGCCGGCCGGGGTGGAGATCCAGCGAGGGCCGGCGCACGCATCGACGTGAACGAGCGCGCCGTGCTGGTGTGCGCGTTCGATGATCTCGCCAACAGGCTGGATGGTGCCGACCTCGTTGTTGGCGAGCCCGATCGAAACAAGCGCCGTGTCCGGCGGGATCGCATCGGGATCGGCGCGAGCCGCATTGTCGACGGGCGCGATCTCCACGGGACGGCCTTCGGACTGGAGCCGGCGCAGTGCGGCCAGCACCGACTGATGCTCGGCCGCCCAGGTCAGGATCCGGCCGGATTTCGGCAGGCGTCGCGCCGCGCCGAAGAGCGCCAGATTCACAGCCTCGGTGCCGGATGACGTGAAGGTGATCTCCGAGCGGGCGGCGTCCAGCGCTTGCGCGACGAGGTCGCGGGCGTTGTCGAGGGCGGCGCGCGCTGCGCGGCCTTCGGTGTGAGGGCTGGAGGGATTGCCGGCCGGGACATCACGAACGGCCGCGGTGACCTCGGGGAGTATGGGCGCGCCGCCGGCGTCGTCCAGAAAAATGCGCTTCATTCGCGGGCCCTCCCATCCCGTTTGGCGTCCCTCCCCCGCGCCAACAACACCTGCAGCAAAGCTACCAAGTCAAAACCGGTCGGCCAACCCAGGCTGTTAAGAGCCGAGGCGGCTTGCTCAGCCCCGGCTGTTCTCGGGCTGGTGGATGAGCTCCTTCAGCGTGCCCTGGAAGTTCTTCAGGTACAGGTGCAGGTCGAGGATCTCGTCGACGCTGATCGGCTCACGCGCCGGCGCCGCCTCCACCGCGTCGGCCGCCTCGACGGCCTCGATCTCTTCGACAGCGCCGCCCGCGATCGCGAGCACGACAATGAAGGTCACCTGGCACTGCGCGCACGTGACCTGGAGCTGGAAACGCTCCTCCTCATGGCTGAGAACCTGGATGTCACAGCCCTTGAGGCTGCGCCCGCAAACGGGACAGTTGTAAAAACGAGCCCGATCGCGGATGAACTCGATGATGCTCATCGGCAAACCCATATTACGCCGCGCGTGTTGACGACCACCTGGTGACGCCATCAGCGCCTGCCCTCGATGCACGTGCAGCCCGCCGGCCCAACGATCGCCGAGTGCACGGTTCCAGCCGGCAGCACCATCCGGTCGCCCGGCTCGAGCTCGAGCTGCCTGCCCTCACGCTCCAGCACGAACCTGATCGAGCCGTCGACGCAATACAGCACCTTCTCGTATGGATGGCTGTGTGCGCCATAGCGATCGTTCGGCCCATTCGACCACGAGTAGCACGAGGCCGCCTCCTGGCGCAGCGCGGTCATCAGGTCCTCCATGGTCGCCACGTCGCGATTCTAAGATTTGCGAGGTGAAGCCCAGGTGAGGCCCAGGTTCCTGGCCGACTGCAACGTCGGGCGGCTCGCGCGCTGGCTGCGCGCGCTGGGCTACGACGCGTCGTATCACCCGCGCATCGACGACGCCGAGCTCGTACGTGAGGCGGCGGCGGAGAGCCGCGTGCTCCTGACGCGCGATCGCGACCTCACCAAGCGCCGGGTGATCCAGACCGGCGTCGTCCGCGCCATTCTCATCCGCGACGACGAGGTGACCGCGCAGCTCCGCCAGGTCTTCAAGGAGCTGGGCCTCGAGCTCAAAGAGGCCCTCACAAGATGCATCGAATGCAACTCCGAGCTGGAAGCACGCATCGCCGCGACCGTGGCTGAACGCGTGCCGCCATACGTTCGGAGCACGCAATCGCGCTACTCGGAGTGTCCCGAGTGCGGCCGCATCTACTGGGCGGGCACGCACTGGCAGCGCATGCGCGAGGTCCTGGCCGGGCTGTGAGGGACATCCTGCGCCGGCTGATCGCGGGCGATCTCACCCAGGACGAGGCCCTCGCCGAGCTGCGGGGCATTCAGCTCGAGGAGCTGAGTGGAAGGGCGAGGCTCGACCTGGGCCGTTTCATGAGGCGCGGCATCCCCGAGGTGGTGCTGGCGCCGCCCAAGGCTCCCGAGGAGGCTGCGCGGCTGACCGTCGCGCTGGCGCAGCGCCAGGGCCAAGGCCTGATCAGCCGCATGAGCCGAGAGCACCGTGCCGCACTTCAGCAGGCGGCGGACGCAGCGGAGATGTCGGTCGTCGATTACGCGCAATCCGCGCGTGTCATGCGCGAGGACTTCGCGCCCGAGGCGCTCGGCGGCAAGGTGGGCTTCCTCACCGCGGGCACGTCCGACGTACCTGTCGCCGATGAAGCGCGCATGGTCGTCGAGGCCTGCGGCCTGGGCACAAGGCTCGAGGCCGACCTCGGGGTCGCGGGCCTGCACCGGTTCGTCGGTCCGTTGGCGGCGATCCTCGAATGGGGCGCCGACGTCATCGTCGTCGCTGCAGGTATGGACGGGGTGCTGCCCGGCCTGGTGGCGGGGCTGATCGATGTTCCCGTGATCGGACTGCCGGTCTCGACCGGCTACGGCCGCGGCGGCGCCGGCGAAGCTGCGCTCAGCACGATGCTCCAGTCGTGCTCGACCGGGCTGACGGTGGTGAACATCGACAACGGGGTGGGCGCGGGCGCGGGCGCGGTGCTGATCGCGGCGCGTGCGGCCAGGGCCCGCTCGGTCAGCGCCGGCGCGGGCGCAGCATCGCGGCGATCGCGGCCACGATCGCTGCCAGCAGCAAGACGCCGATAACGATCGGCGCCACCGACCTCCACACGTCCGCCCCGCCGGGCACGGCGAAGGTGAGACCCAGCAGCACGACTCCCACCACGACAGCGATCAGCAGCCACGGCACCCCGCGCCGCTGCCGTCCGTAGAACAGGAGCCACAACCGGCCGGGACGTTTTTTCACAGGAGCTCGGGCAGCTCGTGCAGCGAAGGGATCGATTCGACTCCCGCCGGCGCCAGCTCGTGGTTGTGCGCGGTGCAGAGGATTGCGCGCATGCCCTGCGACCGCGGCCCCTCGTAGTCCTCACGCACTCGGTTGCCCACGAAAAGCACTCGCCTGGGTTCGACGCCCACAGCATCGAGCGCCGCCTGGTACATCTCGCGCGCGGGCTTGCGCCGCCCCACCATGCTCGAGAACACGACACCGTCCATCAACGCCGCGATCCCGTTGCTCTCCACCTGGCGACGCATCATCTCAGGCGGGAAGGGCGCGTTCGAGCAGATCGCATGCCTGATGCCCAGCTCGCGCAGCTGCGTCAGGACCGGCACAGCGTTCGGGTCGACCTTCACGATCCGGTCCCAGCACATCTGCTCCGCGTCGACGATCTCGTAGAGGAGGCCCGCCGGGAGCGCGAGTCCCGCGCGCGCCCACGAGTCAGCAGAAACGTCGAGCCAATCGACCTCGTCCTCGCTGGGGCTCGAGACGTAAGCCTCGAGGGGCAAGAAGACCCGCTCGAGGATGTCTTCGGCCGGCGGTGACGGGACGCCGATCGTCTCCTCGATCGTGGGCCGGAAGTTGCGGATCACCTCGAGCAGCTCGTCCTTCGGGTACTCGAAGGTGACCAGCGTTTGCCCGTAGTCGAACAGGACGGCATCGATGTCTGGCATCTGGCGAATATCCTGAGCGAGTGGCGAAACCAGCGGCGAGGCGGCTTACGCATCTCGACGCCGCCGGGGCGGCACGCATGGTCGATGTCGCTGACAAACCCTCGACGGTGCGCGACGCGCTGGCCGAGTGTGTCGTCCGGATGGCTCCGGCGACGTTGCGCGCGGTGCGCGAGGGTACCCCGAAGGGTGACGCGCTGCAGGTCGCTCGGGTCGCCGGCATCATGGCGGCCAAGCGCACCTCCGAGCTGATCCCGCTCTGTCACCCGCTCCCCCTGACCAAGGTCGATGTCGATTTCGAGTTCGTCACCGGCGGCGTGCGTGTGCTCGCCAAGGCGCGAGTGGTTGGACAGACCGGGGTCGAGATGGAGGCGCTCACCGCCGCGGCGGTGGCGGGCCTCACCCTCATCGACATGACCAAGGGCATCGAGCGCGGGGTCTACATGGAAGGCGTGAGGCTGCTCGAAAAGTCGGGCGGGCGCTCGGGCACCTGGAAGCGGCCGCCGGCGCGATCACCGCGGTGAGCAAAGCCCACGTCGTCACCATCAGCGATGGCGCCTTCCACGGGAAGCGCGAAGACAAGAGCGGTCAGGCCCTTGTTGGCCTGCTGAGCCGAGCAGATTTCGAGGTCGATGATCCGGAGGTTGTGCCGGATGAGGTCGAGCGCATCACCGAAGCGGTGATGACCGCCGTTGCGCGCGGCGTCGACCTCGTGGTCACCACAGGCGGGACCGGCCTCGGTCCTCGTGATGTCACGCCGCAGGCGCTGTCCAGCCTGATCGATTACGAGGTCCAGGGTCTCGGCGAGGCGATGAGGCGAGCAGGCGCCGCCACCACGCCGATGGCCATCATCTCTCGATCGATGGCGGGTGTGCGCGATCGCACCCTGATCGTCAGTGTTCCCGGAAGTATGAATGGCGCAATGGAGTCACTGGAGGCCGTGATGCCGGTGGTGGGACACGCCATTCAGCTCCTCCACGGCGAGACGCAGCACGGGTGAACCTCAACGCGGACCTGGGTGAGGGCGCTGGCGCCGACGACGCGATCCTGCCGAACATCGACAGCGCATGCGTCGCCTGCGGCGTTCACGCCGGCTCGGCGTCGACATCAATCGCCACCGCACGGCGGTGCGTCGATCTTGGCGTCCAGGTCGGTGCGCATCCGGGATACGACGACCGGCAGAACTTCGGTCGCGTCGAGACCGGCCTGACGCCCGATGCGATCGAAGCGCTCGTCGCCTTTCAGGTGTCCGCGCTCGCCGCAATTGTTCCGATTGCATTCGTCAAACCGCACGGCGCCCTATACCGGCGCTGCCAGCTCGATCCCGCCGCGGCAGACGCCGTAGCACGAGTCGCGAAGGCGCATGGCGTCGGACTCCTCGGCCAGCCGGCTTCGGAGCTTCTTGCGGCTGCACGTCGCGCGGGCATTCCCGCATTTCGAGAAGGATTCGCCGACCGGAAGCTGCTGCCCGATGGAGGCCTGGCACCGCGGTCAGAACCCGGAGCCGTTCTCGCACCCGACGCCGCCGCCAAGCAGGCGCTCCGTCTCGTGGGTTCGGATGAGTTCGACAGCATCTGCATCCATGGCGACAGCGCGGGCGCCGCGCAGGTCGCCTCCGCGGTGCGCCAGGCGCTCCGCGGGCTCGGCGTGGAGACCGGCCCACTGCTCAGCGGGTGACGGAATCCCTCGCGCTCAAGCTGGTCCTGACCCCGCTCCTGGTCGGGGCGGCGAGCCTCGCGGCCAGGCGATGGGGCTCCGAGATCGGGGGCTGGCTGGTGGGCATCCCCTTCACGTCCGCGCCGGTCACCTTCTTCCTCGCCATCGGCCCGGGCCCGCATTTCGCGGCCCAGGCGTCGGTAGGGATCCTGGCCGGCACCGTGTCGCAGGCGGCCTTCGCGCTCGCCTACGCGTGGCTCGCCTGCAGGTTGCGCTGGACTGCATGTCTCGCCGCCGCAACAGTTGCATTCGCCGTGGTCACTGTCGTTCTGCTCGGAGTCAGCGCCACCGCTCTAGTCACCTTTGTTGTGGCCATGTTCGTGCTGGTGGTGTCGATGGCGCTTATGCCGCGACGTTCACAGCCGCAACCGAATGCGGTCGCGCTGCCGCGATGGGACATTCCCGGGCGGATGCTCGTGGGAACGATTCTGGTCGTCGCGCTTACCGGGGCGGCTCCCCTGCTCGGGCCGCGACTGGCGGGACTGATCGCGCCTTACCCGTTGTATGCGACCGTGCTCGCCGTGTTCTCGCACCACGTGCAGGGCGCCGAGGCGGCGGTCAGCGTGCTCCGAGGGCTGCTGCTCGGGCTTTTTGCCTTCGCCGGCTTCTTCCTCACCATCGCCCAGCTTCTCGAGACGAACGGCATCGCCGTCGCGTTCGGTGCGGCCATCGTCGTCGCCCTTGCGCTGCAGGCCATATCGCTGGCCGCGAGCCGGCGGCTCATCCCGGCGTACCACTAAAGTCGCGCCTGTGATCTCCGAGCTGAGGGACCTTGAAGACATCCGCGCGCTAGAGCGTCTCTTCGCCGAGGTCTGGGGCCGCCCGGGCGAACCACCCATCGAATCTGACGTGCTCATGGCGCTGGCACATTCGGGCAACTACGTGGTCGGAGTCCACGTCGATGGACTCTTGGTCGGCGGGCTGGTGGGATGGCTGGGCGGCTCACCGCGCGATGAGCTGCATCTCCACTCGCACATCCTTGGCGTCGTCGCGGGCCTCCAGGTGAGCGGGCTTGGCTTCGAGCTGAAGCAGCATCAGCGAATGTGGTGTCTGGATCGCGGCGTGAAGTCGGTCGAATGGACATTCGATCCGTTGGTGCGCCGCAATGCGTACTTCAATCTCAACAAGCTTGGTGCCGAAGCGCGCGAGTACCTCGTCAATTTCTACGGCGAGATGTCTGACGGCATCAACGTCGGCGAAGAGTCTGATCGCCTCCTCATCAGCTGGCGCCTTGACTCGCGCATGGCGCAGGAAGCGGCCGCGGGCCGGCCGCACGATCCCGCGAGCGAGGACCTGCAGCGATGGAAAGTCGACGCTCTGCTCACGGTCGGTTCGAATGGCGAGCCAATGATCGGTGCTTCAACCGCGCGAGTGGTCACGTGCCAGGTACCCGACGACATCGTCGCGCTGCGTCGCGACGATCCGGCACTTGCGCGAGCATGGCGGTTGGCCGTGCGCGATGCGCTCAAGGCCGCCTTCGACTCGGGTTATCGAATCAGCGGCGTCACGCGCACCGGCTGGTACGTTCTCGACCGTGGATAGACTTTCTAAGTGCTGAAGGTCGGGGATAAGGCTCCGGATTTCAAGCTGCCGACCACGAGCGGGCAGGAGCTGACGCTTGCGGAAGCCCTCGCCAAGCACAAGGCGCTCATATTCCTTTTCTATGTGCTCGATTTCACAGGTGGTTGAAGAACCGAGCTGACCGAGTTCCGGTCACGGCACGAGGCGGCGGCCGCGGATGGCATCGGCATCTACGGCATCAGCGTCGATTCGGTGTTTTCGCACCAGGCATTCGCCAAGGAGCTGGGCGGGCTGCCTTTCGACCTCATCGGCGACTTCGAGCGGAAGATGGTCACCGACTACGAAGTTCGCCGCGACGACGTGCCGGGATACTCCGGGATGGCGCGCCGCACGATCTATGTGATCGACGGCTCAGGGACGATCACGTGGACGTGGGTTGGCTCTCGCGAGCAGCCGCTGCCCGACTACGACGCGGTGATCGAGGAGGCTCGTAAGGCCTCGCAGGCCTGATTCGCGTCAGCGCGCGCCATCCCGCAGCGTGTTGAGGGCAGCCGCCTGCCCGGCGCGCATCTGGCGAGCGTGCTCGAGTGTGACCTCCGCGAATTGCAGCTCGTCCCCCGGAACCAGCTGGGCGGCCACCGGCATCGATGCGCTCACGACCGTCGCGACCACGGGATAACCGCCGGCCGTCTGGTGGTCGGCCATGAGCAGGATCGGCTGGCCGCCGTGAGGAACCTGGACCACGCCGGCGGTCACACCGAACGACAGCAGCTCGTCGGCCTCGGTCGCAAGTCTCGGACCATCGAGCCGGTAACCCATCCGGTCCGCCTCGCGGCTGACCTTGAATGTGGCGCCGAACAGCAGCTGGCGTGCATCCGGATCGAGCCTTTTCACGTGCGGCCCCGGGATTGCGAAGAGTGAATGGTCGGCGTAGTCGATGCGGAGATGAGAGGCGAGCTCGTGTCCGGAAACGGCGGGCCGCGTCGCCTCGCGGGCAACCTCGATCACGTCGCCGGCCTTCAGGTTGCGGCCGTGCATGCCACCGCGCCCCGCGAGCAGGCTGGTCGATAGGGAGCCGAGCCACCGGTCCGCGCGAATCCCACCGGCGACGGCGATGTAGGCTCGGCCGCCCGACCGGCGCGCGCCAAACATCAATCGGTCGCCACGGCTCAAGAAGATCCCTGTCCACATCGGCGCGGCGTGTCCGTTGACGCGAGGGTCAAGGTCACCTCCGGTGATGGCGACCAGGCAGGAATGCTCGGTGGCCACGTGCGGACCCGTGAGCGTGCATTCGAGCGTGGCCTCGGTCTCGGCGTTGCCCACGATGAGGTTCGCGGCCCTGTGCGCGAACCGATCCATTGCGCCGCCCGGCGGCACTCCCGAGGTGACGGCCCACGGCCGGCCGAGATCCTGCACGGTCGTGAAAAGTCCGGGTTCGACGACGCGGAGCAAGGCGGTCATCTGGAGGCTGCGAAAAACTTCACGCGATCACCCGCCCGGAACAGGATGGGCGGATCGCGGTCGGGGAAGAAGAGCTTGACCGATGAACGCCCGATCAGATGCCAGCCGCCGGGCGTCGGCAGCGGATAGATGCCGGTCTGGCGGCCCGCGATAGCCACCGATCCGGCCGGCACTTGCGTCCTCGGTACGTGTCGGCGCGGCAGCTCGAGCTCCTCGGGCAGCGGCCCAAGGTAAGCCCAGCCGGGGACGAAGCCGACTAGGAACGCGCGATAGATCGGTTTGGAATGAAGGTCGGCGATTCGCTGCGGCGTCAGCTTCAACCTGGCGGCGACCTCTTCAAGGTCCGGCCCGTCATACACGACCGGTATGCGGTGCAGCCGCCCGGGTTCAGCCATCGGTGGTCGCTTTGCGGCCAGCCTCTTGATGGCTGCGCCAAGCGCGTCGTGAGTTGTCTGCTCGGGGTCGAAGTAGACGGTCACGCCGGCGTATCCGGCGACCGCCTGGCGTACATCGCGTCGCTTTTTCAGGGCGGTCGCGAGCGAGATGGCTCGACTGTTCAGCGCGGTATCGAGCTTGGTGCCCAATTCCGCGAGGAGCGCGGTGTCACCCAGCGGGAATATGCGGACGCGCGGCGACGGGCGTTTGGAGCGTGGCGGAGGCATGTGCGCTCACAAGGATGGCGTAGAACACGCCCGGCAAGATGCCAACGCAGAACAGCCCGATGCACGCAACGCCGAGCACCCACCCGGTGACGATCGCGGCGGCGGCGACGTTCCAGGATGGAAAGTCGCGGGCCACGGCATTCAGCGTTTTGGGCACGTTGAACAGCTCCGATGCACGACCGGTCGCCGCAAACCGCCCGGCCGCGTGAGGCATCAGCAATAAAAGGACCAGACCCCACGGCAGGGCAAGCAGGAAGGTCGCGGCGATGTATGCGTACGGGGCGGCCAACGAGCGGTCGTTCACAGGCACGTAAATCGCGCCGGCCAGCGAATTCAGCGCCACTGCGAATGGAGCAGTCACGATGATCAGGACGATCGCGGTCCAGAACCCATCGACAAACAAGCGAGCGTTCCATCTGAATGGAGGCGGACCCTGCGCAGGATCAGTTTGCGCAGCGCGGGTGGCCGCGATCGCGTAGCCAAGCAGCGGGACGAACGCGATCGGCAGCAGCAGCACCAGGAGACTGCCGAGCACGAACATGGATCCCCACGCCCCGCGAAACGGCCACGAGAACGACCCGGCGACCCGATTCACATCGAAACCTTAAGCGCGGGGTTGGTGCCTGACCCGCCGCATTGCACCTATTCAGCGGGCTGTGACGTCACGCCTCTCTAGGTGGCCTGGCGTGCCAGGCCACCTGGCACCAAGCCCACTTCGGTCTGAAACCGCCCTCCCCCGGCTTCGCCGCGGGGACCCCAGTGGAGATTTCAGACCGGAAAGGATGGGCTACCTAAATTAGGATGCGA
>VBHX01000047.1 GCA_005879945.1 Chloroflexota bacterium | reverse complement strand
TCAAGCAGATGCTGCTCAACCTTGTCTCCAATGCGATCAAGTTCACCCCCACCGGCGGCAAGGTGCGCATCTACGGCAGACGTCTCGCGGACGCCGTTGAGGTCTCGGTCGCCGACACGGGCATAGGCATCGCTCGGAGCGACCAGGTACGGATCTTCAACGAGTTCCAGCAGGTCGACGCCGGGGTCGACCGCCAGCAGCAGGGCACCGGCCTTGGGCTCACCCTCACGCGGCGCTTCGCGCGGCTGCACGGCGGCGATGTGACGGTCGAGAGCGAGGCCGGAAGCGGAAGCGTGTTCACGATCCGAATGCCGCTGCAGGCAGCGGCGCAACGGCACGAAGAAGAGGTCGCAAGGCTGCAGGTCGCCGGTTCCAACGGTCACGGCGCCGGCCCGCTCGTCCTGGTCGTCGAGGACGATCCGCCTGCTTCGGAGCTCCTTGCTCGCCAGCTCGAACGCGCCGGTTTCCGAGTCGAAATCGTGCGCAGCGGCGCCGACGTGATGGCCGAGGCGCGCAGCCTGCAGCCGGCTGCAATCACGCTCGACATCCTGCTGCCGGGGCTCGACGGCTGGGAGGTACTGACGCGACTCAAGCACGACGCCACCACGAGCACGATTCCCGTGATCATCATCAGCGTTGTCGACAACCCCGAGCTCGGCTTGGCACTCGGCGCCGTCGATTACTTCGTCAAGCCGGTTCCGGCCAAAGACCTGATCAACCGCCTGCACCGGTTCAACTTCTCCAAGCACGGCCCGCGAGAGAAGACGCAGATCCTCGTGGTCGACGACGAGCGCGCCAACCGCGACTGGCTGACAGAGGTGCTCGAACCCGCAGGCTTCGGCGTGATCCCCGCGGTCGGCGGTCGAGAGGCGATCGAGCTGGCAAGGGCGCGACATCCCGACCTCGTCCTGCTGGACCTGATGATGCCGGAGGTTTCGGGCTTCGACGTCGTCGAGGCGCTGCGCTCCGACCAGTCAACGGTACAGATGCCGATCATGGTCCTGACCGCCAAGGACCTGACTGAAGCTGACAAGCGGCAGCTCAACGGCCGCGTGTCGAGCATTCTTCAGCGGGGCTCGACCGGGGCGTCTGACCTCGTGAGCCTCCTGCGCCAGGTTGTCGAACCTGCGACCGAGGCCGCCGAGGCATGACGCGAACGCCACTCGTGCTGGTCGTCGAGGACAACGAGGTCAACCAGCTTCTCACCGCATCGGTGCTCGGACGGGAAGGGTTCGAGGTCGACATCGCCGGTACCTCGGAGCAGGCGCTGGAGCACCTTCGCGATCGCCTGCCAGATCTGATCCTGATGGACATCCAGCTTCCCGGCATGGACGGTCTCGCGCTCACGCGGCGCCTGAAGGCGGACCCTGTCACCGCCCACATCGTCGTCGTCGCGCTGACGGCGCATGCGATGACGGGCGATCGCGAGCAGTCCCTGGCTGCTGGCTGCGCGGGCTACATATCCAAGCCGATCGACACCCGGGCGTTCGGGAGCCAGGTGCGCGCCTTCCTCCGGCCCCAAGTGCCCTTCGCCGGCGAGCCAAGGACAGATGCCACACTAAGCGGCACGTGAGCGGGCAGCCGTTGATCCTCGTCGTCGAAGACAACTCCTCGAACCAGCTCCTCGTGCGGGCAGTGCTCGAGCCGGCGGGCTACCAGGTCGAGGTCGCGAGCACCGCCAGCCAAGCCCTGGACCGCCTCAAGACCATGACCCCGGCGATGATCCTCATGGACCTCGAGCTTCCGGGTAAGGATGGGCTGTCGCTGACTCGCCTCCTGAAGAGCATGTCCCCGACCACCACCATCCCAGTCGTCGCGATGACCGCCCACACGAGCCTGCAGTCCCGAGCCGACGCGCTGGCTGCGGGATGCGCCGCCTTCATCTCCAAGCCGATCGACATACACGCGCTCCCGGGGCGCATTGCGGGGATACTCGCCGGCCACCACGACTGACCGAGGCGCGGCTCGCGCGCTACTCGCGGGCGCTCCTCGAGCCGATGACGTGTTGGAGCTGGCCGAGCAAGTCGCCGGTTCCGGTGGAGTGGCGGCTCAGCACCAGGTACAACCCAGGACCGGATTCGAACAGGGTTTTTAGTCTGGTTGGATCGTCATCTGGATGGTCTTTTCGGGCGCCAAACATAGGCTTAACTAGTTCAATTACACCCCTCCCAACCTCGACCCCGGGATTCCCTTCACGCATGCCGTGATCAACTTCGCAAAGGCCCTGGTGGTCGGATACTTCCGTGAACATCCCGATCGAATAACCGCTCCTTAAGCGCGGGCCGCCAGAGCGATAACGCCCCCCGCCTACGTTGGGTCGGACGCCGGCAGCGCTGCGGTCCCAGGGGCCGATTGCAACAAGGAGCAAGTCATGACCCGATTCCGGTTCCGCGCCCTCGGATCGTTGGGCATCGCCGCGCTGTTCGGGGGGCTCGCTGTCGCCGCCCAGCCCGTGAGCGCCAACGATCAGGCCACAGCAAAGCACGTCCTTCTAATCTCCGTGGACGGCCTCCACCAGACCGACCTGGCCTGGTACATCAAGCAGCATCCGAGCTCGGCGCTCGCTCGCCTGGTCAAGGGCGGCACGGAGTTCACCAACGCGCAAACTCCATTCCCCTCGGACTCCTTTCCTGGCATGGTCGGGCAGGTGACCGGTGGCAACCCCTCGAGCACCGGCATCTACTACGACGACAGCTGGAACGCGGCGCTGCTGCCCGCGGGAACGACCAACTGCAACGGCGTCGCGCCTGGTGTCGAGGTGACCTACTTCGAGCAGGCGGCCATCAACCCGCTCTCCCTCGACTCGGGCTTTGGCCTGTCCGGACTGCCGGGCAGCATCCTCCAGCTGACGGGCAACGCGACCGCGCTCATCGACCCGGCCCAGCTGCCGGTCGATCCGAATACCTGCAAGCCCGTCTATCCGCATCAATACATCAAGGTCAACACCGTCTTCGAGGTCGCCCGGGCGGCCGGCCTGCGGACCGCGTGGTCCGACAAGCACGCAGCCTTCGAAGTCCTCAACGGACCGTCGGGAGCCGGCATCCAGGACCTGTTCACGCCTGAGATCAACAGCAATGCACCGACTGTCGGATCGCCGATCGACTGGACCCAGGACAACGCCCTGACGATGCAGTACGACAGCTACAAGGTCCAGGCCGTGCTCAAGGAGATCACCGGCTTCGACCACAGCGGCGCGCACAGCGTGGGCACGCCGGCGATCTTCGGCATGAACTTCCAGACCGTTTCCACCGCCGAGAAGCTGCCGACGTCGGACGGCCTCAAGGGCGGCTATCTTCCGGACGGCGTCAGCCCTGGACCGCTGCTGGCCCGCGCCCTCGAATACATCAACACCAAGGTCGGCGCGATGGTCGAAGCGGTCGAGCACCGGCACCTCGACCGCAGCACGGTGATCATCTTGTCGGCCAAGCACGGACAGTCCCCGCAGACGCCTTCGGCGCTGACGAGGATTCCCGACGGGCCGATCGTCAGCGCGCTCAACGCCGCCTGGAAGGCGGCCCACCCGACCGGGAATGCCGACCTGGTCGCCTTCTCGATCAACGACGACGGCATGCTCATCTGGCTGAGCGATCGCTCTGTTGCCGCCACCAGCTTCGCCAAGAGCTTCCTGCTCAACCACTCGGGAACCGGCAACGACATCGACGGCAAGCCGAAGGCCTACACGGCCTCAGGCCTGAAGACCGTGCTCGCGGGTGCCGACGCGGCCAAGTACTTCCACGTCGCGGTTGGTGATCCCCGAGTTCCGGACGTCCTCGGCATCGCGCAGTACGGCGTCGTGTACACCGGCAAGAAGGCCAAGATCGCCGAGCACGGCGGCGCCAACCCGCAGGACCGCGATGTCCCGCTGGTCGTTTCGGGCGCTGAGGTCGATCACCTCGTCAATCACTCGTCGGTCGAGACGATCCAGATCGCCCCGACCATCCTGAGGCTCCTCGGCCTCAACCCGAACGCGCTGAAGTCGGTGCAGATAGAGCACACGAGCGCGCTTCCTCTGCGCAACTAGAGACACCTTTTTCCGCGGGCGCAGCGGGTCTACCCCCCGCTGCGCCAACTCCAGGGTGCCGAGGTTTGAGTTGACAGGCCAGTCAAGTCAGCCGACACTCGCCTCATCACTCTTGGAGGTGCGCCATGCGCAAGCTCATTTTTTCCGCCCTGCTGACGGTAATGGCTTTGGTGCTCACGGTCGCCCCGGCGCTCGCCGGACCGATCGGCCCGACCCCGTAAAGTCATAATCGTTAAATAAGCAACCGTCGCCGGGCATGGCAGTACACTCACCGCCATGCTCGGCACGAGCTACCGAGGTCGCCGCAAAGGCGTCGCCGTTCGCGCAGGCTCGGTCGAACAGGCGCGCCGTGAAGCCAGGCTGACGCTGGCACAGGTGGCGGGCGGCAAGCTCACCCGGACCGCAATCCACCTCATCGAAAAAGGGCGGACGCGGCCGTCGATGGAGACCCTGCAGCAGATCGCGCGCCAGACCCATAAGCCGATCGAGTTCTTCCTCAACCCGGATGCCCCGGCGGCGCTCACCGAGGGCCAGTCCCAGCTCCGCGAGCTCGAGCGCCTGACCGCCGTCCGCGACCTTGATCACGTCGTGGAGATGGGGCTGACGCTTCTGGCTCAACGCTGGAGCGCCGAAGACGCCGCCGTCATCCGCCTGTCAGTCGGCCAGGCCTACTGCCGGATGGTTAGGCCCGAAGAGGCGCTCGAGCACCTCCGGATCGCTCGGCCGGAATTCGAACGGCTCGGCGACGAATGGATGGCGGTTGAAGCGCTGGACTGGGAGTCGAGCGCGCTCGGCCTACTCGATGATCCAGGCGCGCTGCCCCTGGCCAACCGGACACTCGAGCGCTGCCGCCGCCTGGGTCCAGGCGCCGCCCAGATCGAAGCGCGCATCCTCGGCCACATCGCGGGCATGTATGTGGTGACGCAGTCGTGGGCGCTCGCGGTTCGCTACTACGAGGAAGCCGTCGACGTGGCGAGCGGCGTCAAAGACCTGCTGCAGCTGGCCAAGATGCACCACGGGCTGGGCGTCGCTTACGAGCGCATGCACCAGGGCGGGGCGGCACGACAGCACTTCGACAAAGCCCTTGCGCTCTATTCGATGGAGAACGACCAGGCGTCGATCTGGCGCGTGGAGAATGATCTGGGGCTCTTGCTGATGACCCAGAGCCAGTTGGACTCTGCCGAGAGACACCTGCTCGCGGCGCTCAATCGCTCAACTGAGCTGAACATAGAGCGACGGGGCCGAGGCTTCACTCTGGTCAACCTTGGCGATGTGATGCTGCAGCGAGGCCGGCTGGCCTCGGCCGCTGATTATTTGGCGCAGGCTTTGGAGGTCGGCGAGGCGACCGGAGAGCGCATCGTCCAGGCCGAAGCGCGAGTCCTCCTCGGACAGGTCGAAGACCGAAACGGCAACGCGTCCATGGTCGACGAGCACTTCGAGATTGCGATCCAGATCCTCGAAGAGCTTCGCATGCCCGACCGGCTGCGCGACGCGCACATGGAATACGCGGAGCTACTCGACGCCCGCCGGGACGTGATTGGGGCGTCGCGCCACTGGAAGCGAGCGGCCGTGATCAGCAAGCTGTCAAGCCTTGGCATGAGGTGGACGGCGACCCCGCCCGCGGAACGTGTCGCGTCAGCGGGCCCGACCGGAGCCGCCTAGGAAACTAGGCGGCGGCCTCTGTCACTCGATGATGTTCATCTCTCGCGCCGTGACGACGGCCTCGATCTTGGAGTGCGCACCCAGCTTGGTGTCCACGCTCCTGATGTGAGTGCGCACCGTGGCATAGCTGATCCCGAGCTTCTCCGCGATCTCGCGGCTGGAGCAACCTTCGGACATCAGCTGAAGGACCTCCCGCTCCCTTCCGCTGAGGCTTTCCCTCCTGACCTCCGTCTCGCGGTTGCGGCTAAGGAGGGACGAGATCATCGAGGGCGGAATCAGCGATGCACCGTTGCCGACAAGCCTCACTGCCTCGATGACATCTGTCGCGGCCCGCGACTTGTGGATGAACGCGCCCGCGCCGGCCTCGATCGCGGCGAGCCAGGCGCTGTCGCTGTCGTCTCGACTCAGGAAGACGAACCGCGCATTGGGCTGGACCTTGCGAATCGCCAGCGCCGCGTCAAGGCCGGTGCCGTCACGCAGATGGAAGTCCATCACGACGACGTCGGGGTCGGTCGCCAGAGCCAGAGCGGCGACGTCGGCCACGGCGTTCGCGAAGCCCGCGACCTCCAAGTCGGGCTGGCTGCCGAGCAGCATCCCCAGCCCGTCGGACACCAACTGGTGATCGTCGACGATGACGATCCGGAGCGGTCGATTCCCATTCTGATGGGCACCGTTGGTCGGCACCTTGAGGTCCGAGGCGCGCCTGCCCTGGCCGTTCATGCCGGCCGGCTGTAGACCTTGTCCCTTGCCCATTGTCCCCCGGTTCAGGCCAGCTCGGCCCACCTCAGGTGATAACGGGCCTCCATGCGGTTGAGAAGGAAGCCGAGCCGGTCAGGCTCGACCACCCGCGCCATCCGCATCCTCTCGCGGTAGGTGCCAAGCCAGCCGCAGATGTCCGCCAGACCGTCGAGCGCCGGAGCGAGAGCATTGGCTGGAAGGGAGGGCGCAGGAGCCAATAGCCGACTGGCCGCGGCCGGGAAGATCGCCCCGCAGCTCCCCACCCCTGCACGGATCCCGCGACGCCTCCCTCCAGCCACGCATGCAAAGTACCGGCGAATACGTAATTTTGTTCGTCAAAAGATTAGTAGGCGATCTGCCGGGCTCGGTGTACAGTGGGATGCGAAGGAGACACCAGATCCATGGAAGCCGCTCCGCAGGTCTTCCGTCCGCTTCCCGGCGAGGACCACACCACGCTGGCGTTGCCTGAGGTCGCGAGTTGGATCGCAATATACGAAGAGCTGTCCTCTGTGCTGCGCCTGGTCCAGTCACGCCTCAACGGCGATGGTACTGGCGTACCAGAAATACAGAACCACCAGCAGTGGGTGGAGGAGCGCCTATCGCTTTGGCGCGATCGTCACCAGACCCTGGCGGGCGTTACCATCGACCGCAAAGACCACTCCCTGACGTACGCCGGGCGGTACCTCAAGCTCACCCGCCGGGAGGCTGACCTCCTCGATTTCCTGGTCCGGCACCCGGGCCGGCCCTTTACGACCAGGCAGCTCACCATCCTGGCCTGGCAGAACTCCCGCCTGTCCGATGCGCAGGTGCGGACCTACATGATGCGGCTGCGCCGGCGCCTGCGCGAGGTCGGGCTTGGGGACTTGGTCTCCATCATCCGCAACCGCGGCTACGGGGCCGAGCTGCCCAAATCGAACGGCGCCTCCGCATGAACACGGAGCGCCTGCCGACCATTGCCGAGTCCATCGTCACGTCGCGGCTGCTCATCGTGCAGTCGAAGCGCCTGCTGCTGGCTTCGGCGGCAAGGCGGTTCGGCCTGCACGGCGGGGACTCGCTGGGGAAGCGAAGCGAGCACTTCCGCGCCGACGCAGCACGGGCGCACAAGTCCTACCAAACCGCGGTCTTGACCTGGGGGCAGACCACGTCGCACGAATTCCGGATCGTCGCGTACACCTCCCTGATCGTTCTGGCCGAGAAGCTGATCTTCGAGCTGCGCGGTACGATCGGAGCTGTGGCGGCGGGCGACCGCGTCGAGATGGCAACCGAGGTCGAGGTGCTCGAAGACCTGATCAAGGAGTGGCGGCAACG
>VBHX01000046.1 GCA_005879945.1 Chloroflexota bacterium | reverse complement strand
TTCTCCGGGTTGGGCATAAAGGCTTCCTCCATTGCGGGCGCGTACGGCATCGCCGGCACGTCCAGGCCGCCGAGCCGCTTCACAGGTGCGTCGAGCCAGCGCCACGCCCCATCAGCGATCAGCGCCGCGATCTCCGAACCGACCGAGACGCTGAAGTTGTCCTCATAAAGGACAAGGGATTTGCCGGTCTTGCGCGCCGACGTGATGATGGCCTGCCGATCCAGCGGGTACACGGTCCGCAGGTCGACGATCTCCACGCTGACGCCTTCGCCTTCAAGGACCTTCGCCGCGTCAATCGCGTAATGGACCATGAGGCCGTAGCAAAACACCGAGATGTCAGTGCCCTCGCGCACGGTGCGTGCGACCTGGAGGGGGATGAGGTACTCGCCCTTGGGCACAGCCTCCTTGAACATGCGGTACAGGCGCTTGTGCTCGAAGAACAACACGGGGTCGGGGTCCCGGATCGCTGCGAGCAGTAGCCCTTTGGCCTCGTACGGGCTCGAAGGAATCACGATCTTCAGGCCCGGCGTCGCGAAACGGGCCTCGATCGATTGCGAGTGATACAGCGCGCCATGCGCGTGGCCGCCCATCGGAGCCCGAATGACCGCGGACACCGACCAGTCTCCGTCGCTGCGGTAGCGAAACTTCGCCATCTCGTTGGTGATCTGGTTGAAGGCCATGTGCGCGAAGTCGGTGAACTGCATCTCCGCCACCGGTCGCTTTCCCGCCAGTGCAAGCCCGAGAGCGACGCCGGCAATCGACGATTCGGCCAGCGGCGTGTCGATGACGCGAGCCTCGCCAAAACGCTTGCGCAATCCGTCAGTGACCAGGAACACTCCGCCTTTCTGGCCGACGTCCTCACCGAGAACGATCACACGATCGTCGCGCTCCATCTCCTCGGTGAGGCATGAGCGAAGCGCCGCGACCATGTTCATCTCTTCGGTGTCGACGCCCTCGGCCGGGTCGATCGCGCCCGGAACATCCGCGCTATAGACGTTGGTCACCGCATTCTCCGCGGGCGCGTCGGGCGACTCCATTCCCTGGCGCGTCGCCTCCGTGACCTCGTCGCGGACCCGCTCCTCGAACGTTTCGACCTCTTCGGCGGAAAGTACACCCTCGTCGAGCAACTGCTTCTTGAACCGTTCGAGGCAATCGTTCTTCGCGAGCTGGTCGATCTCCTCCTGGGTGCGATAGCGGCGCTGGTCGTCTTCGGACGAGTGGGCGCCCAGGCGATCGACAAGGCATTCGATGAGCGTCGGACCCTGTCCGGCGCGAGCCCGCGCGATTGCATCCTGCGCGACGAAGTAGCACGTGACGGGGTCACGGCCGTCGACCGTCACGCCGGGGAATCCGTACCCGGCCGCGCGTTGGGCGACGTGGTCGATCGCGTACTCCTTGTTGAAGGGCGTGGAGATTGCGAAGCCATTGTTCTCGCAGACGAATATCTCGGGCAGCTTGTAGATGGCCGCGAAGTTGAACGCCTCGTGCGTGTCGCCTTCCGACCCGGCCCCCTCGCCGTAGTTGGTCATGACGACCTTGTCGGTGCCGTCCATCTTCAGCGCGTAAGCGACGCCCGCGCCGTGCACCATCTGCGTCGCGACCGGCGAACCGCCCGAGATGATGTTGAGCCTCGTGTCAGAGAAGTGTCCCGGCGTCTGCTTGCCGCCCGAGGCGGGGTCCGCCGGCTTGGCGAGGACAGCCAGCATCAGGTCCAGTGGCGTGACGCCCATGCGCATGCACAGCACGACGTCGCGGTAATAGGGCGACACCCAGTCGTACTTCGGCTTCAGCGGCCAGCTGACGCCGATCTGCGCGGCCTCATGCCCGGCGCACGAGATGATGAACGGGGCCCGGCCCTGCCGGTTGAGGACCTGGAAGCGGTAGTCGATGTGCCGCCCGAGCAGCATGTAGTAGAACCACTCCTTCAGGGCCTTCTCGTCGATGTCGGTGTCGCGCCAGGCAACCGGCTGCTGGAACCGCCAGTCGGGCCTGAACTCGGGCTGCTGTTCCTTCTCCGACTGCTCGCGCGGCTTGGTTGTCGCCATCAGATGTGGATGGCGTGACCGTCGACAGCCATCGCCGCCTCCATGACCGCCTCGCTGAGCGTCGGGTGCGGGTGGATGTTGCGTCCGAGCTCCCAGGCGTCGCCCTGAAACAGCTCCGTCAGCGCCGGTTCGGCGATGAGCTCTGTGGCGTTGGGTCCGACGATATGCGCGCCGAGCAGCCGGCCGGTCTTGGCGTCGGCGATCATCTTGGCGAAACCGCCGGTCTCGCCGTGGATGATGGCGCGGCCGAGAGCGGTGAACGGAAACTTGCCCACCTTCACCTCGTGGCCTTTCTCGCGCGCCTGATTCTCGGTCAGCCCGACCGACGCGATCTGAGGATGCGAGTAGGTGCAGCGCGTGACCAGGTCCTGGTCCATCGGCGCCAGCTGCTGGCCGGAGATGTCCTCCGCGGCGGTGATGCCTTCGTGCGACGCCGCGTGCGCGAGCAAGTAGCCGCCGACAACGTCGCCGATCGCATGAATGGATTCCACCGACGTCCGCATCCATTCGTCGACCTTGATGAAGCCGTTTGGGTGCAGCGTCACGCCCACCTGTTCGAGCCCGATGTCCTTGGAGCGCGGCGAGCGTCCGACGGCAACGAGGAGCTGGCGCGCCCACACCTCGCCCTGCTCAGTGTCGAGGCTGACTCCGTCGCGTGCCTTCTTTGCGCCTTTCACGCGCACCCCGACCCGGCATTCGATGCCGGCCTTCTTGAAAGCGCCGAGCATCTCTTTGGAGACGTCCTCGTCCTCGAGAGGGACCAGGCGGTCGAGGGCTTCGAGCAGCGTGACCTTGACGCCCAGTTGGTTGTACAGGGTCGCGAACTCCACGCCCACGGCGCCCGCGCCGATGATGACTATCGACTCGGGCACCGTGCTCGCGAGGGTCGCGTTGTCGGAGGAGATGATGTACTCGCCGTCGAACTCAATCCCGGGCAGGGCCTTGACCGTCGAGCCGGTCGCGACGATGACGTGCGGCGCCTTGACCTGCGAGTTCCCGACCGCCACCGTGTTGCGGTCGCGCAGCCGGCCGGCGCCGGCGATGACCTCGATCTTGTTTTTCTTCATCAGGAACTGGACGCCTTTGAAGAGCTGGTTCACGACCGCGTCGCGCCGGGTCGCGATGCGGGGGTAGTCGAAGCTCACCTTTTCCGCGTGGAGGCCGAATTCGCTCCCTCGCGCTGAGACGCGGTGGTACAGCTCCGACGACTCGAGGAGGGCTTTGGTCGGGATGCAGCCGATGTGGAGGCAGGTGCCGCCGAGCTTATCCGCCTCGACCAGGGCCACCTTCATCCCGAGCTGCGAGGCGCGGATCGCGGCCGGGTAGCCGCCCATCCCACCCCCCAAGATCACTAAATCAAAATCGCCTTCCGCCATCTGATTCAAGTGTAGAAGTCGGCGCCGGTCGGCCAGCCGGCTCAGCCGCAGCCAGGCTTGCGCAGGTTGGCCACCGCCCGCTGGAAATCGGCGTCCCTGATCGGTGCGACGCCCGCTACTGGATCCCCGTACCGGTCGATGGCGCCGTAGTACGCGCGGGCGCTGGTGACGGCCGGCATGACCAGCGGATCGACGGCGGCCCCAGGATTCAGACAGGGATCGGTGCGTTCGACAGCCAGCGCCTGCATGTCGGCGGCCTGGCGCGTCATCAGCACGCTCTTGGCGATGACGAACGTGTACAGCGTCGCCGCGCTGCTGAAGCAGACCAAAAACGCACACGCGACCAGCGCCGGCCGCCACGTCCCGCGCCACGGCAGACCTCTGGCCGCGTAAGCGAGCAGGAGAAGCCAGAAGATCGCCCCCTCGTACACGTATCGTCCGGCCCCCGATTGCTGATAGCCGAACTGCGCTCGGTTGAAGCCGAGCACCAGGTAGAAGGCGATCATGGCGGCGACGATCCCCAGGGCGAATGCGTCGGGTCGGCGGCGGCGCCACCCAAGGCCGATGACGGCGAGAGCCGGCAGCAGCAGCACCAGCCCGAGCTCGCCGCCCTCGCCGATCAGACCGGCGAGGCTTGCGCTCACGCCCCAGACCACGTAGAGGGGAAGAGTCGCCAGCCGATCAGCAAACGATTGTGGTGGCGCGGCGGTGCCCGGGCCGCCGGCGTGGCCGTAGACGATGTACCAGGCTGTGAACACGAGGGCAATCGGCATCAGCCACACGAGCTGGCGGCGTCGGGCCCGCATGAGTGCGATCGAGACGGCGGCCGCGCCCCAGAAGAACAGGCCGATCCCGGAGAACATCAGCGAGGCGAACAGCAGGACCATCGCGAGCCACATCCGGTCGGGTCGCGCATCTATGACCAGCAGGGCTCCCAACCCGCACGCCACCGAACCCACGAAACCGATCTGAAACGCCCAGAGCACGTTCTCCCAGCCCGCGCCCAGCACGAGCAGGAAAAGCGCAGCTGCGATCCCAACGAAGTCTCCGGCGCGGCGCCGTACCAGTTCGAAGAGCAGCACCACATTCGTCGCGTGGACTGCGAGAAGCACTGCCATGTATGGGACGTACGTCCGCAAGCCGACGGTGTTCAGCAGCGCCGTGTAGATAAGCCGCGGAATCATTGCGGGGTGCTCGTTGTGTGGCTGTAGGTAGTAGGTCCAGCTCGAATCGGTCGTCAGGATGAACGTCCACTCGTCGAAGTAAAAGGTGTAGCCGCGCGTCGCCCAGAGCAGCACGGCGCACACTGTCACCGCCGCAGCGCATACCCAAAGTCGGGCATGCGGAACGCGAACGTCCGCCGCCTTCACCTGATCAGGTCGTGGCCATCGCGGGCTTGGACGATATGAGGCGCGGCGGCGCGACCATGAAGGCGAACCAAACGGCGACCCCGACGAGCACGGGCAGGGGAGTCAGCGGCCATGCTAGCTCGCCACCGAGGACGACAACAAGCAGCCACCAGCGCTGCCATGCCGGTGGATGCTCGCGCCAGAAGAGCCACGCGGCCAAGACCAGGATGGTGAAGTCCTGCAGGTGCCAGTAGGTGGCGCCGATGGTGGTCGCGAGGATGCCCAGTGCAAACACGCGAGCATGGGTCGACCGGCGGTTCAAGTACGCGCCCGCCACCGCGATGGCGATGACGACGCCCTGCGGGCTTCGGTAATCGGACAGACCCTGGCCGCCGATGACGGCCAGTGAAATCGCGGCGAGGACCGCGGCCGTCACCACCCACGCGGCGGCGATTCTCCATCGGCCGGACACGAGCAGCAGCAGCGGCAGCACGATCGTGAGCTGTGGCTTGATGACCGACACACCGAGCACGATTCCGGCGAGGTATGGCCGTTTGGCTTCGGCCAGGCGCCAGCCCGCGGCCATCAGCAAGACCAGGAGCAGGTCCGGCTGCGCCAGGCTGAGGCTGTAAAGCACCGGATACCACGCCAGGGCGGCGAGCAGCCAGAGGATCCGGGCTGGACCTTGCCCCGGCGCGGCAATCCACCAGGCCGCGACCAGCGCCAACACCGACCCGATGATCCAGACGTATACCGCGCCTGCCGGGCCAACGAGGGTCAGCGGCAGCACGAGCCACGCAAAAGGTGGTGGCGACAGAAATCGCTCGCCGTCATTGAAGGGAGCGTGCGGTCTCATCTGCATAAAAAGCTCGTGCTGTAGAGGCAGCGAATAGATGTGAGTCCATCCGTGCTCCAGCCCGATGCGGGCACCGATGTAGATGAGGGTCAGGTCGTTGTTCAGGATATCGCCGCGTAGCGGGAGGACGACGACCAACCAGGCCGTCACGCCGAGCGCGATGACCAGGAACCACGCGAGCGCGACGGCGCCAAGGTTCCGCCAGGCTCGAGCATCGAGCCCGCGAATGTTTGAGAGGCTCAGCCGCGTTCGGCGAGGGGCACTGGTTTCCGGGGTTCCGGTCCGATGTATTCCGATTGCGGCCGGATTATGCGGTTGTTGGCCACCTGTTCGAGCACATGTGCGGTCCAGCCGGCCGCGCGCGAGACCGCGAAGGTGGGGGTGAAGTACTGCTTCGGGAGCCCGATCGCCTGCAGGACGCCGGCCGAGTAGAACTCCACGTTGGTCGATTGCGGTCGCTCGGGATGCTCCTCGTGCAGGATCTGCAGCGCGATCTCTTCGACCTTCGACGCGAGTGCGTAGAACTTCGGGTTCATCCGCTCGCACATCGCCTTCAGGATCCTGGCGCGCGGATCGTAAACGCGGTAGACGCGGTGGCCGAAGCCCATGAACTTGACCTTGCGCCTGCGCGCATCGCGGAGCCAGCGCTCGGCGTTGTCCGCGGTTCCGATCTGATCGAGCTGGTCGATGACCGCGGATGGCGCGCCGCCATGAGCAGGTCCCTTGAGCGCCCCGATTGCGCCAACCAGGCACGAGACGAGATCCGAGTCGGTCGATGCGATAACCCTGGCGGTGAAAGTCGATGCGTTCATCCCGTGGTCGGCGAGCAGCACCAGGTATGTGTTGAGCGCGCGCACGAGCTCGGGCGGCGACTCCTTGCCGTTCAGCGTGTAGAGGTAGTTGGCCGCGTGCGCGAGATCGGCGCGGGTCTTGACCGGCTCCAGCCCCTGCTGGATGCGGTGATAGGCGGCGAGGATGGTCGGAAACGACGCGGTCGCGTGAATCGCGAGCGGGATCGTCGGCTTCTCGAGCCGATGCTCGACGCCCTGAACGGAAACCACGCTGCGCAGAACGTCCATCGGGTCCGCGTCCTTGGGCATGGCCGCGAGCGCCGTCATGGCCGAGGTGGTGAGCGTGCGCGAGCCGGCCAGCTCGAGGGTCAGGGCATCGAGCTCAGCGCGGGTGGGCAGGCGCCCGTACCACAGGAGGTGAGCCACCTCCTCGAAGGACATGTCCTCGGCGAGGTCCGCGATGACGTATCCGCGATAGACGAGGCGGCCGTTGGCGCCGTCGACGAGTGAGATCTCGGTGCGCGCGGCGACCACGCCTTCGAGTCCTGGAATGTATTCGGCCAGTGTCTAGCCCTCCGAGATCCGCCGAAGATGCAATGAGCGTCGGAGGCTAGACACTTTCATCTTTGGGCGATGGGCAGGGGCTTGCTGCCGGGTTGGGGTCCTTTCCAGATCGACGCCGGGCGGATGATGCGCAGGTCGGCCAGTGATTCGAGCACGTGCGCGGTCCAGCCCGCCACGCGCGAGCTTGCGAACACGCAGGTGAAGAGCTCCTTGGGGATGCCCACTCCCGTGAGTACGACCGATGCCCAGAAGTCCACGTTGGTCGCGTTGGGACGCTCGGGGTGGGCCTCGTGGAGGATCTTCAACGCCACCTCCTCGGCGCGAGCCGCAAGGCGGTGGAGGTCCGGCGCCGCCGTCTTGGCCAGCTCGCGAAGGATCTTGGCCCGCGGGTCATAGGTCCGGTAGACGCGGTGCCCGAAGCCCGCGAAGCGGCGGTGCTCCTCGTGCGCCTTCTCCATCCAGGGCTCGACGTTCTCGACCGATCCGATCTTGTCGAGCATGGTTCGTGCCGCGAACGTCGCACCGCCGTGCGCCGGGCCTTTGAGAGCACCGATTGCGCCAACGATGCAAGACGTGAGGTCGCTGCCAGTAGATGCGATCACGCGTGCCGTGAATGTCGATGCGTTGAGACCGTGGTCGGCGAGCAGGACGAGATATGTGTCGAGCCAGTGCACGCGGTCGGGGGAGGCCTCCTTGCCTTCCATCATCCAGAGGAGGTTGGCCGCATGTCTGAGGTCGTCGCGCGGCTCGATCGGGTCGTTTCCTTTAGAGCGCCTGTAGGCGGCGGCGACGATCGTCGGCAGGACAGCGGTGAGGGCGATCGCCTCGTCGAGGGTCGGCTGCGTGAGCGTCTTGGCGGCGCCCTGAGCAGAGACGACGGTACGCAGCGTGTCCATCGCATCCGTCGCGGGATCGAGCGCGACGAGAGAGCCCCGGCCGGCGTCCTTGAGACCGCGAGCGGCGGCCATCTGGCGGCATAGCGCGTCGAGGTCGGCCGCTTCGGGGAGCCGGCCGTTCCACAGCAGGTAGGCGGACTCCTCGAACGTCGCGATTGGGGCGAGATCCTCTATGAGGTATCCGCCGCGGTAGATCAGCCTGCCGTTGGCCCCGTCAACCTCGCTGACGGCGGTCTCGGCCGCGACGACCCCCTCCAGCCCGGGACTGAACTCAGGCACGAGGTTTAAGTGTACGGAGCCAACATTTCGGAGATTAGAGTCGAAAACGATGGCCGTGAAGCGCACGTCACGCGAGGGGCGGACTCTGCGCTGGCTGGTGATCGTGCCGATCGTTGGCGCTGTGCTGGACGACATGGCTTACGTCGTGCTGATTGCGGGCCAGCCCGAGCATCCGCCAGACATCTTTACGGTTCCGTTCGTGGCCGCCTTCATCGCGCTCATGGCCGGACTGCTCGCGCTGTCGCTTGGCGGCAGCCCGCTGGCAGTGAGGCTGCGGCCGGCGCTCCGGGCCGGGGCGGCAGCCGGCTTGATCGTCCTGGGTGTCCTGGGCGCGTTTTCGATCGGCCTGCCGCTCCTGGTCGCGGGCTTCGTGGCGACAGGCGCCGCCATCAGGACGCTCGCCGGAGGTGGGTTCCCGGCGGTGGCTTTAGAGGTCGCCGCGGCCGTCCTCACGGTCGCTCTGCTGGTGGTCGGGTTCGAGGTGACGGCGCGGGTGATCGTTTGCCCGCCGTATGGCGGCAGCTCCGGTGGGACCTGGCCTGGGATCGTGACCCATGGGTTCACCTGGGAGTGCAGCGGGGGCCGGCTCCACTCCAGCTGAGGGCAATACCCCCGAGCCCTGTGAGGCAACAAATGGTAGGCGTTAGCAGGAAATCGACTTTTGCCCCGTTAGGCTTGGTGAATCAACGCGGAGGCAACCATGTCATCTCTACGTCCTGCAACACTCATAGCAACGCTGTACCAGCTGCTCGGCGGGTCCCTGAGCTCGCCTGCTGTACCGGACGGCCCAGGCTGCTCGTGCGAGAAGTGCGAGCAAGCCTGGAACCGGCAGCAGGCCCTCGTCCGCATCTCCCGCACCAGCAAGGCGAGAGGCATGAGGATGGTCGACCCGGGCTAGACCGAGCAGTCATAACGATCCGTTCGGTCTCGCGTTAACCATCCATGGGGACGCGGTGGCTCCGAACGGTTGTGATCTCGGGGTTTCTGGCGGCCTCCTGCGGTTCGGGGCATGGAGCTGCAAGCTCCCCATCCACCGCCTCAAGTGCTCGCCTTCAGAGTCCCTGCCCGGCGCTCCAGCCGGCCCCACATTTCACGGCTTCGGCCCCATCAAACCGGAACCTGGCGTTGGTTTCGCTTCGCGGCGGCACCGGGCTTGTGGCCCGCGACATCACCGACATCAACCACCCGAGCACAATCGGAACCGTCGACGTTTCGTCGCAACCGAAGTTTGTCAACGCCTCTGAAGTGTCGTACGTCGACCAGAACGGCAACCTCCTCCGCTTTGCATTCGGCGGTTCTTCGCGAACGATCGTGGCCGCGTGTGCCAGCCTCTTCGACTGGAGTTGGCCGCACGCGGCGTGAGTAGAGCTCGGGCGGCCTAGACCATCCCGAGCTCCCAGCGCGCCTCTTCGGACATGCGCTCTGGGGTCCACATGGGCTCGTAGACGATGTCGACTCCAGCGTCCTTGACGCCGGGGAGCGTCATCAGGTGGTCGCGGACGTCAGCCATGACGTCGGCCGCCATCGGGCAGCCGAGCGCGGTCAGGGTCATCTTCACGTCGATCCGCTCAGGCTTGATCGCGATGTCGTAGACGAGGCCGAGGTCGATGATGTTGACTGGGATCTCCGGGTCGAAACACTGGCGCAGCACCTCGATCACGTCCTCCGGCTTGACGGTCGAGTCCGGCGCGACCTGGGTGGTCGGGGCGAAAGCTGTATCGCTCATTCCGTCTCCAATGGGAGGCCGGCGTCCTTCCAGGCCTTCGTCCCTCCGCGGAAGCTCACCACGTCGTTGACGCCGAGCGCCACCGCCATCTCCGCGGCGACCGCAGAGCGCTCACCGACCGCGCACACGAAGATCGTCCTGTCGCGGAATTTCTGGGCGCTGGGGTTGGAAAGGATCGTGTTCAGCACGACATGCTGCGCCCCGGGCAGGTGGCCCTTCTTCCATTCCCAGTCCTCGCGGACGTCGACCACCTCATAGCCCTCGTCGATCAGCTTGCGGATGTCGTCAATCTTCAAATCGCGAAACGGTGTCACCTGGTTGCTCATCGCTTACACCTCATCCTCGTCGTCAGCTAAACCGTACGCGCCCACTTTCAGCACTTTCAGCGACAGCAGCGCGCATTTGATGCGAGCCGGCGAGATCTGGATGCCCAGCTCGCCGAGCACATCGTGCTTGTCGATCTTCTTCGCGTCGTCGAGCGCCATGCCCTTTAGCCTTTCGGTCAACAACGAGGCCGAGGCCTGAGAGATCGCGCATCCCCGCCCGTGGAACCGGATGTCCTCGATCACGCCTTCCTGGACGCGGAAGTCCATGCCGACCACGTCGCCGCAGAGGGGGTTGTCCTCCTCGTGGGTGATGTCGGGGTTATCCAGCCGCCCGTAGTTCCTCGGGTTCTTGTAGTGGTCGAGGATGTACTCGCGGTAGAACTGGTCGTCAGCAGCGGTACTCACTTGAAGATCCTCTGGGCCTCTTTGATGGAACCCACCAACCGGTCGACTTCATCCTTCTGTGTATAGACATAGAAGGACGCCCGCGCGGTTGCGGGCACGCCCAGTCTCGTCATGAGGGGCATCGCGCAGTGATGGCCGGCCCGCAGGCATACCTGGTCGCGGTCGGCGATGGTGGCCAGGTCGTGCGGGTGGATGCCCGCCAGTGCGAACGAGATGACGCCGGCACGCCTCGACGGCGGAGGACCGTAAAGGGTTAACCCTTCGATGTCGCTCAACGCTTCGTATGCGTACTCGGTGAGCTCGCGCTCGTGCGCGCGGACCGCGTCCATGCCCAGGCCGCCCAGGTAGTCGACAGCCGCTCCCAGGCCGATGACCTCGCCGATTGCCTGAGTGCCCGCCTCGAACTTCCACGGCAGGTCGTGATAGGTCGTGCCCTCGATACGAACCGTTTTGATCATGTCGCCACCCGACTGAAAAGGGTCCATCGCCTCGAGTAGCTCGCGGCGGCCGTAAAGGATGCCCGCGCCGGTCGGTCCGAGCATCTTGTGGCCGCTGAACGCATAGAAGTCGCAGCCAAGCGCCTGCACGTCGACGCCCTGGTGCGGCGCGCCCTGGGCGCCGTCCACCAGTACCGTAGCGCCGGCGGCCTTCGCGGCCTTCACCATCTCTTGCGCCGGATTGATGGTGCCCAGCGCGTTCGAGACCTGGCTGAAGGCGACGAGCTTCGGCGATCTCTTCAGGAGCTCCCGGAACTGGTCCTGGCGCAGCTCGCCCCTGTCGTCGATGTCGACGTACTCGATGCGGGCGCCGTTGGCGGCCGCGAGGATCTGCCAGGGGACGATGTTGGAGTGGTGGTCGAGGATGGTCAGGACGATCAGGTCGCCCGCCTTAACGTTCTTGCGGCCCCACGAATACGCGACCAGGTTGATGGCCTCGGTCGTGCCGCGCGCGTAGATGATCTCCTTGGTCGAGGCGGCGTTGATCAAAGCGCGCACCTTCTCGCGCGTGCCTTCATAGCGCTCGGTCGCCACATCGGCGATGTGGTACGCGGCCCGGTGGATGTTCGAGTTGAAGTGCTCGAAGTAGTCGAGCATCGCTCCGGTGACCTGCCGCGGACGCTGCGATGTGTTCGCCGAGTCGAGGTACGCGATGCCCGTCTCGAAGATGGGAAAGTCCTTGCGGATCGCAGCGACGTCGAGCCGGCCCGTGCCGTTCGAGCTCATTCCGGAACCTCGACGAAAACTTCGTCGCCTTCCACGGCCACCGGATAGGTCGTCGCCGGGATGACGGCGGGGAGGCCGGTCACCTTGCCCGTGACCAAGTTGAAGCGCGAGCCGTGCTGCGGGCACTCCACGTCCATATCCCACAGCTCGCCCTCGCTTAGCGAGAACTCCTCATGGGTGCAGGTGTCGTTGAGGGCATAGAAGTTGCCATCCTCGGCATGCGCAAGGCACACTGGGGTGCGCCCCGCATCGACCCTCTTCAACGACTCCGCGGGCACCTCGGCGACCGATGCCACGCGAAACCTAGCCAAGGCGCGCCTCGAGCTCGGTCTCGATCAGCTTGCGCGCGTGCTCGAAGGGGATACGGTCCAGCACGTCGCCGAAGAATCCCTGCACGATCATCCGCTTGGCTGTGGACTCGGGGATGCCACGCGACCGCAGGTAGAAGAGGTGCTGCGGGTCCACGGGGCCGACGGTCGCCCCGTGAGTGCAGCGGACATCGTTGTTGTCGATCTCGAGCATCGGAATCGAGGTCGCCTTCGCGTGCTCGGAAAGAACCAGGTTGCGGTTGGCCTGGTACGCGTCCGAGCGCGCGGCGCCTTTCTCGATGCGGATCAATCCGGCATAAACGGTGCGCGCCGTGTCCTGGAGCGCGCCTTTGAACAGGAGGTCCGAGCGCGAGTTGCCGACCTGGTGGTCCTGCAGCGTGTGAAAGTCGAAGAACTGCTCGCCCGAAGCGAAGTAGATCGCCTTGAGCTCTGCCTCCGCTCCCTGTCCCTGCAGCGACGCTTCGACGCGCGTCTTCGAGAAGCGGCCGCCGAGCGTCACGTTGAAGAGGCGCAGCGACGCGTCCTTGTCCAGTCGGGCTCGCTGGTCGGCGAGGTGCCAGGCGTTGCGGCCCCATTTCTGGAGGGCGACGTAGCCGACCGAGGAAGCCTCGCCGAGAAAGAGCTCGGCCGATCCGCTCTTGTAGCCGGCCGCCTCGTCAGCCGGTGACAGATACTCGTCCAGGTAGTTGAAGCGCGATCCGCGCCCCGCGACGATCAGGGTGTGCGGGAGGACGGCGGTGCCGCCTTCCGCCGAGAAAACCTGGCCGACGATCGGCTTGTCGACGACCACGCCGTCAGGCACATAAAGGAAAGGCCCGTCGGCGAAGAAGGCCGCGTGGAGTGCGGCAAAGCGGTCGCGGTCGGGACGAACCTGGGTAAACAGTAGCGTCTCCAACAGCTCGGGGTGACTCTTCGCAGCTTCGCTGATCGGCTCGAGGACCACGCCGGCGCGCTCCAGCTCGGGGTCGAGACGGACGCTCTCGATCTGCGAGCCGCGCATGGTCACGGTGCCTGCGACGCCCTCCAGCGGCTCCGCAGGTGCAGCCCCGTTGCGGTGCTCGAACTGCGAGAACTTCGCGACGTCCAGGCCGCTGACATCGGTGCGCCGCCACTCCTCAT
>VBHX01000185.1 GCA_005879945.1 Chloroflexota bacterium | reverse complement strand
CGGCATGACGAACCAGACACCGCGTGACTCGGAGCGGCCCACTAGCGACTGCCACCGCTTGCGATCGATCTTCGTATTCATCCGCCGTGCCAGCTCCCGCACGCATGCAAAACCGAGGTTGTGGCGCGTGTCGGCATACTCCGACTCCGGATTGCCCAGCCCGACGATCAACCGTTGTTCTTGACTCAAACTACGTCCTTGGAAATAGACGCGAAAAAGCCCGCGGCGAGCGCCGCAGACCACCTGGTCGAGTTTAGAGGCGGCGTGGCGCTAGCGTTAGCCCAGAACGTTTCAGCGCCGCGCGCGTGATGCGATTCATCTCCTTGCGCTCGGCGGCGGTGGCGTGGTCCCACCCCAGCAGATGCAGCAGCCCGTGCACGCACAAAAGCGCCAGCTCGGTCTCGGACTCGTGGCCGAACGCCTCAGCCTGACGCGCGGCGGTGGACCAGGAGACCGCGAGGTCGCCGAGGTACGCGCCCGACCCTTCGAACGACAGCACGTCCGTGACCGAATCCTCGCCCACGTATTCACGGTTGAGCCGGCGCAGCTCGCGGTCGCCGGTCAGCCGCACCGCTATCGTGGAGGTGCCTTCCGGCAGCCGCGCCGCGACCTCTGGGATTGCGGTTGCGTGCACGAGCACATCCCGCACGAACGACGCGGGCACTGGCACGCGCGCCGCCTTGATCACCTCGACCTCGAGCCCCGTCGCTGTCACGGATGCTAAGTGTCGGTTAGAGTCACCGGAGGTGAAGATTCTCGTCACAGGTGGGGCCGGGTTCATCGGCTCGCACGTCGTCGACGCCTACATCGCGGCTGGGCATGAGGTCGCCGTCCTCGACGATCTCAGCACCGGATCAGAGGGCAACGTGCATCGTGAAGCGAAATTGCTTCGCCTTGACGTCCGCGACAAAGAGGGCGTAGCCGCTGCCATCGCCGCGTTCCGCCCCGAGGTCGTCAACCACCATGCTGCCCAGGCCGAGGTGCCGAAATCGGTTGCTGATCCGGGCCTCGACGCGATGATCAATATCGTCGGCGGCCTCAACGTGCTGAAGGCGAGCGTCGACGTGGAGGTCAGGAAATTCATCTTCATATCCACCGGGGGCGCGCTTTATGGCGAGCCGGATGTGATCCCCGCAGACGAGGACCATCCGCTGCGGCCGCTGTCGCCATACGGCACCAGCAAGCTGTCGTTCGAGCAGTATCTCGGGACATTCGAGCGGACCTATGGACTGGAGTTCACGGTGCTGCGCTACGCCAACATCTACGGTCCGCGCCAGGACTTTCACGCAGAGGAAGGCAGGGTGATCGCGATCTTCACCAGCCGCATGCTGGCAGGAAAGCCGGTCACCATCGACGGCGATGGTGAACAGGCTCGTGACATGCTGCACGTGGCCGATGTTGCAGTGGCCAATATCGCCGCGCTGCATCGCGGTACTGGCGATACGTACCACATCAGCACGGGCATTCCTGTGACCGTCAACGAGCTCTTCCGCAAGCTCGCGATCCTCACCGACTACAAGCTCGAACCAAACTACGGCCCGCGTCGGAAGGGCGACGTGTTTCGCATCGCCCTTGACAACACGCGAGCGCGCCGCGAGCTCGGCTGGGAGCCGAAGCTCACGCTCGAGGAAGGCCTTGCGCAGACCGTGGCGTACTTCCGGCAGCGCGTTCTCAGCACTCACTGATTGACCGACGCGCTCGTCTTCCTGCACTCGCTCAGCGCGCGCGCGCTGGTTGCGTTTGCGGTTCTGCTCGGGATCTGGGGCACGTATGGATACTTTCGGAACGCTCAGGTCAGCGGCGGATTCCGTTCGAGTTACCTGATCATGGCCGGGCTGACCGCCGTCCAGGGACTGGCGGGACTCGCCGTCTTTGCCCTTGGTCACCCGCCCAACAGGGGGGTGCTGCACATTGTCTACGGGATCTTCGCGGTACTGTTCCTGCCTGGTGCGTACCTGTACGCTCAGAGCGGTTCGAAGCGACGCGAGGCGGTGATCGTCGCCGGCGCAGCATGGATCGTCACGATTGCATTCCTCCGCGGCATCGCGACCGGCTGAGGGCCTAAGCCGCCCAGCGCATTCACGCAAGACGTGCTTTCGTCCTATCCAATCGCACCGGCAACTCCCGCTTCCCAGTCCGTCTAGCGAGGCGGAGCGTCCATCTTGGTATGACTGACGACCACGCCGGCCATCAACGCCGCTGCAACCAACGCCACAGTGGGTATGCCCAAAACGTAGTAATCCGGCAGAGGAGGTTTCTGCAGGGCGAGCCACAGACCGGCGCCGCCGGCGGTCGCCATCTCGACCACGATGCCGGCAGGCGGAGCCCAGCGCCGATTCCTCACCAGGCCGATGGCAACGACGCCCGGCGCCACCACGAGCAACAGCGCGACCACCACGACGATCAAGACGGCTTTCGCGAAAAGTGCGCTCGGGTTCTCACACCCTTGACCGCCGGTGCACATCACAGAACCGAAAGCGACGCCGGCCAGCACTCCTAAAGCAGCGGCCGCTGCCATGGCGGCGCCGAAGAGCGTCTGCAGGCCGGCAATCAGCGCCGCGACAAGCGCGAGCGCCCTTCTCATCGGCCCATCAGGAAGCGCGGAAGAGGACGCCCACTCCGTAGGTGATTGTGGCCACCACAGTGCCGACGACCAACATCTCGATTCCGGATCGCACACCCCCCTTGCCAGTGAAGAACGACCGCGCCGACCCGATGAGGAACAGGAACAGGGCGCACAGGATGAATGCGATAGCCAGCGAGCCTCGACCCGAATATTGCGAACCCATCGCGAGCCGACCGACGAGATAGCCCGCGACCGGAATCGCCCCACCGATCAGCGTCGAAATTCCTGCGACCAGTCCCTCGCGCACCGGATTCTCGAACTGCGTCACGTCGAGGCCAAGCTCCTCGCGCGCTTGCGTCTCCAGCCAGACCTTCTTGTCCTTGGTGATGCGATCGACGATGGTCCTGGCCTCCTCCGCGGTGAGTCCCTTCGAGCGATAGATGTCGACGAGCTCCGCCCTCTCGAGATCCGGCATCGCCTCGATCTCCGCGGCCTCGCGCGCGAGCTGGCCCTCAAACACCTCGCGCTGCGACTTGGTCGCGAGGTACGCGCCGCCTGCCATTGACACTCCCGACGCGACCATCGCGGACAGGCCGCCGATGAGGACGACACGAGGATCCACGGTGGCCCCACCCACGCCGGCCAGCACTCCCAGCGTCGCCGTGAGCCCATCGTTGACTCCGTAAATCACATTCCTGATGCTCTCGGCGCCGCCACCGTGCCATTCCTCGTCGGCGGCGATATCCGAGCGGATCTCATCCTCCGGTCTTTGAGCGACGTCGTCGGGCGACTGGTGGTCGAGCTCCTCCGGCAGCACCCGGCGCAGCACGCCTTGGGCCTGCGCATTGGACACGGTCGACACCTGGCTGAGATACGCACGGAGAACCTGGCCCTCCGCTGCGCCGGCGAGCGCAAGCGCGGGACCGATGCCCACCACCCTCGCAAGTATCGCCAGCAGGCGCGCCACCAACCTAGGCGACCGGTCCGAAACGTTCACGCCGCACGATGCGAGGAGCTCAGCCCACGCTCGCTCGTGACGTCTCTCGGTCTCGGCAAGCACTTTCAACTGCTGCCGGGCCCGCGGGTTGGGTGCAACCTCGGAAAGCGCCTCATAGACGCTCGCCATGCGGGCCTCGCTGGCCCAGTTGGAGCGCAGCGACCTCGCGTCGGAGTCTGACAGCTCCGAAACCCTGGAAGGCGCGGCCACCGGACTATGTTAGGGATGAGCTCCGCGCGCTTGAATTAAGGTATGTGCCCGCGATGACCGCAAGCACCGAGCCGCGTCGCGTCCTCATCACCGGTGGCGCAGGGTTTCTTGGAGTCAATGCGGCCGCGCACCTCATCGGGCGAGGCTGGCACGCGACGGTCCTCGACAACCTGAGCCGCCCGGGCACCGAAAGAAACCTGAAGTGGCTCATCACCAAGCATCCGGCCCGGGTCACATTCATTAAAGAGGACGTGAGGAACGCGACCTCGGTCGCGGAGCACGTGAAGGACCAGGACGCAATCCTTCACCTCGCTGCCCAGGTCGCGGTGACCACTTCGCTCATCGATCCGAGCACCGATTTCGACATCAACGCCCGCGGCACCCTCAACCTCCTCGAGGCGGCGCGCAAACACAACCCGGAAGCGCCGTTCGTCTTCGCCTCGACTAACAAGGTCTACGGAAAGCTCGACCACAAGAGCGGCCCATGCAAGGAGACGCAGCTGCTCGACTTCCACAGTCCATACGGATGCAGCAAGGGCACAGCCGACCAGTACGTGCGGGATTACGCGCGCTGCTTCCACATGAACACCGTGGTGCTACGCCAGAGCTGCATCTACGGCGCCCATCAGTACGGCACCGAAGACCAGGGATGGGTCGCCCACTTCGTGCATTCGATCCTCGACGATCGGCCGCTGACCATCTACGGCGACGGCAAGCAGGTTCGCGACCTGCTCGACGCAAGAGACCTCAGCGCTCTTTACGAAATCGCGATCAACGACATCGACAAGACGCGCGGCGAGATCTACAACGTAGGCGGCGGTGAGCCGAACCAGCGAAACCTGCTCGAGGTCATCGACCAGATCGGCGAGCTTGTCAACAAGACCCCTCAGTTCAGCTTCTCAGACTGGCGCGAAGGCGACCAGGCGTACTACGTGAGCGACATCAGCAAGGCGAAAGCGCAGCTCGACTGGGAGCCGACCATCCAGTTCGATCGAGGCCTCAAGGACCTCGTCGCCTGGGCCGCTGCGCTGGGCTAACCCCGAGTCTCGGCTCCATCTCGCCGGCAGGTGAAATGGCCGCAGCCGCCGGGCAGTGAGGCCAGCAACCGGGCTTCGCCCCACGCCACCGTGGCGACAGACTTCGACGCCGCACGCATCAGCGCGCCGGCGAATCCGGGCTTGGTCGCGGCCATGTCCTCGACCGAACCCCTGACCGGTCCACGCCAGTCGAGCCAGCTGAAATAGAGGACGTCGACCGCTTGCAACAAACCGTGGTAGCTCCACCGTGTCGCCGTCACTGTCAGCCCGCAAAATGCCGCCAGGCCGGTGAAGCGTTCGGACGAGAAAACCTGGACGTGGCCGCCGTGCCGAACCTTGGCGGTCCACCTGGTGCCGCACCCCAAGAAGCGATAGAGGGTCCAGGGCTGCCCCTCGAGTGGCAGGACGATGTGAAACACACCGCCATGCCTCAGCACCCTCGCGACCTCACGCAACACCCGCTCCGGGTGGTCGACATGCTCGAGCACGTCGAACATCCACACGAAATCGAATTCGCCGTCCGCAAATGGAAGCTTCTCTGCCTGCGCGATGTGGAACGCCACGCCCTCCGGTTCGGCCTCGGCGGCATCGAGCGCCGAGCGGCTCATGTCGCAGCCGATCACTTCGAGGTCGGGGCGCTCGCGCTTCACCGCCTTCGCTACCGAACCCGCCCCGCAGCCGACGTCGAGGACCTTGCCGCGAACCGGCTCGAGGTCTTCGAGCAGGTAGCGAAGCTTTAGGCCGTTTGCGAACCACGGCCGCGGATGCAAAGGCGCCGAGCCCCAACGCTTGGCCTCGTAGTCGAACGGCTGGGTCGCCACCGGCCGCACGCTCAAGCGGTCGTTGCCTCGGCGGCCAGTTGCTGGTGCGAGCGCGCGACTTCCAGAATCGAGCGCTGCAGCGTGTCCAGATGCCGTTCCCAGTCGAAGCGCCGCGCCCACTCGAAAGCGCGCTGGCCTGTGAGCTGGTTTGCCTCCTGGTCGTCGAGCAGGGATGCGACGCCGTGGGCGTAGTCGCCCACCTCGAGCGGCTCGGCGAGGTGACCCGTCCCCGGACCCATGGTGACAGTCGGTCCCGCCTGGTTCCACGCCACGACCGGCACGCCCTTCGCCATCGACTCGATGACGCCCATCCCGAAATCTTCCTCCGGCGCCGGATAGACGTAAACGGCCGCGCCTTCGTACATCTTCTGCAGCTCATCTTCGGTGACCGCACCCAAGAACAGAGCGGCGTCGTCGAGGTTGAGCTCGGCCGTCAAGGCTTTCAAGTCCGCGGTGTGCGAGGTGGCCGGTCCCGGGATGACGAGCTGCACCTTGGGGTGACGCTTGCGCACCTCTTGCATGGCACGAATGGCGAGGTCGAATCGCTTCTGTGGGTAGTGGCGGTTGGTCAACAGGACGTACGGGCGCCGGATGGGATAGCCGTTGATGGTCAGCCCACCCGAGAATCTAGCCGAGCGCGGAAGCGGGAAGCCTGAGGATGCGACATGGCATCCGGCCGGGCAGTCGACCGCATCACGGCGATAGATGCCACGAATGATGTCGCCGATGTAATCACCATTCACGAGCAGCTGGTCCGCTTCCTGGACTGAACGCCGATCTGCCCACGCGACGAATTTCGTTGCGCGCAGGACGATCGCCGCGAGTAGTCGGTAGTCGGCGTTCGCAACCCAACCCGTCTCGCGGTCGATGCTTCGCGGATACACGAGCCGGTTCGGCTGATTGAGATAGACGATGTACGGAACGTCGATCAGGCGCGCCGCCCACCATGCAATCCACGCGCTCGGCTGGTTGCAGCCGAGGATGACGTCGACGCCGCGGAAGCGCCACGCGTAGAGAGGCATCAGCAGCGACGTTGCGGCCATCTGCACCGCTTCGCGGAACGGGAACCAGCGCGGCAATTGCGGCAGGAACGTGTGCACGCGCACGTCGCCGAGGAGGTCCGGATAGCAGCGCGACGCATCGACCGTCGGCGCGTAGCACTCGACATCGAATCCGCGCCGCCGCAAACCCAGCACCTCTTCGATGACGATGCGCTCGCCACCGCCGGAGTAAGTGAATCCACAGTGGAAGACGGCAACCCGTCTTGGTCCGATGGCGCGGGCGCGGCGCCGACCGCCGACGAGCAGAAATCCCAGGAAACCAAGCACCAGGGCGTAGCCGGCCGTGATCGCGTGGTACAGGACAATCGCGCCGGCCGCGACTGCTGAGTTGAGGCCGAGACCGCCGCCGAGCACAAGCGAGCCCGCGACCTCGAGGCTGCCGACGTAGCCAGGACCGGCCGGGACGGCAAACGCGAGCAGCAGAGCGGGATAGGCGGCCATCGCTTTTAGCGTGGGGACGGGCACGCCGACGGCCCAGAAGAGCAGGCTGAAGTTGAACGAGTCGATCAGCAACGCGACCGCGGTCAATGTCGCGAGCCGCGCGGCCAGGGCCGGCGTCCAAAGGCCCTTCGCCCCTGCTCGGAATGCGAAGGCCTGGCCGGCGAGGCCGGCCGCGAGACGCTGGGGCAGCAGCCGGCGCGCCAAACGCGAGCGGGCGACGCGTGGACCAAGCAACGCAGTTCCCAGGACCGCGGCGAGAAGCGCGAGCGCAAGCGCGGCAGCTCCGAGAAGGCCGCGCGGAGCGCTGACGAGCCCGGTCGCGGCCACGATCGCGAGGACGGCCAGCACCACTGCCACACCGGCGAGGTCACATGCCTTGTCGATGACGATGGTGGCGAGCGCGGATCCCGGCGGCACGCGATGACGCCGCCACAGCCACCATCCCCGCATCGCGTCTCCAGTCCGAATTGGTAGGACGTAGTTGAGGATGCCGGCGGCGGCGTTCATCGCAAACGCTCGCACCATTCCGACCGGCGCCAGCGGTCGCAACAGGAGCAGCCAGCGGCGTGCCCGGATCAAGCTGGTGACCAGGAAGAGGAGAAGCATCAGCACCACGGCCAGCCAGCTGTGGACTCGGGCGTGGTTGAGCACCTCGCCGAGCGAAACAGTGCGCAGCCAGAGAACGAGAAGGGCAAGAGCAACTGCGGTTTGCAGTCCGCCACGCACCCATCTGTTCATGTGCTCACGGTCTCCACGTCACTGGACGCCGAAGCGTCCGGAATCCAGCGCACAACATCGGGCGGCTGCGATCAAACAGGGTAGCCCCTTGGTTATTCAAGAGTGAAGCAGGCGGTTTGTCGTTGAAATTGTGCATACGTGTACCGAAAGTGCGCCGAATTTCCTGGCAAACTTTAAATTCGAGGCGTTCCGGTCGAAGGACCCTCAGAAAGGAAGGAGACCGAGGCCGGGGCCGACCTTGACTACATAGAACCTCACCCCCCGCAGCCAAGCTCGGAGCCGGTGTCGAGAAATCGCCCGGCCCGAGCCTTTTTTATGCGCTTTTGGCGGCACCGCGCAACCGCGCCCACGCCATCAGGGCGTCGCGCCATGGACGCAGGGGCTGGGTCCGAGCAGATTCGAGACATCCGTTGCGAGGCCGCGCCGCAGGGGCGGCGAGCTCCGCAGCAGTAACCGGCTCGACCTCCCAGGCGACTCCGAATTCGGCCAGCGTTGCGCGCGCCAGCTCATCCCAAGATGCGCATCCCGCGTTGACCACGTGGACCACGCCATCGAGGTCCGACGAAGCGAGCGTGATCGCAGCGGCGGCAAGGTCTGCCGCGTGAGTTGGATTCACGGTCTGGTCGGAAACCACGCGCAGCCGTTCGCCTCCACTGGCCCGCTCGAGAACACGCTCGGGAAAGCTCAGTCGGTCCTGACTCGAGGTCCCTCCGAACAGAGCAGCCGTCCGGAGGATCAATGCGCGCGGCATGACCATCGAGACCAATTTCTCGCCTTCGAGCTTCGACTTGGCATAGACGCTAAGCGGCCCAACCTGATCCGTCTCGCGGTAGGGACGATCGAGCGTTCCGCTGAAGACGAAGTTGGTTGAGAAATGCACCAGGCGGGCGCCGTGCTGCGCACATGCCAGCGCGACGTTGAATGCGCCCTGCGCATTGACCTGGTACGCGGCCTCCTGCTGGGACTCCGCACCATCGACCGCGTTGAATGCCGCGCAGTTGAAGACGACCTCGGCACGGTAGCGAGGCAGCGATCCGTTGATCGCCGGCAGGTCGGTCACTGACAGCTGCGAATGCGTGAGGCCGGCGGAGTCCGGGAGGAGCTTCATCAGCTCCGACCCGAGCAGCCCGCCCGCGCCGAGGACCAAGGCTCTCAATTCGTGTAGGTAGTTTGAGCTACAGGAGTTCGGCTTCCTCGCTGACCGGTGAATGGTTGGCCGCCAGGACCTCTTTCGTGATGGTCAACAGATGCCGCAAGGTCGGCGACGGATCGTTGCGCATATAGGCGATCTGGTGCTCGATGAGCGGCTCAGGGACCATCGGGCGGAAGGCGATACCGGTCACAGGCGCCGTGGATGCTCGCCACCCGCTGACGATCCTGACCGCGGAGCCGTTCGCGGCCACCGCTTCCAAAGCCTGGTCTGCAGGCTCGAGGGCGATGACATTCGGCTCGCTGCCGATGTGCCGCGCCAGCCACTGTTTGAAGCTGGCCAACAGGTCCGGGTTCCAGGACTCAGGCCACAGAATGAGCGGCACTCCGGCAAGCAGGCTCACCGGCACACGTACTTGCTCCACAAGTGGATGCTTCTCCGGCAAGGCCAGCACCAACGGTCTCTGACCTGTCGATTGCACCGCAACTTCGGCGGGCACCCTGGACGGGCCAATGAAGCCGACGTCAACCGCGCCACTGTGGAGGAGGTCGAGGTTGAGCCTCGAGTTACCCATCGTGGTTTCGACCGCAACCTCGGGATACCGCCGGCGGAACTCGCCCACGATCTTCCCTTGGGTACCTACGTCACCGTGAAGCAGATACGCCACCCGAAGCTTTCCGGCCCGGCCCGCCGCGTTGTCGGCAAGGTCGCGAAGCGCGCGGTCCTCGACCTGGACGAGGCTGTTGGCGTATGGCAGGAGCACCTCGCCGGCCGGGGTGAGCCGAACCTCTCTAGCGCTCCGGGTCAGCAGCTGCATGCCGAGCTCGCGCTCGAGGGCCTGGATCCGCTGCGTCAGCGCCGGCTGCGTGATGTTGAGCGTCGCCGCCGCCCGGCCGAAGTGTCGCGTGGTGGAGACTTGAAGGAAAGCCCTCAGCTGCCTCAGTTCCAATGCGTTATTACTCGATGACCGATATAGCCGGTTCTTACCTTCCTCATTATCTCAGAGCCTACAGCAATCATATGCAGTACTCTCTTGACGAGAGACCAAAGTCACAGTGAGTGAAAGGCTGCTGAACACTGCGGAGGCGGCTCGCTTCCTCCGCGTCAGCCAGGCCTCGGTTCGGAGATGGAGCGACAGCGGCCTCCTGCAGGCGCGACGCGTTGGTCGCCGGCGCGAGCGCCGCTTCAGGCAGGCGGACCTCGAGCACTTTCTCCAGCCCACAGCCCACCCAAAGCGGACTGGGGGCCTGCCGCGTGCGCTCAACGTGGGTGGAACCATGGTCCCGCTGCATGCGCATCTCGGAACCTTCTTCAACAGCGATGCCGGGCGTCTCCGCCTGGCCGTTCCGTTCCTGGCGGAGGGCCTTAGCGCCGGACAGCCTTGCTTCCTGGTGGCTGAGGGTCAAGCTCTGGACGCCTATTTCGCGGGTTTGCGGAATCGGGGTATCGACGTCGACGCAGCGACGAGCGAAAGCCGGCTCGCGACAGCACCCGGACCAGGAGAGTCCGTGGAGGAGGCGCTCTCGTTCTGGGAAGAGGCACTGACGAGCGCGCTCGCAGACGGCCCGAATGTGCTGCGCGCCGTCGGCGACATGGGCTCAGCCCGTAAGGGCTTCGAGTCGGATCGCCAGATGATCGACTTCGAGGTCGCGTTCAACAGCATCTCCAAGCGCCTGCCGACGGTGATCCTCTGTCAATACGACGTGCGCGAATTCGACGGCGAAACCATCTTTCAGGCGATCAGGGCTCACCCTGATCTATACGAGACTCACCTGGGCGGCTTCCTGCTCTAGGACGTCGTCGATGGCGTTTCCGCTGGCGCGGCCTCGCGAGCATCTGACTCAATCGCCGCACCCTTCGACCCCGGGTTGGTCATTAGCTGGGCGGTCATCTCCGCCTCGGGAACAGGCCGTCCATAGAGAAATCCCTGCGCGGCGTCGCAGCCGGCCTCGACGAGGACTCCCTCCGCCAGGCGATCCTGCAAGCCCTCGGCAACCACACGCAGCCCAAGGTTGTGGCCGAGCCCCACAGCCGACCGCACGATGGCGCCCGAGTCGGGGTCGGTGCCCAGCCCGGCCACGAACGACCGATCGATCTTGATCTCGTGTACCGGCAGCCGCATCAGGTAGAGCAGGGACGAGTAGCCGGTGCCGAAATCGTCTAGCGAAAGCCGGACGCCCATCTCGTTCAATGTGTGCAGCGCCTTCGCCGCCGCTGCGGCCATCGCGACCCCCTCGGTGATCTCCAGCGTGAGGCGCCGCGGGTCGACCTTCGACGATGCCAGCGCCTGCGCCACCATCTCTTCCAGCGAGTGGTCCTCGATGATCCGCGGCGACACGTTGAGCGCCACTGAGACGTCGATGCCGGCCGCGAGCCACTTGCACAGCTGCTCGAGCGCTGAGTCGAGTGCCCACGCCGTCAGCGGATGGATGACGCCGGTCTCTTCTGTCATCGGAATGAAGCGATCTGGAGGCATCAGGCCCTCGCGTGGATGGTTCCATCGCACGAGTGCCTCGACCGAGTAAACCGACCCGCTGGCAAGCATGATCTGCGGCTGGTAGTGGAGCGTCATCTCGCCCTGCGGGATCGAGCGCCGCAGCTCGCCCGCAAGGCCCGAACGGCGCAGGCTTTGCGCTTCCTGCTCCGGCGCATAAACGGAGCAGCCACCACCGGATCGCTTGGCGACATACATCGCGACGTCCGCTCGCCGCAGTAGCGTGCCCGGGTCGTCGCCATGGACGGGATAGAGCGCAATGCCGATGGAAGCGCCCGTCTCCACCATCTGATCGCCAATCGCGAACGGGCCTTCCAGCGAGGCGAGGATCTTGCGCGCGGTCGAGACCACGTCGTCGGGATGCTTGGCGTCTGTGGTCAGCACCGCGAACTCGTCACCGCCGAGACGCGCGATGGTGTCGGTGGCACGCAGCACACCACGCAGGCGGGCCGTCACCTCCTGCAGCAGGCTGTCACCGCGATCGTGGCCGAGCGCGTCGTTGATGTCTTTGAACCGATCGAGGTCCAGCAGCAGGACACCGAACATGCGCTGGTTTCGCCGCGCTGACAGCAGGGCCTGACGCAAGCGGTCGCCGAACAGGCTGCGGTTGGGCAGTCCTGTCAGCGCGTCATGGAGCGCCTGGTACTCGAGCGCGTCGGTATGCGCCTTGCGCTCGGAGATGTCGCGCATGGTGCCGATGAAGAGATGTCGTGTGCCGACGTGCATCGAGCTGACGACGAACTCGAGTGGAAACAGGCTGCCGTTCTTGCGCTTGCCCATTGTTTCGTGTGCGCCGCTTGATGGGAGGTCGAGCTTGAGGCGCCGCTGCAGGTAGTTGACGAACCCGCTGCGATGCGTAGTCGCGATGAGCATGTCGATCGGCTGGCCGACCAGCTCCTCCTCCAGGTAGCCGAAGAGCTTGACGACGGCCGGGTTGGCCGACTCGATGACGCTTGTGCTGTCGAGTGTCGCTAGCCCGTCCGACACGTTGTCGAGGACCGATCGCATTCGCTTCTCGCTTTCTTGCAGAGCCAGCTCGGCGCGCTTGCGTTCCACAAACTCGCCGATCTGCGAGCCGATGTCGTTCATGACCGCGACGAGTCCCTCGTCCATGTGTCGCGGCGCCCATGTGTGAAGCGAGATCATTCCCACCACGCGGCGCCCGCTGCGGACTGGAAACCCGACGATGCCTTTCAATCCCGCCGCCGCGGCCGCGGCCGAGCGCGCGGAACCGTCAGCCGAGACGTCGGTGATCGCCACCGGCACCCCCAGCTCCCACACCTGTCCGCCGAGATCTTCGCCGCGCCGGAACGACGTCTCGCGCGAAGTCGTCTCATACGCGGAGGTGTCGCGGCCAGGCCGCTTCCAAGACGTCACGAAATGCATCGCCTCGCGTGGAGCGTCGACCTCCCAGTACTCGGCAAGCTCCCAGTCCAGCGTCTGGCACAGCCCTTCGAGGACATGGGGCGCGGCCTTGTCCCACCCGGGCGCCGTCACCAGCGCCTGCGTGACAGCGAACCGAGCGGAACGCAGGACCTCGTTTCGTTTGCGATCGCCGATATCGACGATGACGGTCTGGAAATAGAGCGGCTTGCCATCGGTGTCGCGGACCAGGCGCACGGCGACGTCGGTCCAGACCTGTTCGCCGTCCTTACGCAGGAACCTCTTCTCGAACCTGTATTTCGTCTCGTCGCCCGCCATCATCTGGCGCTGGGCTTCCTTCGTGGCCTCGACGTCGTCGGGATGCGTGACGTCGAAAATCGACATGCTCTTGAGCTCATCGGGGGTGTAGCCCAAGAGCTCGCAGTAGGCCGGGTTGACCGACATGATCTTGCCGTCCAGGCCCGCAAACGTCATGCCGGCCTGCGCCTGCTCGAAGAGGGTGCGAAAACGCATCTCGCTTTCGCGCTCGGCGAGCTCCGCACGATGTCGTTCGCTGATGTCGCTCACAAGCGCGAGCAAGCGGTGCGGGCCGTCGGACGGGATCTGGTGGATTGCCACTTCTACCCGAAGCCGCCCTCCGCCTTTCGCGATCATGCCTGCCTGGTAGCGGACCGGGGCGTCACCGCCCCTGAACCTCTTCGACAGATTTGCGGTGAGAGTTTCACGCTCTTCCAGCGGTGCCAGGTCGATCAGCGTTGGCAGGGCACGGAGCTCTTCGGGCGAATACCCGGTCAGTTTCAAGTAGGCCTCGTTGCTCGCAACGTACTTGCCGTCTTCGGTGATCAGCAGGCCTTCGCCCAGGTCGCTGATGGACCCCAGCAGAGAAGCCTGGCGGTCGACCTGCACGCCGAGGTCTTGATCGATGGTGCGGCGGGTGAGATATGCAAGGAGGCCGGTGCCGAGCAAGACAAGGGACCAGATCGCTATCGCCCCAAACGAAACCATGAGCGCCGTGACGGCATAGATCCACAAGGCGGCGAGACCCGCAATCGCAATGACAAAGAGGTAGGCGAACCGTCGCGCGTGGAGGCCAAGCTCGAAATGAAGAAGGATGGTCGCGAAAGCGGCCGCTGCCAGCGGTGGCAGGTCATCGCCAAGCCACGGCCCGGCGACCCCAAGAACGAGGACGGTAAGAACAGCGGCGACCACAATCAGGGGCAGTTGAATGGCAAGGCTGGTCGCCAATCGTGACGCGCGCACCGCGATGGCGAGGACAGCGAAAACTACGCCGGCGCCGATCAGGACGAGCTCTTCTTGAACCGCGTACTGAGGGAGGTGGGCTTCCCACAACCGGAAGCCGACCGCGCCGATGATGGCCGCGGCCGCGACCCCGTTGATCAGTGGGAGTCGCCAGGTCGTGAGGGGCCGGCCGGCGCCGGCCCAGGCACCCGGGGTCAGGCCAAACGGATTGTCCGCGGGCTTACCCGCCGACTGACTCGCGTCAGCTGACACGTACCGGTAGGCCGGTCCCGATCGGGCCGAGGGCCAATTTCACCACGTCGAACGATAACGTTCGGGACCCGAACCTGTTGCGCTCGCGCAACAGCCACTTAACAGCCCGGGCCGGCCCCGGGGCTACTTGGCGCTCTTGGCCTTGGGGCGCTGGGGGACCGAACGCTTGAGCGGCGGCCGCCTGATTGCGTGGAGCGGCAGAGGCTGGTTGGCCTCGCCATCAGTCGCGCCCCGACTAGGCTTGCCGGCGGCGGCGTGGAGCGTGCGCAGCTTGGCCAGGCGCTCCTTCTTGGCGGCCAGCGCCGCCTTGAGGGCGTCGGAAAGCTGGGTGTCGTTCATCGGGACCACGCGAAGGCGCGCCTCCAGCTCGATCACCTCCACCTCGGCTCGGGTCAGTTCAAGATCGATCGTTTTTGCCACTTCTAATCCCCTAATACGTTACGGGGCTACAGCCCGAATTGATAAATACCCGAAACTACCTACCCCGGAAGCAGTCAGGTTATGCCTCGAACATGTGAGTTGGCTGAGAATTGGCCCAGCAGGCTATTCGGCGGCGACGTCGATCGTAAAGTCGCCAAGTCCCGTTGAAGCGCAGTTGGTCCCCGCCGAACAGGTGCTCTGGTCGGTCAGGCTCACCTTGATGACTCCGCCCCAGCCGTTGGGGCATCCGCCCGTTGCCGCGCCCCCGCAGTCCGCATCCACGCCGACTATCACGAACCCGCCACTCACGGTCAGGCTGAAGCCCGGCGGAAGAGCCCTAGGGACGGGATAGCAGAACGTACTCGGGCAGTATTGGGCGAAGCCGACGACAGCTGCCGACGGTGTGCTTCCTGGAGTCCCGCCCGAATACGCCAGCTTGGCCGAGCAGGGGGAGACGTTGCTGCCGCGACAGAGCGCGGTCCCGGAAAACGAGATGGGAGGCCCCGTCGCGGCCGCCGCGGTCGCAGTGGGCGCGGGCGAAGGTGACGGCGTGGCCGCGACCTGATTCTGGGTGGACACCGGTGTGCTACAGGCAGCAGCCACGACCATCAGTGCGGCGGCGACGACCGCGGTGCGAACCCTCCTCACCCGTCCAACGAGATCGCGTCACGCAATTTTTCGAAGAACCCCTTCGACACCTTCTCTGGCTTTCCAGTGAGGCCGCCGACCCTGCGCAGAATTGCCTTCTGCTCGGCGGTCAGGTCCTTCGGTACGACGAGCTGGACGAGCACGTACTGGTCGCCGCGCCGGCCGCCGCGGACGTCGGGCATGCCTTTGCCGGGGAGCCTGAAAGATTGCCCGTGCTGAGTGCCCGCGGGGATCGCGATCTCCACCGGGCCTTCCATGGTCGGGATCTCGATCCGGTCGCCGAGCGCCGCCTGGACGATGTTGATGTGCAGCTCGTAGAGGATGCTTTGGTCGCGGCGCGCCAGCTGAGGATGTGACTTCACCCGTAGGACCACGTACAGGTCGCCGCTGGGCCCACCGCGGATGCCTGCCTCGCCTTCGCCGCTGAGGCGGATCTGTGAACCGGTGTCGACTCCGGCGGGAATGCGGACGGCGATCCGCCGTGTGATCGTGGTCCGGCCTTGGCCACGGCACTGCGTGCAGGGACTCTTCAACAGGCGGCCGGCTCCGCCACATGTCGGGCATGTCGACTGCGTGACTATCGAGCCGAAGATCGACTGCTGGGCACGGCGGATCTGTCCCGAGCCGCCGCATCCGGGGCACGTCTCGGTGCCGGTGCCGGGCTCGGCGCCGCTGCCCGAGCAGCGGTTGCAGGTCGCAAGGCGAGGGACGTCGATCTGCTTTTCGACGCCCGTGAATGCCTCCTCGAATGTGATCGTGAGGTCGTAGCGCAGGTCTTCGCCGCGGTCGGAACGCTGACGCCTCGAGCGCGAGCCCACACCGCCGCCGAAGAAGGTGTCGAAGATGTCCGCGAACGGCATGTCGGAGAAGTCGACGGCGGGTCCGCCGCCCATGTCGACGGCCGCATGGCCGAACATGTCGTAGGTGCGCCGGCGCCCGGTATCGGAGAGGACGGCGTACGCCTCGCTCGCCTCTTTGAAGCGGGCGGCGGCGACAGGATCGTCAGGGTTGCGGTCGGGGTGCGAGTCCATCGCGATCTTGCGGAAAGCCCGCTTCAGCTCGTCGGGCGACGCCTGCCGGCTGACGCCCAGGACCTCGTAGTAGTCGCGCCTTACCGCCACTCAGGAAATTGTGTCAGGCCGGGTCGGGTGAACCGTCACGATCCGGGCCATCCACGGCGGGAAGCGAGGGCCGGCGTGCCAGCTTGACGAGGGCGGGCCGCACAACGCGGTCGCGGATCCGGTAGCCGCGGCGCAGCTCCGACACCACGGTGTCTTCGGGGTGCTCGTCAGACTCCTCGTGGCCGACGGCCTCGTGAAGCTTGGGGTCGAAGCGGGTGCCGACCGACTTGATGGCCTCGAGGCCGTGCGCCGCAAACGCCTCCTCGAGCTTGCGCACGCTGAGCTCGACACCCTTCAACCACGACGGGTCGACGCCCTTGGGCGCGTGGTCGAGGGCCTTGTGCAGGTCATCGAGCCCGGGCAGAAGTCGGTTGATCAGCTCCGCTGATGCGTGCTGGATCGTCTCGAGCTGCTCCTGCCGGGCGCGCTTCTTGTAGTTCTCGAAGTCGGCCGCCATCCGCAGATGACGGTCCTTCCCCTCGGCCGCAGCAGCCTCGAGCTCGGCGATCTTTCCTTCCATCGAAGCCACCTGCTTAGCGGCCGCGGCATCCATCGTTTCCTGGTGCCGCTCTCCCTCGTGGGATTCGTGCGGGTACTTCCGGGTGGTCATGACTTTTGACTAATTACCTCGAACAGGCCCGATCTCAAACGCCAAGCTCCGCCATCCGCTCACTGGCGCTGAGGGCAACGGCCCGCAGCCGCGCCACGGTCTGGCTGTAGGCCATGCGCGTCGGCCCGATGACTCCGAGGACACCTTTGAGGTGGTTGGACGGGCCATAGGTTGTGAGCACGACGGCGCATCCCTGCAGCTGGCTCGACGCGTTCTCGGAGCCGATCACGATCTGCAGGTCCGAGTTGCCGATGAGCTCACGCAACAGGACCGTGAGGTAGCGGGTTTCCTCGAGCACCTCGAGGACCTGCTGCACCCGCGACGATTCCGCGAACTCCGGCTGCCGTAGAAGGTTGCGAACACCGTCATGGACGACGAGGTTTTCCGCGCCCTGCTCGTACTGGTCGAGCGCGGCCACGACGCGGCCAAGCAGCTCCTTCTCAAGGCCGAGTGCGGCGCTGTCGTAACGGCGGCGGCCCTCCTCGCGCCCCTTGCCCACCAACGACGCGTTGAGCTTCATGGCGAGTGACGTCAGCTGGGGCTGCTCCGCAGTCTCGGTCACCTGCACGACCTGCTGGCGAAGCAGGTTGCCTTCGAGCAGAAGGATGAGGAGCACCTCTCGCGGTTCGAGGGAGACCAGGTCGACGTGCTTGATGCGGCCCTGCGAACCGTGGGGCGCGCTGGCCACAGAAGCGTTCTGTGTCACCGCGGCTGTGGCCATCGCGACGCGTTCGACCAGGCCCTGGACGTCCGCCGTGGCGTGGCGGAGCTCGTCGTTGATGTAGGTATGGACGCGGTCCGGAACCTCCTCGAGGTCCATAAGGAAGTCGACGAAGTAGCGGTAGCCCGAGTCGGTCGGGATCCGACCGGCGGAGGTATGCGGTTGAGTCAGGTAGCCGAGGTCGGCAAGCTCGGCCAGCTCGGTCCGGATCGTGGCCGACGAAAGGTTCACGAAGTACCGGCTGTGGAGCGACTGGGAGCCCACCGGAACGGCGCTGGTCGTGAACTCCTGCACGACCGCCCGGAGGATCGCTTGTTTTCGGTTCTCCATCTTTTGGCACTCGGTAGGCCCGAGTGCTAGTTACAGTACCGCGAGCGCGATCTGGTTGTGCAGGTCCATGCCACGCCGGGTCGGGGCGACCCGGCCGTCCCTCCGGTCGATCAGCCCGCTTTTGGCCAGGCGCGCGAGCTCGTCGTCGAACCCGGCCGGAGGCACCATGCCCTCCGCTGTCCGAAGGCCGAGCATCAGCGACTCCGCTCGCGCTTTGCGCTCGGGCAGCTCCTCGCCGTCTGCCCGGGGTGTCGGGCACGCGGCGATGTATTCGCGCGGCCGAGCCACGTTCCACCAGCGCCAGGCATGGGCCCCGTCGGTGGCGTATGAGTGGGCACCGGCTCCCGCGCCGTAAACCGGGCGGCAGCGCCAGTAGGCCAGGTTGTGCCGCGACTCGAATCCCGGCCGCGCCCAATTGGAGATCTCGTAGCGCGTGAACCCCGCCGCTTCGAGCTCCTCGCAGGCCGCGTCGAGCTGGTCCCACTGCAGATCCGGATCCAGCTCAGGCACCTTGCCCTCCGCGCGCCTTCGCCACAGGAGCGTCCCCTCCTCGAATGTGAGGCAGTAGGTCGAGACGTGATCCGGTCCAAGGTCGAGACCTCGACGCAGTGTCTCGATCCAGGACTCGCGGCTCTGATGGGGAACCGCGTAGATGAGGTCGATGCTGACATTGGCGACGCCCATGGAGCGGGCCAGCTTGAACGCTCGCGTCGCCTGCGCGGCATCCGTCTTGCGTTCGAGAACCGCAAGCGCGCGGGGCTCGAAGCCCTGCACACCAAGGCTGCGACGGTTGACGCCGCCATCGAGCCATGCGCCCACGCGGGCTTCATCAGTACTGGCAGGGTTAGCCTCGAGTGTCACCTCGGCGTCAGGGAGGACATCGAACGTGGCGCGGATGAACCGCAGAAGGCCGGCGATCAGCTCGGGCGGTAGGAGGCTCGGCGTTCCGCCCCCGAAGTACACGGTTTTCAGCGGCGCAAATTCGCGGCTATCGTCACGCGATGCGGCCAGCTCTCGCTCCAGCGCGCCGACGTAGTCCGGCATGATCCGGTCCATCCCCGCGTAGGCGTTGAAATCGCAATACCCGCACTTGTGGCGGCAAAAGGGCATGTGGACGTAGAGGTGTTCAGTCGCAAATTGGCCTCCCCCTCTTGGGGGGAGGGTCAGCAGGGGGGTGCGTCGGGGACTGGCTTCGCCAGGCCCGGCGCCTCTAGGGGGGAGTCCCCCCTCTAACAAGACGGGCGTGATTTGGCTTTGCCTCAATGGTCAGACGCCCTTGATTGTGTAGCGCTGGCCGCGCGCTGCCTCCAGCTCCCTACGCAGCAGGTCGGTCGCCTGCCGATCGTTCGAAACCATCACTTTGATGCGCTGCCCCATCCGGTCTTCGACGCGCGCGATCTGACGGCCGATCTGCTCGACGTTGGCGTTCTGGCTGCGATAGCGCTCGCGCTTGCGCCACAGCCGCGCGTGTTCGCTGCGCAGGTCCGCCACTGATCGCCGGACACGGCAGTCGAGGCAGAGTCCATCACGCGTCTCGGAGCTGGGGACTTGTTTGCCGCAGTCCCGGCAGAAGATGAGAATCGAGCTCATTCGACCACCTTCAAGTCGGCGACGGTCGCCTGGCTGAGCTCCCGCAGGCGCTCCGGTTCGATCTCGAAGACTGAGTCAGGCCGGCCCGCAGCCGCCCAGACGACCGGATGTTGAAGCAGGTCCCGATCCATGAAGACGCGCACGTCGGTCGCGTGGCCGAACGGCGGCACGCCACCTATTGAATATCCGGTCGCGGACCTCGCCTCGTCGGCCCCGGCCTTCTCGACCGGCTCGCCCGCCGCCGCCCCAAGACGTCGCTCGTCGAGGCGATTGGTGCCGCTGACCAGCGCCACTACCGGCCGGCCACCGGCGATGAACACGAGGGACTTGACGATCTGGCCCACGTCGCAGCCGACCGCGCGCGCAGCGTCGACGGCCGTTCGCGTGCCCGCCGGGAACTGCTTGACGGACACGCCGATCCCCGAATCCAGAAGCCAAAGCTCGAAGCGCGATGTGAGCCGAGACACAACTAAAAGATAGGGGCGCTTGCAAATCGCGGTCTGCAAACCTCAGGCTTGCACTCTATGAAAGCGGTTGTCACCGGCGCGGCGGGTTTCATCGGATCCCACCTCAGCGAGCGGCTTCTGGCCGACGGTCATGACGTCGTCGGCATCGACTGCTTCACCGACTACTACCGGCGCGCCCGCAAGGAGCAGAACCTCGAGGTGGCTCGGAGTCACCGCAACTTCTCTTTCGAAGAGCTCGACCTGGTCGACGCCGACCTCACCGCCGCCCTGGAAGGCGCCGACGTCGTGTACCACCTGGCCGGGCAGCCTGGCGTCCGGCCGAGCTGGGGACACCAATTCGATCACTACGTGCGCGACAACATCATCGCCACCCAGCGCCTGCTCGAGCACCTGAAGGAAAGCAGCCTCAAGCGGCTGGTCTTTGCCGGCAGCTCGTCGGTTTACGGGGACGCAGAGGCATTTCCCACTCGTGAGTCGGCACTGCCGCGGCCCGTATCGCCATACGGCGTGACCAAGCTCGCGGCCGAGCACCTGGCCAACCTTTACACGAGAAACTTCGGCATTCCGGCGGTGTCGGTCCGCTATTTCACCGTGTACGGGCCGCGCCAGCGGCCGGACATGGCCTTCGCCCGTTTCATGCGGGCGCTTGCCGACGGCGAGCCGATCGAGATTTACGGCGACGGCGAGCAGACGCGCGAGTTCACTTATGTGTCCGATGCAGTCGAGGGAACCATCAAGGCCGCGACCTCTGACGTCGTGGGCATGGTATTCAACCTCGGCGGCGGCAGCCGCGTCACGCTGAACAAGGTCCTCGCGACGCTCGAGGAGATCAGCAAAGTCGAGGTGCGCCGGCAGCAGCTGCCGTCCGCGCCCGGCGACCCGCGCCATACCGGGGCGTCCATCAACCTCGCCCGCGAGCGCCTCGGATGGGAGCCGCGGGTCTCCCTGCGCGACGGCCTAACGAAGCAGTGGGGGTGGTATCAGGACACACGGAGTGGGATGAGCTCGTCAGCGTCGCGTCCGAACGATTAACCGCCCAACGCGATCTTCCAGGCAACGGCGGTGCGCTCCACCGGTGCCTCACAAGCCCTGGAGGCAGCCTCGCCTTCAATAGTTGGGCGGCAGACAAGCATCCCACCATGGGTACCTGCAATGAAGAAGTAGTGGTATTCGCCGGCGGCTGGACTGGAGCCGCCTGTGCCAACGTACCCGCTGGCGATCCCAGCCTGGTCAGGGGTGCCCGGAGCGAACGTGGTAGCCCAGTCAGCCGCGCCGGCCGTGCTCGCAAATGTCAGCAGCGCCGTGCGCACCTCCATATGGGTGTCGTCGTTGAGCGCGTAGTCGCCATACACGAAATCGTTGACACCCGCGCCCTGTAGCGTCTGCAGGACCGCCTCGGGAATCGCGATATTGGCCATGACGACCCACGCCTCGATCGGGAGCGGCGTCGCGCCCAGGAACGTAACGTCGAGGCCGGGAGGCGGCAGCTGGTTCGGGTCGACCACGCTCCGTGGTGCGTGAACCTTGCCGGCCATCACCTTTTTCAGCCCGTCAACAACCTTGCTTGCGTTTCGCCCGAGCTGCTGTACCGTCGGCATCCCGTCTTTGCGCGACCAGCCGATCGCCACGATCACCTGGCCGACACGCACAAAAGTTCTCGTGATGTACGGAGCCCCACCGCTGCCACCGAGACCGTAATACAGGACTGCATCGCCCACCTTCGGAATCGTCGGCGAGGCGCCAAAGGCGTTCTGATAGGCGGTCATGGTCGTGGTAGCCGATGACGTCTTGTCGTAAACGGTGTAGCGGATTGCCAGCCCCTCGGCGCTGCCGAGGTGCAGGAACGCCTGAGAGACCGAGTAGCGCTCGGTAACTGAAGTAGTTCCCGCGTCAAGCGGCCGGACCCCGAATGACGGCGGACCAGGCCACCAGTTGCTGTCGCCAAGAAGCGTCCTCACGTCGCTCGCGCTCAAAGCCCCGGCGTAGATGTCGGCCGGCTGGACGTTGGTCCCGCTCGATCCTATCCTCGCGCAGGAAACGAGGACCACGGCGGTCAGCGCGACGGTGGCGATCAGGCGTGCATACCTAATCAAGGCTCAGCACCGCCATGAACGCTTCCTGCGGGATCTCGACCGACCCCACGCGCTTCATCCTCTTCTTGCCTTCCTTCTGCTTCTCCAGCAGCTTGCGCTTGCGGGTCACGTCGCCGCCGTAACACTTTGCCAGGACGTCCTTTCTTTGCGCCGAGATCGTCTCGCGGGCGATCACCTTACCGCCGATGGCAGCCTGGATAGGCACCTCATAGAGCTGGCGGGGGATGATCGCCTTCAGCTTCTCCACCAATTTCCGGCCCTGGATCTGGGCCTTGCTGCGATGCGTGATCAGGGACAGGGCATCCACCGGCTCGCCCGCCACCAGTACGTCGAGCTTGACCAGGTCATCCTCCCGGAAACCAATCATCTCGTAGTCCATCGACGCATAGCCCTTCGAGCGGGATTTCAGCTGGTCGTAGAAGTCGTGGATGATCTCGCCCAACGGAATTTCATACTCGAGCACGATACGGTCGCCGGGCCGGTGCTCCAGCTTCTTGAACATGCCCCGGCGGTCCTGGCAGAGCTCCATCATCGGCCCGACGTAAGCCGACGGCACGATGATCGACAGCTTGACGAACGGCTCGGCGACCGACTCGATCGCGGTCGGGTCGGGAAGCAGCGCCGGGTTGTCGACCTCAATGATCTCGCCGCGCTTCAGCTTGACGCGGTACTCCACGGTCGGCGCGGTCGTGATCAGCTCCAGCTGGAACTCCCGCTCGAGCCTCTCCTGGACGATCTCGAGGTGGAGTAGGCCGAGGAAGCCACACCGAAACCCGAATCCGAGCGCGGCCGAGTTCTCCGGCTCGTACGACAGCGCGCCGTCGTTGAGCTGGAGCTTTTCCAGCGCCTCCTTGAGGTCGGCGAACTGGTCGGAGTCGGTGGGAAACAGGCCCGCGAAGACCATCGGCTTTACCTGCCGGTATCCAGGCAGCGCGGTTGCGGCACCGCCGGTCGCAGTGGTGATCGTGTCGCCGACCCGGGCGTCGATCACGTTCTTGATCGCCGCGGTCACATAGCCGACCTCGCCGGCGCTCAGCTTTTCCGCCGGGCGCGGCTGCGGCGCGAACCATCCAACCTCGTCCACGTCATGGACCTTGCCGGTGTTCATCATCCGGATCTTCGTCCGCGGCTTGATTTCTCCGTCGACGACCCGCACGTACGTGATCACGCCTCGGTAGGCGTCGTAGTGCGAGTCGAAGATGAGCGCGCGCAGCGGCGCCGACGGATCCCCATGAGGAGGCGGCACCTTGGCAATCACCGCTTCGAGGATGTCCTGGGTGCCGATGCCCAGCTTCGCTGAGGCGAAGATGACCTCCTCGCGCGGGAGGCCGGTGACGTCAGCGATCTCCTCGGCGACGAGCTCCGGCTGCGCCGCATCGAGATCGATCTTGTTGACGACCGGGATGATGGTCAGCCCAGCTTCAACCGCCTGATAAAGGTTGGCGAGGGTTTGCGCCTCGATGCCTTGAGCAGCGTCGACCACGAGGATCGCGCCTTCGCATGCAGCAAGCGATCGCGACACCTCGTACGCGAAGTCGACGTGGCCGGGGGTGTCGATGAGGTTCAGCTCGTAGCTCTCGCCGTCGCGCGCGCGGTAGGTCATGCGGACGGCCTGCAGCTTGATCGTGATCCCCCGCTCGCGCTCCAGATCCATGCTGTCGAGGACCTGGTCCTGCATGTCGCGCTTGCTGATCGAGCCGGTGAACTCGAGTAGCCGGTCGGCCAGCGTCGATTTCCCGTGATCGATGTGGGCGATGATGCAAAAGTTGCGCACGCGCGCCTGGGTCGTCGTGGGCACGGTCAAATGCTAGGTGGCTTTGACAAGTAGCCGTGTCAACATGCGCGGTGAGCCATGGTCCTCGTTGTCGGAGTAATCCTCACCGCGATTGGAATCGTGCTGCTTTTGAATTTGGGCGGCGCCGCCGATCTGGCCATGAAGAGGGTCACCTCCCAACCGCTCGGTGAGCTCCCGCCCGGCTTTGCCGCCAACCGCCGCGGTTTCAACATCTACGCGACGCTCGTGCTGGCGATCGGCGTCTTCGCGCTTGGGCTCGCGCTCGCCGGGTGGTACGTACCCATCGGCACGAGCCTCATGGTGCTGGGCGGCATCACCTTCGCCGGCGCATCGGTGATCGCGATCGCGGGCGAGCTCGAGACCTACCGAGCCCTTAAGCGTTAGAGGCGCGGCCGGAAAAGCCCTCGGCGGATCTTCGGCGCCCATGCGACCCATCTCCGGGCTCAGCTCCTGCGCTGCTCGTCGCTTCACCCGGATCT
>VBHX01000045.1 GCA_005879945.1 Chloroflexota bacterium | reverse complement strand
GGTGACGCGTGTGGCCCGCGAGGTGGGCACCGAAGGCAAGCTCGGCGGCCAGGCCGACGTCAAGGGCGTGGGCGGCACATGGAAGAACCTCACCGACAACGTCAACACGATGGCCGGCAATCTCACCGGTCAGGTGCGCAACATCGCCGAGGTCACAACCGCGGTCGCAAACGGCGACATTTCCAAGAAGATCACGGTCGAAGGCCAGGGCGAGATCCTCGAGCTCAAAAACACCATCAACACGATGGTCGATCAGCTCAATGCGTTCGCACGCGAGGTCACGCGCGTCGCACGAGAGGTCGGCACCGATGGCAAGCTCGGCGGCCAGGCGCAGGTGCGGGGCGTCGCCGGCGTGTGGAAGGAGCTCACCGACAACGTCAACTTGATGGCCGGCCAGCTCACCGAGCAGGTGCGCGGAATCGCTCGCGTCGTGACCGCCGTAGCCGAAGGCGACCTCTCCAAGAAGATCACCGTCGACGTCGAGGGCGAGATCCTCGAGCTCAAGGACACCATCAACACGATGGTCGATCAGCTCAACGCGTTCGCCAACGAGGTCACGCGTGTCGCCCGCGAGGTGGGCACCGAAGGCAAGCTCGGCGGTCAGGCCGACGTAAAGGGCGCTGGCGGCACGTGGAAGGACCTCACCGACAACGTCAACCTGATGGCGGCCAACCTCACCGATCAGGTTCGAGGCATCGCGCGTGTCGTCACCGCGGTCGCCAACGGCGACCTGCAGGGCAAGCTGACCCTCGAGGCGAAGGGCGAGATCGCCGCCCTCGCGGACACCATCAACGGCATGACCGACACCCTGGCCACCTTCGCCGACCAGGTCACAAGCGTGGCTCGCGAGGTCGGTGTGGAAGGCCGGCTCGGCGGACAGGCCCGCGTGCCTGGCGCCGCCGGCACGTGGCGCGACCTGACCGACAACGTCAACGAGCTGTCCGCCACCCTGACCACCCAGGTTCGAGCCATCGCAGACGTGGCCACCGCGGTCACCAAGGGTGACCTGACGCGGTCGATCGGCGTCGAGGCAAGCGGAGAGGTCGCGGTCCTCAAGGACAACATCAACGAGATGATCCGCAACCTCAAGGAGACGACCGCCAAGAACACGGAGCAGGACTGGCTGAAGACCAACCTCGCCCGGTTCGCCCGCATGCTGCAGGGCCAGCGCGACCCGATGACGGTGTCGAAGATGATCCTCTCCGAGCTCGCCCCGCTGGTCAACGCGGAGCACGGCGTGTTCTATCGCATGGTCGGCGCCAATGGGTCCGAAGCCCACCTCGCATTCCAGGCGGGATACGCATACAAGCGCCGCAAGAACCTGCCCACGCAGTTCCGCCTGGGCGAGGGACTCATCGGTCAGTGCGCGCTGGAGAAGAAGCGCATCCTCGTCACGGACGTCCCGCCCGAGTACGTGCGAATCACGTCCGGCCTGGGCGCCGCCACGCCGCTCAACATCATCGTGTTGCCGGTGCTGTTCGAAGGTGACGTGCGTGCGGTGATCGAGCTCGCGTCGTTCCATCGGTTCAGCCCCACGCACCAGGACTTTCTCGACCAGCTCACCGAAAGCATCGGGATCGTCCTTAACAACATCGACGGCAACAGTCGCACCGAGGAGCTGCTCAAGCAGTCCCAGTCGCTGGCCAACGAGCTGCAGAGCCAACAGGACCAACTGCAGCGGACGAACGACGAGCTGGCGGAGAAGGCGCGACAGCTGGCGCAGCAGAACGCCGAGATCGAGCAGAAGCGCAACGACGTCGAGGTCGCCAAGAACCTCGTCGAGGAGAAGGCCGCCCAGCTCGAGATCACATCGCGCTACAAGTCCGAGTTCCTGGCCAACATGTCGCACGAGCTGCGCACGCCGCTCAACAGCCTGCTCATCCTGGCCCAGGAGCTGGCCGACAACCCCGACGGCAACCTGCTGCCCAAGCAGACCGAGTACGCGGCGATCATCCGCTCGTCGGGTACCGACCTACTCAAGCTGATCAACGACATCCTCGATCTTTCGAAGATCGAATCCGGCACCGTCGCCCTGGAGATCACCGACTGGCCGCTTTCTGAGCTGCCGCCTCTCCTCGAGCGCACCTTCCGGCATGTCGCCGAGGCCACGAAGCTCGGCTTCACAATCGACCTGCGTCCCGGTTTGCCCAAATCCATCCCGACCGATCCTCAGCGCCTCCAGCAGGTGCTCAACAACCTGCTCAGCAACGCGTTCAAGTTCACCGAAAAGGGTCGGGTCGAGTTTCGAGCCGAGCTCGCGACGTCGGGCTGGAGCCCGTCCCACGAAGCCCTCAATCGAGCCGCAGCGGTGATCGCGATGAGCGTCACCGACACAGGGATCGGCATTGCGCCAGAACAGCAGCAGAGCATCTTCGAGTCTTTCGCTCAGGGCGACGGGACCACCAGCCGCAAGTACGGAGGCACCGGCCTGGGCCTTTCGATCTGTCGCGAGCTGACGCGCCTTCTCGCCGGCGAGATAACCGTGGTCAGCGAACCCGGCGTCGGCAGCACGTTCACCCTTTATCTGCCCATCGCGAGTCCGGTGGTCGCATGGTCCGGAACCCCGAAGGAGACGTCATCGAACGGTTCCGCCGAGCCGGGTGTGGGGTCGCCAATGCGTGTGGTGCCCGGCGCTTCCGACGGCGAGCGCATGCAAGCGCCCGCCATCGCTGTGCTGGACCGCAGGCGAACCGTACGTACCGAAACGAGCGTGCTCGTCATCGAGGACGACACAGTGCAGAGGGAGCACATCATCGAGCTCCTGGAGCCGATCGCCGCGAAGGCGACGGCCGTCGGTACAGGCGAAGAGGCGCTTGCGGCGCTCGACAGCGCGACCTTCGACTGCATCGTCATCGATCTCGGCTTGCCTGGAATGAGCGGCTGGCAGGTCATCGACCACCTCCGCGGCAACCAGGCTTTGAGGTCGATACCGGTGCTCGTCTACACGGCAAAGGAGCTCACCCGCAAGGACGAGCTCAGGCTTGGGAGGGTGACCAAGACCATCGTCGTGAAGGAGGTGCGCTCGCCCGAGCGCCTGCGCGATGAGGTCACTGCGATCCTGAGCAAAGACGCGGCCGACGAGGTCGCGGATTCAGGCGCTGGCGTCGCGGTGGAAACCTCGCTCGCCGGAAGGAAAGTTCTGGTGGTCGACGACGACATCCGGAACATATTTGCGCTGACCGCGGTGCTGGAGCGCCAAGGGATGCAGGTCACATCGGTGGACAGCGGCGTTGACGCGCTCGAAACGCTGCGCCGGAACGCCGATTTAGACATCGCATTGGTCGACGTGATGATGCCGGAGATGGACGGCTACGCCACGATGGCAAAGATGCGCGCGCTTCCGGCCTTCACGGAGCGGCCGATCATCGCGCTCACCGCCAAGGCGATGAAGGGGGACCGAGAGAAATGCATAGAAGCTGGAGCATCGGACTACATCGCCAAGCCCGTCGACAGCTCTCACCTGGTTGCCATGCTGCGTTCCTGGCTGAGCCACTGAACGGAGCGGGACTCGCGCGGGTGCTGATAATTTCGAAGGCTCGGGTAGCCTGTTGAAGGCCATCCCCACGCCTTTCCAGCTCCAGACCCTCGAGGACATCGAGATCAAGCTCCTGCTGGAGGCGATCTCCCTTCGGTATGGGTATGACTTTCGCGAGTACGCGGTGGCGCCCCTACGGCGCAGCATCTCCGCGGCCATGACGGCCGAGGACGTGACGACGATATCCGCCTATCAGGACCGCCTCCTGCACGACGCGAGCTCCATGCAGCGGTTGCTGAGCACCGTTGGAGTCAGCGTCACCAGCATGTTTCGCGACGCGGACACGTGGCGCTGCCTTCGCGATGAGGTAATCCCGGTGCTGCGGACATATCCATCGGTGCGCATCTGGAGCGTTGGATGCGCCACCGGCGAGGAGGTGTATTCGCTCGCCATCGTCCTCAAGGAGGAGGGGCTCTACGACCGCGCCAGCATCTACGCCACGGACATGAACGAGGACACGCTCGCCATCGCGCGGGTCGGTGCATGCCCGATCGAGAGGCTGCGAACGTACGAGCACGACTACCTCCTCGCCGGCGGCCAGTCGAGCCTGCCCAACTACTTCACGACAGCGGGCCGCATTGGCCGACTCAACCGCGGCCTGCTCAGCAATGTGACGTGGGCGCAGCACAACCTGGTCACGGATGCCTCGTTCAACACATTCCACCTGATCGTCTGCACCAATGTGCTGATCTATTTCAGGCCGACCCTTCAGCAGCGCGCTCACCGCCTGTTCTATGAGAGCCTCGTCCGGTCCGGCTTCCTCGCGCTCGGCCAGCGTGAGTCGCTGATCTTCGCGCCCGAAAGCAGCCGCTACCACCAGGTGCATGACGGCGTCAGCGTGTTCAGGAAGGTCAGATGATTGGACAACGCGTGATATCTGCAACGCGAACCTCGGCCATCGAGACGAAGGTAGACATCCTCCTCGTCGACGATGACGCGACGAAACGGTTCGCGCTCACCGCCATCCTGGCCCCGCTGGGCCAGAACGTCGTCGAGGCGGCCTCCGGCCCAGATGCCCTGAGGCAGCTGCTGAAGCAGGACTTCGCCGTGATCCTGCTCGACGTGCGAATGCCGGGCATGGACGGCTTCGAAGCCGCGCAGCTGATCCGGCAGCGACCGCGCTCGGAATTGACGCCGATCATCTTCGTAACCGCGCTCGACCGCGCCGAGACCGACATGGGACGCGGATACGACCTCGGCGCGGTGGACTTCGTGTTCGCGCCGGTGGTCCCGGCCATTCTCCGCGCGAAGGTGAGCGTGTTCGTGGAGCTCTACAAGGCGCAGCAGGAGCTGCGTCGATACCGGACCCAGCTCGAGCGGCTGGTCCAGGAGCGGACGACGGCCCTCACCGCCATCAACAGAGAGCTCGAAGCTTTCAGCTATTCGGTTTCGCACGACCTGCGCGCACCGTTGCTCTCGTTCGACAGCCTCAACCAATCCCTGCTCAAGGACTACGGGGACAGTCTCGACCCGCGGGCGAAGGATTATCTCCAGCGCATGCGCCGGGCGAGCGAGCGCATGACGTCGGTCTTCGACGGGCTGCAGACGCTGTTCCGATTGACCAGCGGCGAGATCCACAGGGAGACGACGGACATCAGCGCCATGGCGGCAGACATCGTCGCGGAGATGCGCGCCGCCGACCCCGAGCGCAAGGTGGACGTCGGGATCGCCGAAGGCCTGACGGTGTTCGGGGACCCGCGGCTGCTGCGGATCCTGATGACCAATCTCATCAGCAATGCGTGGAAGTTCACGAGCAAAGAGGCCGCGGGGAGGGTGGAGATCGGGGCCGAGATCGTCGATGGGGACACGCGGCTCTTCGTCCGCGACAACGGCGTGGGCTTCGACATGATCTACGCCCACAAGCTCTTCGGCGCGTTCCAGCGCCTGCACAGCCAGAGCGACTTCCCCGGCGTCGGCATCGGGCTGGCCACGGTGCGCCGGATCGTCAATCGCCACGGCGGCCGAGCCTGGGCGGAAGGCGCCGTGGGCGAGGGAGCGACCATCTACTTCGTGCTCTAGCCGGCGCTCGGGTATTGCCGCGCGGGCGCGGCGTTTTATCGGTTATGAGGGTTCCGCGCCCGCAGCGGGAACGCCCAGGTTTCCTGCGCCTTGCGTCGATGGCGTGCGTGCTGATCGGCCTCGTGATCCTGACCTGGTATGGGGGCGGAATGTGGCTGGGCGTCCACGAACAGGCGCAGCTGAACCAGGTCTGGCTCGGGATGCCGCTCAAGAACTACGGGCCGCCGACCATCGATCCCAGCCTCCAGCGGCCGGTGAACGGGATCGATTTCGCGATCCGCGTACCCCGACTCGGCTACTTCGCGGCAGTCAAGGAAGGCGTCTCGAGCTCGGTCCTCTACGCGAGCCCGGGTCATTATCCGGGGACCCCGTGGCCAGGCGACCCTGGCACGGTGGGCGTCGCCGCCCACAACGTCTACTGGATCAACTTCCCGCAGCTGGCGAGGGGCGATGAGATCGACCTCGAGACCAGGTACGGGACCTTCAAATACCACGTCACGGGGACGACGATCGTGAACCCGGACAACAAAACTGTGTTGGTGCCAGATGCGCCCGGTTATCACCTCACCCTCACCACGTGCTGGCCGTTGTGGGCAGGCGCGTTTGCCAAGCAGCGCTACATCATCTTCACCGACCAGTACTGGCCGAAGACGGAGCTCCACGGCTTCACGTAGCCGGAATTCGTAACTCGGGCGGACTCCCGGCGTTCCAGTCTGAGATGAAACGGCGTCACGTGCTGGCCGCCGGCTTTGCCCTGGGCGCCCTGGCGGCGCTCGCCGTGGTCGCAGCCGCGACCTGGTCGGGCGCGTTCCACCCGGCAGCCAGCGGCGTGGCAGTTTCCAGCTCGACCAGCCCCTCGCCTGAGTCGACTCCACCTCCCATCGGCAAACCTGTTGAGCGTGCCGGCGCGGTCATGGCTTACGACCCCGAGAACCACGGAGTGATCATGTTCGGAGGCGCGACTTCCGCCCCGACCGCAGATGGCAGCAACTCGGTTTCGCTGGGCGACACGTGGCTGTCGAACGGAAAGTCATGGACGCAGCTCAATGTGACCGGGCCCTCGCCGCGAAGCGCGGCGGTCGCGGCGTACGACTCCGTTCGGCATGTCATCGTCCTGTTCGGAGGCTCCGGCCCCGGCGGCGCCGGACCGGCACTGCTCTTCGACGACACGTGGACGTGGGACGGGGCGAGCTGGAAGCAGCAGTTTCCAGTTCACAAGCCAAACCCCCGATTCGATGCGGCCATGGCCTTTGATGGGCGCCGCGGCGTCGCCGTAATGTACGGCGGACTCGGCCAGACCGAGACATACGACGCCACGTGGACGTGGGACGGGACCGACTGGACGCTGAAGGATCCGCCGGTCACGCCGGGCGGCCGCCACTTCTACAGCATCGCGTACGACGAGGCCACTGGAGTAACCGTGCTGTTCGGCGGCAGCCTTCAAGGTCAGCGGTTCAACGACACGTGGACATGGGACGGCACCACCTGGACAAAGATGCAAGCGCCTCCGCCGGTCGCCAGCGGATGGAGCTACCTCGCTTACGATGCTGCGACCAAAGAGGTGGTCGCTTACATCTACTTCGGCCTGGACAACCATCCTGTGGCCGAATACACGATCACCTGGGACGGAAACCATTGGACCGACCGCACGTCGGCCAATGACCCGACCCCGCGAACCGGTCTCGCGATGGCATTCGATCCGGAGACCAACCAGGTCTTGATGTTCGGCCCAGGGTCGGCTGCTGAGACCTGGATCTGGGACGGCGCGACCTGGTCAGTGCATTCCTGACTCGACGTACGCTGGTGTGGCGATGAGTCCTGATGCGCCCGAGGTATTGTTCGTCTGCGTTCACAACGCCGGTCGGAGCCAGATGGCGGCGGCGCTTTTGAATCAGCAAGCCGGCGGTCGTGTCCGCGTCCGCTCGGCAGGCAGCGAGCCCGCGAGCTCACTCAACCCCCGCGTGGTCGAGGCGATGCAAGAGGTCGGTATCGACATCAGCCAGGAGTTTCCAAAACCGCTGACCGACAACTCGGTGCGGTCGGCGGACGTGGTGATCACGATGGGCTGCGGCGACGCGTGTCCGATCTATCCGGGCAAGCGGTATGAGGAGTGGGACCTCGAGGACCCGGCAGGAAAGGACGTGGAGAGCGTCCGCCGGATCCGCGACGAGATCGGCGCGCGCGTGAAAAAGCTGGTCGGGGAGCTGGTGCCTAGCCCCGCCAGCTAGGCGATGAGCTTGTTCAGCAGCTGGCGCGTCGCAGCGTCGAGGTCGCCGGCGAGCCGGTAGTAGACCCAGATGCCGCGCTTCTCGGATTCGACCAGCCCCGCCTCCTTGAGCTTGCTCATGTGGTGGGAGATGGTCGGCTGGCTTAGGTCGAGGCCCGCCGTGAAGTCGCAGATGCAGATCGGCGCCTTCGCCTTCCACAACGACGCGATCATGGTCAGCCGAGTCGGATCGGCGAGCGCCTTCATCAGCGCCGATGTCTGTTCCGCCCATTCGTCATCGACGTCGGGAAGGCCGCAGCAAACGCCGCGCTCCCGTAAGACCGGTAGCTCTTTCACCGCCATGCCGCGCATTATACACAACCCATCGACAATCATCGATGGGTTGTGATAGGCTGTAACCCATCGACATCCATCGATTGAAGGAGACCTGAAGCATGAGCGAAGTTCGAGAGGCGGTGCGATCCAGGTACGCAGGAATCGCCAAGCAGATCACCGTGATACCGGCCGAAGACCAAGCCGTCGGCTGCTGCCAGGCCGACGGACCCGACTGCGGCTGCAGCGGCTCTTATTCAGTCGAGGACCTGGAGTCGATCGGTCTGAGCGAGTCAGTAAGCCTCGGCTGCGGAAATCCGACGATGCTTGTGCAGCTCGAAGCCGGGCAGGTCGTGCTCGACCTCGGCTCCGGAGCCGGGCTCGATGTGCTCCTCTCCGCGAAGCGGGTCGGCCCCGGCGGTCACGCGTACGGCGTTGACATGACCGACGAGATGCTGGCGCTGGCCAACGCGAACCGCGAGAAGGCCGACATCCACAACGCCACCTTCCTGAAAGGCACGATCGAGAACGTCCCCCTTCCCGATGCCTCGGTCGACGTCGTGATCTCGAACTGCGTGATCAACCTGGCGGAGGACAAAGGCGCCGTCATCAAGGAGGCCTTCCGGGTGCTCCGGCCAGGAGGACTGTTCGCCGTTGCGGACATGGTCGAGCTCGATCCGCTCGACGAGCGCCTCAAGAAGCAGCTCGATTCGTGGGCAGGCTGCATCTCCGGCACCATCCCCATCGACCAGTACCGCGCCGCGCTGCTCGATGCCGGCTTCACCACGCCCGACTTCAACGTCCACGCCACCCAGTCGATCCCAGGTATGGCCGGCCAGGTCGGCAGCGCTTACATCACGGCCGGAAAACCCTGAGGCCCGCCTCCTGGATCGCGCCTTGGTGAGGCCGATAATGTGGCCCTCGGGGTCGGTGAACAACCAAACGTCAGGTGGTAGGCCGGGAGCTCGCTAGGAGGAACTACCTTCCCGCCGAGCTTGTGGGTGGATATTCGACATCAGCGGGCTCAAGACGGTGCTCGAGACTGGCGAGCGCTAAGGCCCGGGCCGCCAATCCGTGCCCGCCGCTGACCCGCGACCGCGCCTGATTCCTCGCGGAAGCGCGCGCCATGCCCGGCTGCCGATCAGGAAGGCCACGAGCATCAGCACCAAGTGCGCCGGAGAAAGGATCTCCATCTCGAAGCCATGGTTGACCGAACCCTGGAACGGGCCGAATCCAGGCAGCAGCTCATAGCTGCCGCCGTGCCCGCCGCCCGCAGCGATGCCGGACTGGAAGGCCAGCAACACTGCCATGGCCAGGGCCTGAACGGCAACATAGGTGATGAAAGCAGCCCAGGCGCCGCGGCGCGCATCGAGGCGGCCGCGATAGACCTCCAGGTATGAAGCGCCAAGCGCTCGCAGGTCACCCAGCTGGCTTACGGCCGCCATGGCGCCATTGGATTCGGCTGCTGCGATGAGGTTGCTCCGCAGCTCGTTCTTGAGCCGCCGCCGGACTCGCCAGGGAATGCGGCCGTCGAGCTCCCAGTCGATCCGCAGGATCGCGAGCTCGATCCGCAATCGGTCGCCGAAGCTGACCCTGGACTGGTTCATGTCCTCGCCTCCTGTGGCCGTCGCGGAACCGGCCGGGAAAGAATGGGCTCGAGCGCGCGCACGAGCGTTGTCCATGCCACCTCGCACTCGGCCAGGCTGGCGTAGCCGGCCGGCGACGGTCGGTAGTACTTTCGTGCCGGGCCTGAGTTCGACGAGACGAGCCTGGCGGTCACGCTGCCCTCACGCTCGAGCCGGCTGAGCGCTGGGTAGACCGAGCCCTCGTGGATCTGTTTCAAGCCCAGCTCGTGAAGCCGTCCGACGAGCTCGTAGCCATACGACTCGCACTCCGCGAGCAGGCGGAGAAGTGCCATTGAGAGGACTCCTTTGAGGAGCTGGCTGTCATGGGCTCCGTTCTCGTCGGGCACCTAAAGAACATAGCACAGTACCTTGCTATGTCAGGTACCTTCCTCCAGGCTGAAACAGGCTCGGCTCGAACGCACCTGACGTCTTCCTCGAGACCGATTTGGAATTCAGAAGCGATTCAGCGGGCCGATCCTGGGCACGACAACCGAGTTGAGCTGGAACAACACCAGCGCCGCAATAGCGAGATACGTGTTGAACACGCAGAGGAGAGCGGCTGAGGCGTAGAGGATCTGATAGACGATGATGCGGCGCCTGCTCGCCGCGACGACCTCCTTGGTCGCCTCCGCGGTCAGGAGACCCGCGTGCGATGCGTACTCGATGCTGATAAACAGCAGCATCCCGAGCAGAAACAGGTTGACCCAGTAGATCACCATCGGAAGCCTGTACGTGATGAACTCCGCCAGCAGTGCGGTCGAGAACGGCATGAAGACGACCATGAGCAGGAAGACGAGATGGATCCACGTGAGCCGGTGGTCACTGCGCGAGAAGTGGTTGAGCTGGGTCTGCTGGCCGGCCCAGAAGATGCCGAGAGTGAGGAAGCTCATCAGGTACGTCAGCAGCTGCGGAGCGAGCGGAACGAGCACGTTCCAGACCGTGGCCTCGGCGGCGAGCGCACCAGCCGCCCAGATCGGCTCCTGCGTGTGAGGAGCAGCAGCGGTCGGCAGGCGGATGTTGAGGACGAGCAGCGTCATGGCCACGGCGAAGATCCCGTCGCTCAGAGCCGCGAGCCGCCCGAGGTTCTGCCCGGAGAACTGACGATACGAACGAATCATCCCGCCAGACTAAGGCCACGAACAGCCACGTCAGGGCTGTCCTTTCTCCACGAGGTTCGGTGGCAGGCCGAAGGCCGGGAATAGCGATGGCCCGAACGTCGTGATCTCCGCGATGACGCCGGCCTCGATGCGCAGGACATCGAACTTGAACGCGCGGAACTCGGAGTCGCCGGGCCGGCGTAGATAGCTCGCCGCGGTCGGCAAGCGATTGGCCTGCGTCGGGACGAGGCGCCATTCGCCTTCTTGCGCGGCTCTTTGAATAAGCGGGGCGATCTTTTCGATGCCCTCGAACCAGAACGGATTGGGCGGCATCGTGATCCGCAGGTCCTGTGCGGAGATCGCGACGGCCGCGGCGGCATCGCATCGCTCGTGCGCGTCGATGAAGCGCTGGAGGAGCGCCTTTTCCTGAGCGGTCGGTGCTGTGGCCGACCATTCCGAGCGCCGCGCCGGCAGGTGCTCTTTCATCGTCGCTCGCGCCCGCTGGACGGCGCTGTTCGCGGCGGCGACGCTCGTCTCGAGAAGAGAGGCTGTCTCGCGCGCCGGCCAGCCGAGGACGTCGCGCACGATGAACGCGGCACGCTGCGTCGGCGGCAGCAGCTGCATCGCTGCGAGGAAGGCGAGCTCGATCGTCTCGCGTTCGACTGCAACGGCATCTGGCTCGTCGTCGGACGGCGCCACCTCATCGAGCAGGCGGTCGGGATAGGGCTGGAGCCACGGCACCTCGGCGAAAGACTGCATCTTCGTCACCTGGCGCGCGCTGCGCCGGAGCATGTCGAGGCAGACGTTCGTGGCGATGCGGAAGAGCCAAGCACGAAACAGGTGGGCGCCCTCGAAGCTGTCCCGGCTCCGCCAGGCGCGCAGGAAGGTCTCCTGCACCGCGTCATCCGCATCGTCGAACGAGGCCAGCATCCGGTAGCAATGCACGTGCAGCTCTCGCCGGTGGCGCTCGGTGAGCGTCGCGAAAGCGGATTCGTTTCCGGCGATCGCCGCGCCCACGAGGCCGTCGATCGTCATGAACGCCCTGGTCCACCTCGCTCTTGCAGGACCCATGTATTGCCGTCCGGATCGCTGAAGTGTGCGAACGAGTTGTAATCGCTCCGCTCTGGATCCGGGCCCTTGACCCATCCGTTCGGGGTGAGGTGCTCGATGTCGCTCACATCGAGCCCAAGCGCGACCAGCTCGGCGCGGGCCGCGACGATGTCGGTCACGACAAGGTGCAGGCCGCGACTGGATCCTGGTTCCGCGTCTGTGATCCCGGTGCCGATTGTGATCGAGCACGCAGAGCCAGGCGGCGTCAGCTGCACAACGCGAAAGCTCTCGCCGCCGCGGTGGTCGACGTCCAGGTGGAAGCCGGCTTTTTCCACGTAGAAGGTCTTGGCGCGATCCACGTCTTTGACCGGGACCAGCACCAGCTCGAGCTTGAAGTCCATCGTTTCGTCTCCTTGCAATTTTCCCCGGCTACTTGAGCACGAGCCCAGACGTCACGTTGACCATCGTTCCGGTGATTCCCGCCGCGCGGTCCGAGGCGAGGAAAGCTGCGACCTCGGCCACATCGGCCAGGTGGACGTTGCGGCGCAGGGCCGTCATCCCGGCGAGCATCTGCTTCACCTGCTCGACCGCGGGCACGTTCTCGTTGACGGCACCGAGCTTCTCTTGGGTCAGTGTCTCAGCGACGCCGGCGGTCCAGATACCACAGACGCGGATGCCGTTTGGACCGAGCTCGGCGGCAAGGTAGCGCATGAGCGATTCCGTCGCAGCGTCGGCCGGTCCGGTGCTGCCCATGCCGGGCTGGGCACCATCGCCCGAAGCGCTGTTGAGGTGAAGGATCACGCCGGACTTCTGACCGATCATGCGGCGCGCGGCAGCACGCGCGGTGATGAAGTTGCTCTGAAGCCCGGACACGACTGCGCGCAGCAGGTCCGCGGTCGACATCTCGACCAGTGGGATGCCCTGCGCGTCGCCGCGGGTGATCAGGTTGAACGAGACGTCGACCCTGCCGGCTTTCGAGACCACCTGCTCGACGTGGGCGTCCACCGCCTTCTCGTCCAGGGCATCGAGGGCGGCGACCTCCACCGACCCGCCACCGGATTTGATTTCCTTCGCAACGCCGTCGAGCTTCTCGCGTGTGCGGCCAACGAGGAAGACCTTCGCGCCCTCGCGAGCGAATGTCCGCGCGACGCCGCCGCCGATCCCGCCACCGCCGCCGTAGATGATCGCCGTCTTGCCTTTGAGTAGCTCTGTCATGTCTGCCTCCAGTGTTGTTTCTAAGACATGCAACGACGGCCGGCCCGAAGACTCATCGGTCGAACGATGAGTACTTACTCCGCTGGAACTGTGACGGGCGATTCTCGGCGGAATGCGAGCATCGCGAGCCAAACGGGCTGCCAGAAGAGGATCGGCAGGCGAATTCCGATCAAGGGTACCTGCACGCACACGATCCCGATCGCCAGCCACACCAGCTCAACCACGGATATGGTCTCGCCGAGCGCCAACCACGCTGCGACGATGAGTCCAACGTAGTCGTACTCGTGGACGTGGACCGCCGAGATCAACGTTCCCAAGATGCCGATCGCAAATGCGAGGTTCCACCGGCGCCGCTGCTGCCACACCGCGGCTAGCGCCACCGCCGCGAACACGGCCTGGCTCGCGATCAGCGTGGCCTGTGGCCCAAACGGAGTCGCGAGCGGTGTCGCGTTGTAGCTCGGGTCTGACGCGGCCCACGCGAGCACCCCCAGGTAGGTGCCCAGTCCCGTGGGCCCGATCACAACCGCAAATACCGCCCACAGCGCCACCGTCGTGGCCAGCCAGTACACAGTCGCACGTCGAAAGCCGCAGATGAGCAGCACCGCCGGCAGCAGCGCGACGTCCTGTGGTCGGAGCGCCCAGGCCAGCCCGAGCAGCACGCCCGCCAGGACCTCCCGGCGGCGAGCCGCCAACCACCAGCACCCGATCGCGAGGGCAAATGTGATTAGGACCGCCTGGCCGCGTTCAACGGAGAAGGCCACCGGCCAGAGAGCGAGCGACACCGACAACACCGAGAACTGTGCGAAACCGCGGCCCGGAGACGCCAGGCGCCAGGAGGCCACGAATGCCGCGATGTTGATCGCCGTCCAGAGGTAGAGCGCTGCGGGCAGGGGAAGAACCGTGAGGGGCGCAACGAGCCACGCGAGGAGCGGCGGGTTCAGGTACGTGTAGACAGGCGTGATCGCCGCGTCGGACGGACCAAAAACCTGGCTGAGCTCTTGCAGCCGTGCGGGGTCGTACATGTGCGGCCATCCCCATCTGATGCCCGCTTCGGCAGAGATGTAGAAGAGTCGGAAGTCAGTGGCCGCCGCGTCGCGTGCGACCTGTCCGATGAAATGTGGGATCTCAAACGCTACCGCCCATGCACCGATCAGGGCCGGGATCGCCACATGTAAAGGCGGCAAGCGACGCCTCGCGGTCGGTGTCTTGCTTACGAGAGTCGCCAATGTCTGAGGGGGCGATGGTAAACGCGGTGCCCGTGATCTTTGCGTCAAAAACGGCAAATTCTGGGTCTACCGTCTAGCGTGACATGGAGTATCTGGTCGGGCTGACCACCGCCGCCGAGAGGCCAACTGCGGTCGTCGCCGCGACCACCACCTGGG
>VBHX01000044.1 GCA_005879945.1 Chloroflexota bacterium | reverse complement strand
ACGTGCCAGGTTGAGGAGAGTCGCGGCCAGAGACAGATATAGGACATCGGTTACGCGGTCAGGGTCTGATCTGTCGTAGGGCGCTGCGACGATGTTAAGAATCACGACTACAACTACAAGAGCTGCCAAGTAGAGATACAGACTGATCGAACTTCTCATAGCCTTCTTGCTAAGCTGCGCCGTATCGCCAAGGCTTCTCCGGTTCGCAAGGAATACCGGGTTCTCGTTGTCGACGACAGCGTACTGCCGCGCGCCGCTGCACGGACAATGCTTGGTACTGCGAGTGGGCTGCGCCTCGTTGGAGAGGCATCGTCTGGGGGTGAGGCGTTACAGGCGATGGGACGGCTCAAGGCTGATCTGGTCTTAATGGACGTCCACATGCCTGGCATGGATGGAGCCGCGACCACGACGGAGCTGCTGGCGCAATACCCGCAGACGAAAGTCATCGCATGGACGGTATCCGAGTCGAGTGACGACCTCCTCCGAATGATGAGGGCAGGATGCTCGGGCTACGTTCTGAAAGACGTTGGGCCGGCTGAACTTCAGCGCGCCTTGTGGTCGGCAGTTCGGAGTGAGAGTCCTGTACCACGCAAGATGATCCCTGAGGTTCTTCGTCGAGTAGCCGAGCTAACTCCACTATCGCACTCGACCAGCACCGTGGCTCTTACCTCTCGGGAAATGCAGATCCTGCGAGGGGTTGCGAAGGGGCTACCAACCAAGCGCTTGGCGCAGCAGCTCGGCCTGAGAGTCCCTTCGGTCGAGACTCATCTCCATAACCTGTTTCGGAAGCTCAATGCGGCAAATCGAGGGGAGGCCGTCAGCACAGGGCTCAAGCTCGGGCTCATCACACTGGCTGATCTGTAGTTCTTGCTCATGGATTTCCATGAGTGCTGGTCATGGATCTCCATGAAGGTAACTACAGGGAATTGACGATACCCAATCAACGTCCTGACCGTGAGACTGGCAAGCGACGTGACTTGGTCGCTGCGGTTTCGGGAAATCTGAGGACGGAGGGGTATCCATGGTGCGCATGTTTAGGCGGCTGCTGCGGAGCGGAAGCAAATCTCGTGTCGTCGGAGGCTGGACGATCTAGCTAGCCGCCTTTTCCTCTAAGATCGAACTCGGCTCGCCACGGGGCGAGCCAAACCTCTTCGGCGGACTGCGGATGACGAAGGGCCTCCGCGGTCTAGAATGCCAGCGAAATTGCCTCCTTTTCGTAGCCTGCAACTACCAGCTCAGCTCTACGTCGGAGGGGTAATCCTCGCCGGCTTGTTGCTGACTGCTCTCGGTTGGCTTCTATACCCAGTCAAATACGCCGACTGCGGGGTATCGCTGTCCTCCGCAGGTTGTCAGGTACCTACTCTTCTCTACCTGGCGGTCGTGACTCAGATTGGTGCCCTACTCCCGATTCGCTGGAAGGCCGGTATGCAGACGGTGTCGGACCCATTGCTAGTCGCCACAGGCCTATACGCTCCGGGCGGAGGAGTTGGGATCGTTGCTTGGTTGGCCCTTTTCGACGGAAGGGTTCCAGGCAGAGGCATCGCGTGGTGGGCCTTCTTCTTCAATCGCGCGATGGCGGCATGCACCCATGTCATTCCTTCATTGCTAGTTGCAGAAGTCATCACTGGCCCTGTGTGGTGGACCCTTCCGCTTAAGGCGGTGGTGTACGTGGTCATAACGGTGAGTCTCAACTACGTGATGACTGCTCGCGTCTTGTCATACGCCAACAACAGTTCCTTTCTCGAGATGCTGTCGCAGAACGTCGGGGCTTCTACGCTTGGTTCAACCCTCGTTTTGGGCTTCTCCGGGGGCATCATGTATCTGCTAATTACATCTGGCTTAGTGGGATACATCATGGCGCCCGGGCTCTTTGGGTTTGTCCTTGCAGTCCGAGGCAACGTTGCCGATGCGCAGCGTCAAGGCGAACTCAAGAATCAAACGCTTGACCTTGCGGCGCAGGCGCTTGACGCACGAGACCGTTACACCGAGTCTCACTCAATCAGGGTCTCTGAGCTCGCAGGTCAGCTGGGCGAGCGCCTCGAACTTGGTGATCGAGAGTGTGAACTGATTCGCACTGCCGGATCGCTCCACGATCTCGGCAAGATTGGAGTGAGGGATGACATTCTCAACAAACCAGGTCCGTTGACGGAAGACGAATGGGAAGTCATGCGTCGCCACCCCGACATTGGAGCGGACATGATCGCTCAACACTCTGCGTTGGCGGAAGTAGCCCCGCTTGTTCGCCACCATCATGAACGTTGGGATGGGACTGGCTATCCGGCGGGACTTGCCGCGGACGTGATTCCGTTCGGGGCTCGCATACTCGCGGTCGCTGACTCATTTGACACGATCACCGGCCCCCGTTTGTATAGGCAGTCACTAATGACTCCAATCGAAGGGGTCGAAGACATCAGCCGCCGAGCCGATCATTGGTACGACCCGAATGTGGTTGACGCACTACGCGAGCTCCATGGCTTGAAACCATTGGAACTCGTGAATCGGTCGCAGGTTCCGCGTCGAATTAGCAGCCTTCGCGTGTTGCGAGCTAACCCAACATTTGGCAGCTTACTCACCGCCATAGGAATTTCGTCGATAGGTGATCCATTGACTCAGGTCGCTACGCTCGTGCTGATCTACACGGCAACTGGGCGCGACGCGCGGATGGTCGCGCTGGCGTTCATTACGCAAGCGATTGCGACCATTCTCATGAGCAGCGTTCTCGGGGGTACCGCGGACAAGCTACCCCGCAAGTCATTGATTGTGAGCTTGGAGTTGACAAGAGCCGCTGTGCTGGTAGCAACTCCGGCTCTGGTGAGCTTTCATTGGTGGCTCATAGTTCCAGTCCTATTCCTGCTCGCGTGCATTAACGGTGTTGTTCAGCCGGCCAGACAAGCTGCGATTCCGGTTGTAGTGCCGGCGGGACAAGTTGGGAAGGCGAACGCAATGGTTGCCTCCGTCAACATGCTTGCTGGTGCAGTGGGTTTCGCTCTCGCCGGCGCAATCCTGACGCTCTTTCCGATCATGACGCTGTTCCTCGTCGACGCAGCGACATTCGTACTTGGTGCGGCAATTGTGGTAGGCATCCCTAGTCTCGGTGGGGGCAGTATTACCGCGTCTGTATCCGGTGCTTTGCGTCGCACGTGGACTATTGAGTTAGCAAGGCCGCACTTGGTGATTGGCACTCTAGCGGCATTTCTAATTCCTATCTCATTCCCAGCGCTCCTATCAATGGCTTATCGCCTTTCAGCAAGCGGTGGACAAACGTATTCGCTTCTGGAAGTTGTTCTTTCCCTTGGGATACTGGTTGGCTCAGTTGCCGTGGGTAGACTCGGGTCTATAGGCACTATGCGTACGGTCGGAGCGGGTCTCCTCCTAACTGGCATTTTCTCACTTGCGATCGCCATGAGCTTTTCGCTTCCTTTGGTGGCGGCCGCTCTGTTCATCGCCTCGATTGGGAACCCTATCTACACAGTTGCTAACCAGACTGCACTGATGGAGGCGGCAGACGCGTCGAATCGCGGGAGCGTAATGGCAACGCGCTTCGGCGCAGTTCAGACAGCAAGCATCGCCGGCGCAGCGGTCGGCGGTTTGATTACATCGCAATACGGGCCCTTCGCGGCGTACGGCGTCCTGGGCGTCGGTCTCATTCTGTTGGCCATGTATACGCTCGCTGCTGGGCGGAGCACCGTGAATCCGATAGTCGGCGCCGCTTACGAGGCGCACCGCCAGGGCGAGGTGACTTAACGCCGCTATATAGCGGTTCTCATGCTTGCCACCATCGTCATACTGCCCTGATTGCGTAACGTTCGCAGTACGAGCCGTCAGAGAGGGAGCGCCCACGAAAGCGAGCCAAACGAACCGACTCCATTAAGCGGAGTCGGCATCTCGGCGTGGTCCATCGACCCGAAGCGGCGCCGCCGCTACCTGCAGGTTGCCTTCGGCTTTGCCGCCCTCGCCGTCGCGGTCATGGTCCTCTATCTGATGCGCGACTTTCTCGGCGCTTTCGTGCTCGGCGCGGCCATCGCCTTCCTGATCCAGCCCGGCGTCAGCCGTCTGGTCGAGATCGGCCTTCCACGAGTTGTTGCAATCGTCGTGATGTTTGTCGTCATCATCATCGCCCTCGCAGGCCTGGTTCTCCTCGTAGTTCCGCTGGGGGTCCGCGAGGTTGGACAGCTGCAGGTCCAGGCTCCAGGGCTTGCGGCCGCGGCGCAGGACCGAATCAACAGCCTGCAGGGCTCTCCGATCGAGATGTTCGGGTTCAAGATCGACCTGAGGGACCTTACCGCGACGATCAACTCTCACCTTCGCGAGTACCTGCTCGGCCAGTTCGGAAACGCAGTCAGCATCGGCCTCACCGCGCTGACGACCCTGCTCCAGATCGTCCTCATGTTCATCGTCGCGTTCCTGCTTGCCCTCGATGCCACGTCCATGAGGCGGGTCCTGCGCCGATTCGTTCCCAACGATTACCGCACTGACTTCGACCAGATCTGGCGGCGGATCCGCAAGATGCTCTACGCATACATGCGCGGCCAGCTCATCATCGCTGGGCTGATCGGAATCCTTTCCGGCATCGCATGTGCCGTGCTTGGCCTCGCCGACCCAGTCGCGCTCGGGCTAATCGCCGGCATCACAGCGCTGGTCCCTTACATCGGCCCATTCGTCGGCGCTGTCCCGGCAATTCTGGTCGGCCTCGCTGCCTCCCCATTCAAGGCGCTCCTGATCGCAATCGCTTACTTCGTTATCAGCAACGTAATCCTCAACTTCGTGTATCCCAAGGTGATGGGAGACGCCGTCCGCCTGCCGCCGATCCTGGTCATCGTCGCGTTCATCGCCGGCTTCAGCTGGGCAGGCATCCTGGGCATGTTCGTTGCGGTCCCAATCGCCGCGACGCTGCGCATCCTGTTCGACCACATCTATCCGCGGCTGTACGAGAAGCCAGCTTGAAGATCGCGATCTTTTCGGACATCCACGCCAACTGGCAGGCGCTGGAAGCGGTCCTCCGCGACTGCCCACCGACGGACGAAACCCTGTGTCTGGGCGACGTCGTCGGCTATGGAGGCGACCCCAAACGGTGCGTGGACGAAGTCACGAAACGGGAATGGCTGACGCTAGTCGGTAATCACGACCGCGCCTGCACCGACCCAGAGATTCTCGAGTGGTTCAACGACGATGCCGCTGCGGTTGTGCGGTGGACTGTCGACACGATCGGAGATGAGCGCATCGACTGGCTGCGCTCACTGCCTGACAGCCACGTCGAGCACGACGTGCTATTGGTCCACGCCAGCCCGCGTGATCACATTTATGAATATGTCCTCGACACCGCAGTCGCGATGGCCAACCTCGAGCTGATCAACGGCGGCATCTGCTTTCATGGGCACACGCACGTTCCCGGCATATTTGGGATGTCCGACGGCCAGGTGACGCACGAATATCGGGTCGATACGTTTGCCCTCCACGGGCCGGCGCTCGTCAACCCGGGAAGCGTGGGCCAGCCTCGCGACGGCAGTCCCATGGCCAGCTACGGCATCTGGGACGTTACCAATGAGACATTCGAGTTTCGACGCGTGAAGTACGACATCAAGGGGGCCCAGCGAGCGATCCGCAAAGCGAGGCTCCCAGAACGGTTCGCCCTCAGACTCGAAACCGGTCGATGAGCCGCTTGGCGTCCATGCGGTGGGGCCGCATGGGCTATGTCGGGGCTGCCGGCGCCGGCCTCGGTTCGGTTCTCTTCTGGGCCGGTTACTGGTTCACCTTCATTCGGGGCAACCTGCAGGGTCCTGACTTCATTTCGTTCTATTCGGGCGCCAAGCTGTTCGTTGAGAAGGGCGCGTCGGCCGTGTACGACCTCGCGCTGCAGAAGCAGTACGAGCTGCAGGTCTTCCCCCATCCCTCCGATCAGTTCGTCGTCCTGCCCTACTTCCACCCGCCGTACTACACGTTGTTGATCGCGCCGCTCGCTTTCCTCGATTACCGCTCCGCCTACTACGCGATGGCGGCGTTCGATGTTCTGCTCGCTGCGGCCCTGATCGTGTTGCTGGTGCGCGGCAGCGAGCGGATCCACGGCCGCGCCGCCGCGGTCGCGGCGGCTTTGATCGCGGGCTTCTTCCCGCTGTTTGTGACCGTCCTCCAGGGACAGTCCGACCTGGTCGTGCTCGTTCCCCTCGCAGCCGCCTACACGGCCTGGGCACGGGGCCGGCTTGGTTGGGCGGGCATCTTCAGCGGGCTGGCACTGGCCAAGCCTCAGCTGCTGCTCCTCGTGCCCATCCTCTTCTTGGCCCGCCGCGCCTGGCGCGCGCTTGCCGGCTTTGGCGCAGTAATCGGCGCCTTTGGGGTGGTTTCCGTCGCCGCCTTTGGGATCAGCCCCGTTCTCGATTACATCAACTCGGTCGGGCGCTGGGCAATCGGCGGCAAGCTGCCGACGAGGGGGCTGATCGTCTATTCCGACTCCGCTATTTACTCGCTCCGCAATTTGCTCGAGGCCCTGCCGGGCGGTGCCCAGGGCGTGGGCCTGGCCGTCCTCATCCTGCTGCTCGCGCTGGTGGCACTGTCACTGAGCTGGCGTCCCGACAAGCCGCGGCTCGACTTTGCACTCGCCATCGCTGCTTCTCTGGTCTTGAGCCCACATCAGAACGTCCACGACCTGGCGCTGCTGGTCATCCCGGGTTTCGCGCTTGCCGACCTCGCCCTTTCCGGCAACCTGCGATGGCCGCGGGCGGCCGCGTTCGTCCTCGTCTTCTCCTACGCCGCTATCAACCTGACTCTTGCCCTCAGCCTATGGTCGGCCGCATTGGGCGCGATCGCGATCGCCGTCTACCTCACCGTGGAACGAATGGCCGTGCGCCCCGATCCGATCCCTCTGGGCGAGCTGGGCTGGAGCGGTCCACGCCCGCGACGCGTGATCGTTCTTCCCGCCTACCGAGCCGCCAAGACGCTGGCCGAAGTCGTGGCTGAAATTCCTCCTGGGCAAGCCGACAACATCCTGTTGGTTGACGACGCGAGCAAGGACGCGACCGTAAGCGTGGCGACGGCGTTGCGCCTCGCCGTCATCAGGCACCGGCGAAATCTTGGTTACGGGGGCAATCAGAAGACGTGCTATCGCCACGCCCTCGCGATGGGTGCGGACGTGGTCGTCATGCTGCATCCCGACGGCCAGTACGACCCGGCCATCATCCCCAATCTTTGTCGAGTGATCGAGGACGGAAAGGCCGATATCGTGCTCGGGTCCCGCTGGCTCGGGCTAGACCCTGCGAAGGCGGGCATGCCCTGGTGGAAGCGGCTGGGCAACCGATTTCTCACCGGAGCGGAGAACAAGGTCCTCGGCCTGCATCTCTCCGAATATCACACCGGCTATCGCGCGTACTCGCGGCGATTTCTCGAGGCGATTCCATTCCTCGAGAACAGCAACGACTTCGTCTTCGACACGCAGGTCTTGATCCAAGCGGCGACCTTCGGCTTCAAGATCGGCGAGGTGCCCGCGATTGGCCGGTACCATGCGGACGCAAGCTCGACCAGCTTTTGGACCTCCACGGTTTATGGACTCGAGACGCTGGCGGCGCTGGCGCGATATGTCATGCACCGCGCGGGATTCGCAGCCTCGTGGCTGACGCCTGCGTCAGACGCCGACAAAGAGGCGCTTGCGGTAGGCAAGGTAGCCCACCACGGCCACATTCAGTAATAGCGCGCCGACCTTGAACAGCGTCACGTGGTGGATGACCTCGTACGCCTCGTAAGGGATCAAAAAGCCGGTCGCGACAACGGTCAGATACTCAGCCCAGCGGCGGCGCATGGCGAGGCCGACGCCTTCGGTTCCTTCGAGGAACGCGTATGCGACGGCGACGATCGCCAGCGTGGTGAGGTGTCCGAAATGGCCGATGTAAGCGAGCAGCCTGAAGAGAATCTGCTCGAAGAGGCTGTCCCCGGCGCTTAGGTTCAGCTGCTGCTGTGCGTAATCGGCCCACCGCGTGAGCAGGCCGCTGCGGCCGGCGAAGAGCAGGCCGGTGGCTAGTGCGATCAGCACGACCGCCTTGGCGATCCGCTCGACGATGATGACCTTGATGAAGGCGTCGTGCTCGCCGCCCATGCGGCCAAGCTCGTCCCAGAGTCGAGCCAGGTAGTGAGGTCGTTCCTGAACCGACGCCCTGGTCACGTGGTGACCTTAACAAGCCGGGTTGGGGTGGACTTGAAACCGGCCTAAGGTGCCGGTTACGGTCGGTCGGCTGGGGGAGGGAGCCGAAACGGGAAGGGAGGGCCCGCGAAGGGGTTACGGAATCACCGAACCGCCGCTTGTACGGCAGCCCCATGACGATGAGGTCCGCCCCCCACTCCACTGCCTCGTCTACCAACGCCGGCCCGGTGTCTCGCGCCTGCACGAGCTCCGTCTCGACCGGGAGCCCCGACTCCGCCGCGAGGTGTTCCACCTCGTCGAGGATCTTCTCCCCCCGCTCGACGACCTCGTCCAGCACCGCGCCCAGCGGGAGCGCCCGGTTGACCTCGATGATGTGCACCCCATAGATCCGGCCGGCGGTGGGATCGGTCATCCGGCAGGCGAGGCGAACCGTCTCGGCGTCTATGCCCTGGCCGCCCACCGCAACCAGCACCTTCTTCGCCGTCGGCGGGTGAGAGTGGTCGGTCATCAGTGCTGGGGCCCGCGGCGCACGCGCCTGATCAGCACATAAACCCCGAAGCCGAACGAGATCACCGCCGTCGCCCCGGCGATGCCCTCCGCGAGCCGGTCCAGGCCTCGATGGCCGGCGAGGTAAAACACCACCCAGGCGGCGATTCCCAGCGCGACAACACCCATGAAAGTGAACGGGAAGCGCACGGGCGCAAATGCTAACAAGAGCCCTTGAAGGACGCCGCCATGCCCTCCCTATAATCAACGGGCTTTGAAGGTCCTCATCGTTGGCTGCGGCCGTGTCGGCTCGCAGGTCGCAGCCGACATGGACAGGACCGGCCACGAGGTCGTCATCATCGACAGAGACCCCAACCAGTTCTCCCGTGCCGCCGTGCGCGGGGTGCTGACCAACGATTTCAAGGGCAACCAGGTCGTCGGCAACGGCACCGATGCCGATGTCCTGCGACGGGCCGGCGTCGAGGACGCCGACGGCTTCGTTGCCGTCACCGAAGGCGACAACCGCAACATCATGGCCGCCCAGATCGCCAAGCACATCTTCAAGGTGCCGCGGGTCGTCTGCCGCATCTACGACCCCGACCGCGCCGACGCTTACGAGAAGCTTGGCATCCACACCATCTGTCCCACGCTCGAGGGCGCCGCGCACATCGAGAAGACCCTGATGGAGAAGTAGGCGCCCATGTACGTGATCGTCGTCGGAGGCGGCACGGTGGGCTACTACATGTCGCGCGACCTCCTGGAGCGCGGACACGAGGTCACCCTCATCGAAAGAGACGCACGCCGCGCCGACTGGCTCGAGACGCAGCTCGGCAGCATCGTCATGCGTGGCGACGGCTGTGAGGTCAAGTTCTTGTCACAGACCGGCATCGAGCGCGCCGACGCCGTCGTCGCCGTCACCGCCGACGACGAAGACAACCTGGTCGCGCTGCAGGTTGCGAAGCGTCACTTCAAAGTCAAAAAGACTGTGGCTCGCGTAAACAACCCATCCAACGTCGAGATCTTCAAGGCACTCGGCGTCGACGAGGCTGTCTCTGCAACTGAGGTGTTGCTGGGGGCGCTCGAGCCTCCTATCACCACCTGATCAAAAAAAGAAGGACCGCTCACAACGGAGCGGTCCCAATCGCAGCTTGATTAAACGGTGGCTTTACCGATCTTGTAGATCTTGGTGCCGCAAAGCGGACATGTGCCAACGGTCGCGGGCTTGCCGTTCTTCATCGTGATCGGCTGAGGGTCCTTCATCTCGACCTTTCTTTTGTCCTTCAAGCAGTAGCCTTCCACTAATTCACCATCCTCGGTAGAAATCCGTTTCGGGGGCGGGACTCGCCCATTCTAGGGGTCGCTCCTACCCCGATTCAACCTCAATTCAAACCGACTTCAGGCTGATCGTGCGCAAAGCGCAACAAAACGGTCATGAAACTCATCGATTTGGCCTACCGTTCGCGCGCGCGAAACGATTCTTCGAAAACTCTTAACGCGCGCCCATCAAACATGACGAAACGAATCTCGTCCGGCTTCCATCCTTCCGACAGGGCGCGATCAACGCAGTCACGCATGATGCGTGCGCACTCATCCATCGGAAATCCGGCGATGCCGGTGCCGACCGCGGGCACCGCAATCGTGCGCAGTCCGTGCTCTCGTGCAAGACGAAACGCATGATCCATCGACGAACGCAAAGAGTCATTCGTCGTGCGCCCACCGAGCTGCATGCTCGCGGCATGAATGACATGACGCGCGGGCAGGTCGCCACCGCCGGTGATCGCGGCCTCGCCAACCCTGATCGGTCCGTGAGCATCGCATTCGCTTTGAATCGCGGGACCACCGCGTCTGCGGATTGCGCCAGCGACTCCTCCTCCGAGCATCAGCTCATTGTTCGCAGCGTTGACGATTGCATCGACCTCCTGCTCAACGAGGTCTCCAGCGATGATCACGATCCGCGGCGCAGACATTCCTCGACCTCCGCGACTCGCTCTTGCAATTCTTCGGGAGTCGCTTTAGCGATTCCTTTGACTCCGACGGACGAGATGGTGATGGACGCGCAGGCCACGCCCCAAACAAGCGCATCCTGCAATCCGGCCGGCTGGCCGCCGGTGCTCTCCCATCGAGCGAGCATTCCTCCCGCCAGCGCATCGCCCGCGCCGGTCGTGTCCACGACGGGCCGGTTGGTGAGCGCCGGCACGCGAACCACGCCGTACTCGGTATACGCCGCGAGGCCCAGCGCTCCTGATTTGATGACCAGCCCCTGCAGCCACCATTGGCGGCGGAATTCGTCAGGGTCCTTGCCGCCGAGCGCGGTGAACTCCTCCTGGTTGCAGAAGTACCAGGCGGCGCGGCGGAGGACGTCTCGGGCTTCCGGCGGCCTTGCCTGGACGTACGACAGCATCGCGTCTGCCGCGAGGAGCTGAGAACCGTTCAGCATCGCCATCAGCTGCGCCTGCCGGTCCGGCCGCATTGACCCCACGAAGGCCCAGCCGCGGAAGCCGTCGGGCAGCGCTGGAATCCAGTGGTTGTAAATGCTGTCGCGGCTCCCGAGGTCTACGTTGCGCCCGTGCTCCTGGCGCGCGCGCCAGCGATAAGTGGGCGCCTTGAGGATCTGCAAGAACTCGGTGTCGATGTGGTGGCCGCTGAAGGCCTGCGCGACGCGCTTGGCGCCGTCTGCGCCCACCGGAGCGACGACCCTAACGGGCATGATCAAACTTGCCGCCAACGCGAAGTAGACCGCCGAGCCGCCCAGGGCCTCCTCGACCTTGCCAAACGGACCGTCGCGGGTGTCGAGCGCCACCGAGCCGGCCACCAGCAGCTCGGGGCCGCCCGCCGCGTTCACGCGCGGCGCCCAGTCCCGCTTTCAGCCGTGATGACGTGGCGCGCGTCCTTCAGCTTGACCAGGAAGTCGTCCACACCTGCATAGTCCTCCATCTCCATCCACGTGCGTCCGAGCTCGTGAGCCGAATGGGCGTCAGAGCCGCTGGCGGTGACCTTGCCCAGGTCCGCTGCCAACCGTGCGGCCGCGGCGTTGGCTCCTGGCTCGCACCACGGGTTGTAGACCTCGATGATGTCGATGCGGTCGGCCAGCTCGACGACGCGCTCGGCTCGGAAGTGGGAGCGGTTGCGGTCGAAAGGATGTGGGACGTAGGTGAGCCCACCCATCTCGTGCACCAAGTCCATCACCGCTTCGGGACGGAGGTATGGAGGCAGGCGGCGCGTGATGAACAGACCGATGACCTCACCCTCGAGAGTCTTTGCTTCTTCGCCGACGATCGCAAGCTCCGGCGCCAAGCGCGCGAGCTCGAGCGCACCTTCGACAGTGTTGTGATCGGTGAGCGCGATGCGATCGAGCAAGCACTTGCGGCTGCGCTCGATGAGCGCATCGAGAGTCGTGCGGCTGTCATGCGAGTAGCGCGAGTGAAGATGAAGGTCGACCCGCACGCGGTCGATCAGCTACGACTAAACGGTGGCCGCTTCTGCGAGCTGGCGCTCACGCGCCCTTGCGAACAGCGGAATCACCTGCGCGGGGCCGCGGCTGCGGCAGGCCTGCTCCATCAGTGCGGCCTGAGCGTCGTAGATGATCTCCATCACCTGCTCGGGCCGCCGCTCGCGACCGAGCTTGCCCGGCAGATCCGCGTGGGCGTGACGGAGGACAACCATCAATCGCGCCACCAACCATCCGGGCACGATGCGTACTTCTTTCACCAGGCATTCCTCGACCCAGAAGAGAAGCTCATCGGACTCTTGCAGCATGCGGCGTGGCGTCATCGCTCGCCGCCTTCTGCGATGCCAGCGAAGATGACGCTCCTGCTCTTCGATCGTCTGCTCGAGCATGGCCTGCAACCCACTATATCAGCGGCTCCCCATGCTGCTGATCGCTTTAGAACGAGCCGGATAACAGAGGGTGCGCCAACCTCCTGCGGCTGGTATCAGATGAACCTGGCGATCGAACGTCCACTCCCTCCATTCCTGACGCACGCGATATCGCATTACCAGCTGTGCGACGTTCTGATACGTGCGCTGATGCTCCCGATCGGTCCAGCTCGCGAGAACGTTCACGCTGACCACCTGCATGTCGAGCAGGTCCATGTTATCGCCCAGCCGTGGCATGTCCCTGATGAATGGCTCTCGTCCGCCCCATGCGCGCTGCGCGTCCTCGGCCAGCATCTCCCACATCTCGTCGAATCTCCCCTCCAACTGCAGCCTCATGAAGCGCTTCTCGAACGTCGCCGGCGCGATCGACACTGGAGGCGGCGGCCGCATCGGCTCGGAGATCGGTGGAAGGGCGGCTGGGCCGCCGAGTGCGGTCCCCAGCATCGATGTGGTTACGAAGCGGCCGAACTCGTCCGACGGCCACGTCGTAAAGCGGCCCGCAAGGCGCGCAAGCGCGGCCTCGAGGGCTGGCCAACGGCGGAGGGGACGTAGTAAGGTCTTGACCATTGGCGCTAGATGTTGTGTTATTTCCACAGACTGTATACAGAATGTGGGTAAGTCGCAACCCTAGGTGTCCGCACGCCTGTGGGCGGCGATGGTTCACGGCGCTCTTATCAGGCCGTCAGGGATGCGGCCGCCCCAGGCGTAACGCCCTGCGCGCATTGCGGTGAAGGTCCGCCGCCGTTGATCAGGATCGGGATCAGCGCCTGGCGGATCGGCCCGAGGCCACAGCGGTTTCAGCCTGCGGCCAACCGGCGCACGATCGCGGCCACCTCGACCAGCGGCACGCCGACCGGACAAGCCGACGCCGCCGCCTCGATATCTGGTGAGTCACCTTCGACGTCCGAGGCGGCCTCGCCCAACCGCGCGTAGAGCCGCATATAGGAGGACGCCAGCTCGGGGAGGTGCACTTTGCCCACCCGCCCCGCCGCCAGCGCGCACAACCCGCAGTTGATGCATCCGATGAGATGCGGATGCCGCTCGCGCTCTTCCGGCAGCAGCGGGCGCATCCCATCCGGCCCGTAGGTTTCAAGAAGCTTCGCGAGCTGTGAGCGCGGTCGCGTCAACCGCCTGCGAGTCAGGTGCACGCCGTACGCGAACGCGAGCTTGGCGAGGGAATCGGCGCGTGCCATCAGTTACGCAAACCGCGTAGGGCCCCACTGGCCATCTCTTCCTGCGCCCAACCCGAGTGCGTGAGTATCGGCGCCCGTCCCAACCACGCGCCGCGCACGAACTCGCGCGCCGCATCGACCCGCTGGGCGGCGCTCCATCCAAGCTCGTTGCCGATGACTCCCGCCGCACGGATCACGCATGCAGCGCCGGCGCACGGTCCCGCGGCGAGCCCGACTCGGCGAAACGCATCGGCCAGCGAGCGGACCTGCTCGTAGCGAGTGGCATGCACCAGCTCCGCTTCCGTGATCGGCTCGCAGCGGCAGATCATGCGTCCCGAGCGTCGTTCCTGCAAAACCGCGCCGGCGTTCGATCCGTGTCGCGTCTGCAGCCTCATCGCCGCCAGCACCGGAATCCCGCATCGGCGACCCAACTCGGCGGCCGGCTCGAGCTCCGATTCGTTGCCCGGCAGTGGCGTGGTCGCCGTGATGCACGGCGCCTGGTGTCCGAGCTTGCGGCAGACCACATCCGACGTCTGCTCAGCCATCAACCGATACATCGAAAGCTTCCCGCCGGCGATGGTCACGAATCCGTCCGCTCCAGTCGCAGCGTGGTCGATGACCTCGTATTTCCGCGAAAGCTCGTCCTCGTAGCGCCGCCACTTGAACAGCGTCGGCCGCACGCCCGTCGTCGTTCGCGCAGGTCGGTACGCGCGAATCGATGGAAAGATGCGCTCGAAAGCCTGCAGCAAGTAGTCGACCTCGTCCTCGAGCACGTCGACCGAATCGAGGTCGCCGTAGAAGTCGTCGTCTGTCGTCCCCAGCAGCGTGAAGCCGGCGTGGGAGACCATCAGCAGGTCGCGTCCGTCGATCGACTCCGCGCTGATCGAGAAGTTGGAGATGCGATGCGGATAGACGATGTGGATACCCTTAGCCGGTCGCAGCTGCACGTCTGCGCCCGCCATGCGACTGATCTCGGGAACCCAGGGTCCCGCGGCGTTGACGACGACCCTGGCTCGAGCTTCGGTCGTAACCCCATCCGGTCCGTGGTACCGAACACCGATCACCTTGCCGCCGTCGCGCAGCAGACCCACCACGCGCGTGTGATTCAAGGCGCGCGTGCCGTGCGCCATCGCGTCCTGAACGTTGGCGAAGACGAGACGATGCGGATCGACGCCCCATTCCTCCATCGTCACGGCGCCGATCACCTCGCTTGACAGACCAGGCTCAGCCTGCAGTGCCTCCTCGGCGGTCAGTCGGACATGGGGGTGGGCTTTCTTGAGCGGCTGGAACCGGTCGTAGACCTCCATCGCCGTTTCCATGCGTTCGATGTTGTTCTTGTCATCGGGCAGGACCGGGATGATGAAGAGGACGCGGTAGACCATGTGCCGCGCGATGCCCACGATGTAGCCGGCGTCCTGCGTGGAGAGGCGTGTGGTGTCCCAGTCGAACTCCAGGTAACGAGGGCCGCCGTGGATCATCCAGCTCGAGCCGCCGGTGGTGCCGGCGCCCCAGTCGCCCTTCTCGAGCAGCAGCACCGAGAGCCCACGCAGGGAGAGGTCACGGGCGATGCCCGCCCCGGTCACGCCCCCGCCGATGATGCAGACGTCGTGCGCGCTTGGCGCGCTCATGCCATGCTCACGCGCCGAAGCTTACCCAGGCAGCCTGCCGTCAGCTCGCCGCTTCGTGCTGCTTCTGGAACTCTTCGATGATCGCCTTCGCGAGGTGCGCGGGCATCTCGTCGTAGTGCGAGAACTTCTTGGTGAAGCTGCCACGCCCCTGGGTGATGGAGCGGAGGTCCAGCGCGAAACGCAGCATCTCCGACTCCGGCACAGTCACCTTGACCAGCTGATAGCCGTCGTCCGGCTCGGTGCCCATGATCTTGCCGCGGCGTCCGTTGACGTCCGACATGATGTCGCCCAGGTTCTTCTCGGGCACCTTGATCGACGCCTCGACGATCGGCTCGAGCAGCACCGGTCCGGCATCCAACGCGCCCTTCCGGATGGCCACCGAACCGGCGATCTGAAAAGCCATGTCGTTGGAGTCCACCTGGTGGTACTTGCCGTCAACGAGCGTCACCCTGACGTCGACCATCGGATAACCGGCGACGACCCCTTTGGCCATGTTGTCGACGATTCCCTTTTGTACCGATGCGCGGAAGTTCTGCGGTATCGCGCCGCCGAAGATCTTGTCTTCCCACACGAATCCCTCGCCGCGCTTGGTGGGCGCAACTTCGATCACGCAAATTCCGTATTGCCCGTGCCCACCCGATTGCTTCACGTGGCGGCCTTCGGCGCGGCTGTGACCCGACACGGTCTCGCGATACGCAACGCGCGGCGTCTGTGTGGTCGCGTCAACCCCGTACTTCCGCTTCAGCTTCTCGAGAGTCACGTCCAGGTGTACGTCGCCCAATCCGGCGATGATGAGCTGTTTGGTCTCCTCGACCCGCTCGACGTGCAGGGTCGGGTCTTCCTCTGCGAGCCGAGCCAGGCCGCTGGAGATCTTCTCCTCATCGCCGCGGGCCTTTGGCGTGATCGCGAGGCTGTAGGCGGGAGGCGGCAGGTCGAGCGTCGGGACCGGGCCGCCGTCTTTGGCGCCGAGCGAGTCCCCAGTGAGCGTGTGGGACAGCTTCGTGACCGCGCCGATGTCGCCGGCGTGGATTTCGGTCGCAGCAACGTGCTCCTTGCCCCGAGGGAAGAAGATCTGCGCCAGGCGCTCATCGCCGCCGCGGTTGAGGTTGGTGAGGTGCTGGTCGGCCTTGATCGAACCGGCCACGACCTTGAAGTAGCTGACGCGGCCGAACTGGTCGCCACCGGTGCTGAACACGAACGCCTTCGACGGCTTGCTCGGGTCGCCTTCGGCAGGCGGCAGAAGCTCGGCGATGGTCGACATCAGAGTGCGCACGCCCAGCAGCTTGGTCGCCGAACAGCACAGGACGGGTGCCACCTTGCCGGCGAGGATGCCTTCACGGAGGCCGCGCTGGATTTCCTCTTCGTTCAGCGTGCCCGCGTCCAGGTACTTCTCGAGCAGCGAGTCGTCGCTCTCAGCCGCGGCCTCGATGAGCTGGCCGCGGTATTCGTCAACGAGCTTCGCCATGTCGTCTGGGATCGGTGCCTCCGTCCCCTTGCCATCGGCCGACGTGACGAAAGCCTTCAGGTGCAGCAGGTCGACGATGCCGCGAAAGTCCTGCTCGGT
>VBHX01000236.1 GCA_005879945.1 Chloroflexota bacterium | reverse complement strand
GCATGGCGAGCCCGGGATCCAGCGAGGGCCGCTGAGGCCCGCCGATGACGTGGCGCGCAGCCTCGTCGATGCGATCGTCGGCGACATCGAAGACCGTGGAGGTGGCGAAGTTGCCCTTCTTGTCAACGGGCTCGGGGCCACCGCTTATCTGGACCAGTACATCCTGTATCGGGGCGCGCGACGCGCCCTCGAAGCCAGCGGTCTTCGGGTGGTCAGGAGCTACGTCGGCGAGTTCATCACGTCGCTCGAGATGACAGGCGCATCGGTGACCGTGACGCTGCTCGATGACGAGCTGCTTGCGCTGCTCGACGCGCCCGCGAGCACGCCAAGATTCAAAGCGTGACCACGTCTTCGCTGAGGGCCTGCATCACGGCCGCGGCCGACGCCGTCGAGGCGTCCAGGGACGAGTTGTGCCGCCTCGATGCCGGTGCCGGCGATGGCGATCATGGAGTGACGATGGCCCTGGCAGCTCGGTCTGTGCGCCAGACGCTCGCCGCGGCTCCGGATGCATCGGGAGCCGACCTCGTGACCAAGCTCGCGATGGCGATGGGTTCTGTCGGTGGGGCGATCGGACCGATCTACGCGTCGGGTCTGCTTGCGATCGCCGGCGCGCTGCGGGCAATGCCGCCCCCTGAGCCGCTCACGGTGGGACATGTTCTGGCCTGCGCCGAGGCCGCTGAGACGGCGATCTCCGGGCTAGGACACGCCAAGCCGGGCGACAAGACAATTCTCGACGCACTCGACCCGGCCGTCGGCGCGCTGCTAGAGGCGCGTGCGTCGGGCGCCGGCCTGGATGCGGCGCTGAATTCTGCCGCAGAGGCCGCTCGCGAGGGGGCTGCCTCCACCGCCTCGATGATCGCTTCCGTCGGTCGCGCGAGCCGCCTCGGAGAGAGGAGCCGCGGTCTGGCCGATCCAGGCGCCAGCTCATTCGCCCTCATCATGGGTGCTCTCGCCGGTACGTCCAACTGACCTGTGCGGCCGCTGATCGGCACGAGCCTGAAGATGAACCTCACGTCGAGTGAGGCGGCTACCTATTTCGACGAGCTCCGGCCGATGGTGGCGTCGTTGACCTCGTGCGAGATCTTCGTCCTGCCGCCGTTCACGTCGATCTGGGTCGCACGCGACCGTCTTCGCGGCAGCAACGTTTCATGGGGTGCGCAGGATGTCCACGCGGAGGACTCCGGCGCGCACACGGGCGACGTTTCGGCGCCTATGCTCGCCGACCTCGAGTGCTCGTTCGTCGAGGTTGGACACTCCGAGCGCAGGCGGGACCACGGAGAGACCGATGAGATCGTCGCGCTCAAGGTGCGTCAGATCCTTCGACACCACATGACGCCGATCATGTGCGTGGGCGAGCTCGATCCAGTCAGCCCCACGTCGGCGCTCGACCACGTGATTGCTCAGGCTCGGACAGGACTGAGCCTGGTGCCGACGGCGGATCATCGCCTCGTGGTCATCGCATACGAACCGGTTTGGGCCATCGGCGAAGGCGCCTCAGCTGCGGACCCGGGCCACATCGGCGCCGTCCACAGTGGCCTCCATGAGCTCGACGCGCGCGTGATCTACGGCGGGAGCGTTGATCCGTCGCGACGATGAGCAGCTCTCCCGTGATGAAATCCGCTTCGCTCGATGCCAGGAACACCGCCGCGCCGGCAACGTCGTCGGTGGTGCCCCACCGCCTGAGCGCTGTCTCGTCGAGGATCCTCCGCTCGATCTCTGGATCCGTGTCCGCGATCATGTCGGTTTTGATCCATCCCGGGCAGATCGCGTTGACGGTGATGTGCGGACCGAGCGCGAGTGCGAGCGCTTTGGTCAGGCCGTTCATGCCCGCCTTCGACACCACGTACTCGGTGAACTTCATCGCGGACGGGTGATAGAGGCCGGAGTTCGAGGACATCATGATGATCTTGCCCGCCTCCTGACCCAACATGATCGTGGCGACCTCTTTGGAGCAGAGATAAGCACCCTTGAGGTTGACGTCGATCGTGCGGTCCCAATCATCCTCGGTGGTTTCGAGCACCGACTTCCCGACCATCACCCCGGCGTTGTTGACAAGGATGTCTATTCGCCCGAAGTGATCCATCGTCGCTCGCACCAGCTTCTTAACGTCGGCTGAAGACGAGACGTCAGCGCCTACAGACAGCGCCTCCCCACCGCGTGACTCGATTCCATCGACCACAGCCTTCGCGTCGCGCTCGCGGCCCGCCCAGTTGACCGTCACCTTCGCGCCCTCTTCGGCGTACCGCTCAGCGATGGCCTTGCCGATTCCGCGCGACGATCCCGTCACGATCGCGACTTTGCCATCCAATCGCCTCTCGTTCATGTCAGCTCCAAATCATCATTGCGAACCGCCGCGGGCCGAGACCGGCCAGCAGTCGACGAGCATCTTTCCTCTGCTGACCCAGACTCGGTCGTGCAGGTTAAAGGTGGTCCGGATCTGCCCGGGGATGAAATCGACCAGGCTGCCCAACGGAGGCGTGGCGCCCGGCACGGTCACGGTCGCGTGCTCATCGCTGAGTGCGATGTGCGTCGCTTCCACACCTACCGGAACAGGCGGACCGTACTCGACGCCCACCACACGCCTGCCCACGTCGGCCACGAAGCGGTCAGAATGCCGGCTGATCACTGTGCCCCGAACAGTCGCGGCGCAGCGAAACGGGAGATCCATCCCCAGCATCTCGGG
>VBHX01000043.1 GCA_005879945.1 Chloroflexota bacterium | reverse complement strand
CTATCGCCTGACGTCCAGGATCCGGGCAACGCTCACAGGTTCTCACGTCTACTTGCTCGCGATTTCGATGGTGACATCCGGCATCTTGGTTCGACCCTAGCCAGCGGGCTTATTGTCGGACGATCGCGGCTGCGCCCTTCCTCAGCATGTACTTCTGGATCTTTCCGGTCGCCGTCTTAGGCAGCTCCTGCACGAACGTCACGCTGTGCGGTGCCTTGAAATGCGCCAGCCGGTCTCGGCACAGCTGGATCAGCTCCGCCTCGGTCGCCGTCGCCCCCTGCTTGAGCACCACGTACGCATGCGGAGCCTCTCCCCACTTCTCGTGCGGCAGCCCCACGATCGCTGCCTCCTGCACCGACGGATGGCGCAGCAGCACACCCTCGACCTCGACCGATGAGATGTTCTCTCCCCCGCTGATGATCACGTCCTTGAGCCGGTCGCGAATCTCGACGTAACCGTCCGGGTGCATCACCGCCGCGTCGCCGGTGTGGAACCAACCATCACCCATCACCTTGTTGGTGGCTTCAGGGTCGTTGTAGTAGCCCTTCATGACCACGTTGCCGCGGACCACGATCTCGCCCAGCTCCTGCCCGTTCAGGGCCACATCTTTGCCGTCGCTGTCCACCACTCGCAGGTCTCCCGAGGTGATCAGCTCCACACCCGTCCTGGCCTTGATCACAGCCCTGTCGACAGGGGCCAGCCGACGGTGCTCCGGGCGGGGCTCGCAAATTGTGATGAAAGGTGACGTCTCGGTGAGTCCGTAGACCTGCGTCATCTCCCAGCCGAACTCACCCTCCATCCGCTCGATCGTCGCGGCCGCCGGCGGCGCGCCCGCCGTCACTACGTTGACTCCGCGCGGCACGTCCTGGCGCGCCTCTGCCGGCGCGTTCGCAAGCGCGATCAGAACCGTCGGGGCCGCGCAGAGCCAGCTCACGCGCTCGTTGCGAATCAGCTCGAAGGCCTTGGCCGGGTCCACCCTCGGCAGGCAGATATGCGTGCCGCCGACCGCGGTCACGATCCACACAAAGGTCCAGCCGTTGGCATGGAACATCGGAAGCGTCCACAGGTACCGGTCGTCGACGCCCATGTGCAGATGAACGAGGGTGCCGACGACATTGATCCAGGCGTTGCGGTGCGTGATCATCACACCCTTGGGCCTCGCGGTCGTGCCGCTCGTGTAGTTGAGTGAGAGCAGGTCATCCTCGTCGATGTCCGGATCCACAAAGTCGGGTCCGGCACCGGCGATCGCAGCCTCGTACTCGATCCAACCCTTGCGGCCCGCGGCGCTGCCCAGCGCCACAAAGTGGTCCACCCCGCTGAGCTGTCCGCGAACGCTGTCCACCGCCTCCATGTGGTCGGGGTGAACGCAGAGAACTTTCGAGCCGGAATGGGTCGTGATGTAGACGAAGTCATCGGGCGTCAGCCGGTAGTTGATCGGCACCAGGACCGCTCCGGTCTGCGGCACCGCGTAAAACGACTCCAGCTGCTCGTGGGTGTTGGGCGCGATGTACGCGACCCTGTCCCCCTTCTTCACCCCCAGCTTCTGCAGCGCCCCAGACCACCGGTCGCACCGGTCCAGGAACTGCTCGTAGGTCATTCTCAGGTCGCCGTCGACGACCGCCTCGCGGTCCCCGTAAAGCTTCCGGGCACGGCGCGCGAACTCCAGCGGTGTCAGCGCGGTTTCCACTACCTGCCGATTATGAGTTCAACATGAGCGCAAAGTCCGTGGTCTTGATGCCGCCCACGAAAGCCCCGTGCGCCTGCGGCTCCAGCTCGACCGCCCGCTCGTAGACAAACGCATAGACGTTGTCGAGGGTCCAGTCGCCGTAACCCTGGATGCGCAGCCCGTAGCGGAGGTCCTGGTCCTTCTTTCCGCGCTCGAGCAGGTCGATCGCGCGCGCGTAGATGGCTTTTAGGATCTCGAGCTGCATGGACAGCTCAGCGATCGTCTTCGCGTCGCCCTCCGCTTCGACCAGCTGGTCGATCTGGGCTTCGAGGTCGGAGATCTCCTTCTGGTAGTCGTTCACCGTCACGACCCTCCCTCGTGAGGATTCTAGAACGACTAATGGATCAAGTAGTTCGAGGCGACCGACGCGGCGATCAGGATCGCGATGATGTTGACGACCTTGATCATCGGGTTGATCGCGGGGCCCGCCGTGTCCTTGTTGGGGTCCCCGACGGTGTCACCGGTGACGGCCGCCTTGTGCGCCTCCGAGCCCTTGCCACCGAGGTGTCCTTCTTCGATGTACTTCTTCGCGTTGTCCCATGCCGCGCCGCCGCTGGTCATCGCAATCGCCAGGAACAGGCCGGTCACGATCGCGCCGAGCAGCATGCCGCCGAGCGCCCGCGGGCCGAGGATGAACCCGACCGCCAGCGGCGCCACCACCGGGATGATCCCCGGCAGAATCATCTCGCGCTGCGCGGCGGCGGTCACGATGCGGACCGCCGTCCCATAGTCGGGCTTGCCCGTGCCCTCCATGATCCCCTTGATCTCCCGGAACTGGCGGCGGACCTCTTCCACCACCAGGCCGCCAGCTCTGCCCACCGCCAGCATCGCGAGCGAGCCAAACAGGAATGGCAGGATGCCGCCGAAGAACAGACCGACGATGACCAGCGGGTCGGACAGCTCGAACTTGGTCGAGTGCCCGGCCCGCGCGAGCTCCTGCGTGTAAGAGGAGAACAGCACCAGCGCGGCCAGGCCCGCGGACCCGATCGCATAACCCTTGGTCACGGCTTTGGTGGTGTTGCCGACCGCGTCCAGCGGGTCGGTGACCCCACGCACCTCTGCCGGCAGATCCGCCATCTGAGCGATGCCGCCGGCGTTGTCGGTGATGGGACCATAGGAGTCGATGGCGACGATGATCCCGGTCATCGAGAGCATCGCCACGGCGGCGATCGCGATGCCATACAGACCCGCGAGGTTGTAGCTGAAGAGGATGCCGATGCCGATCACGGTCACCGGCAACGCGGTCGCCATCATCCCGATCGACTGCCCGGCGATGATGTTGGTCGCGTGGCCCGTGACGGAGGCCTTGGCGATGAGGTGCACCGGCCAGTACGCGGTCTCGGTGAAGAACTCCGTGATGGCGACGATGAGGATCGTGATCACCACCCCGACGAGCCCGGCCCAGAAAAGATTGTTGGGATTGGTCACGCCGCCGCCGGCATGCAATCCGTGGCCGCCCATGTACTGCGTGACGATGTAGAACCCGACGACCGCCACAGCGACGGCGACAAGCAAGCCCGCGTAGAGCGCGCCCATGATCCAGTGAGGGTTGAAGACGCGAACGAAGAAGGTGCCGACTATCGAGCCGACCACGCTCACCGCGCCCAGCAGCAGCGGGTAGATCACCCAGGCGATCTGGCCCTTGAACAGCAGAGAACCCAGCAGCATCGCGGCGATCATCGTCACGGCGTAGGTCTCGAACAGGTCCGCGGCCATACCCGCGCAGTCGCCGACGTTGTCACCGACGTTGTCCGCGATGACGGCAGGATTGCGAGGATCGTCCTCCGGGATTCCTGCCTCCACCTTGCCGACGAGGTCGGCGCCGACATCGGCCGCCTTCGTGTAGATGCCGCCGCCCAACCGGGCGAAGACCGACACCAGGCTCGCGCCGAAAGCCAGGCCGACAAGGGCGTCGGGGTTCTTGAAGATGAAGTAGGCCGCCGACACGCCCAGCAGCCCAAGGCCGACGACCATGAAGCCGGTCACCGCGCCGCCGCGGAACGCGACCTGCAACGCTTTGTTCAGTCCGCCGCGTGCCGCCTCCGCCGTGCGCACGTTGGCCCGCACCGCGATGTTCATGCCCACGTAACCCGCGCCGGCGGAGAGCACGGCGCCGACGATGTACAGGGCCGCGGTCGTCCAGTTGATGGCGAATCCGATGACCACAGCGATGATCACGCCGATGATCGCGATCACCGTGTACTGGCGGTTCAGGTAGGCCGAGGCGCCTTCCTGGATCGCGGCCGCAATGTCTCGCATGCTCTGGTTGCCGGTCGGCATCCGGAGCACAAGAAAGATGAGGACCACGCCGAAAAGCACGGCGGCCAGGCCCCCGGCCACCCCGTAAAGGACCAAATTCGGATCCACCTACCCTCTCCACGAACCCGGATCTAGAAAATGAAGCGCGGAGCGAAAGGGTATACGAACCGTCAACTAAACACGCGGCGGCGCCACCAGGTCACCACCCCGCCGAACACCATCAGGCCCGGCATCAGGACGCTCGTGATGAAGATCAGGATGCTCTGGTCCTGCTGAGACAGGGCTAGCGGAAGTGCCCGGCCCTGCTTGGACGGCGTGGAGACCAGCGAGTCCTGCTCGGCCAGCCACTGAAACGACGCCAGCACCAGGTCGAGGTTGGCGTCGCTGTTGCTGGGCGGCAGCGTCCGGTTCTCGGCGAACCCACCGGTGCCTAGGAGCACGATCCGGGTTCGCTTGGCGCCGGCCGCCTGCTCCAGCGTCTCCATCACGGTGAACGGGCCCGAGGCGTCGCCCGCCTTGCGACCGAGGTCCTGCACCGAGCGCGGCTGGGCGATGGCGTACGAAGTCGCGGAGGTGGTGGCGATTGGGGTGGCTATCACTGCCGGGCCTGGCGCGCCAGTGATGGCCGTCGTCAGCGGGAAGAACGAGACCCGGCCCTGGATCTCATCCGTGATCGGCGAGCGCCCATAGCCCGACACTGCGACGATCGTCGGATCCGAGCTTGACCGGTGCGCAGGATCCGTCTCGATTACCAGCGCGCCCGAGAAGGCCAGTCCGTAAGGCTTGAGGGCCGCGTTGAGCGAGTCCATGCTCTTCGGATCCTTCGCCCACGGCTCGGCTGCGAGCAGGAGCTTGCCGCCCGCCGCGAGGTAGTCGTCTATCGCTTTCAGGCTTGGCGTGGGCAACACTGAGGTGGGATCGACGATCGCAAGCTGGTCGCAGTCGCCAGGGATGGAGGTCGCCTGCGCGAGAACCAGGTCGCGGGTGGCAAAGCTGTCGTGCGTGAGGATGTCGGCGACACTCGAGTAGCCGGCGCCCTGGTCGACATCCTTCAGGCCGCGCTCGCCGTCGCCGACCGCCCAGCACACCAACGGCACGCGACCCGACTGGAGTTTCAGTAGGGCGGCGGTGAAGCCGGCCTCGTCCTGCGCGGGCGGCGTGAGCTGCTCGGTCTTGCCGCGGTATTCGATGACGACGGTGTTCGGCTGCTTGATCGCGTACAGCTTTACGTCGGATCGGTCGGTGTCGAAGTTCTCGCGCCGATACACCACGTGCGGGCTTTGCGCGGCGTACAGCGCGATCAGCGCCTCGGTCTCGGCCTGGCCGTTGCCGGTCCCGGGACGAAACAAGCCGATGACCTGGGCGTCGGACTGCAGACTTTTCGCGGCGCCAACCGACTGCGGCGTGAGCGTGTTGAGACCATCGCGGGTCACATCGATCGCCGGCATGCTCCGCGATGCGGCCACGTTGGCGCCAACCAGCAGGGCGAGCACGACGACGGCGACCACGATGCTCAACCGCGTCATCGTTTGGACCTGAGCAGCGGGGTGGCGAGAACCAGGGCGCCCAGCGTCAGGCTGGCGAAGTAGACGGCGTCGCGCAGCGTCAGCTGGCCGAGGCTGAAGGATTGATATCGATTGAACGCGCTGACGTAATCGAGGAAATCGATTCGCGCGGTCCCGCTGAACGACCCGGCGACAAACGTCGAGTACCACACCCATCCGATCAGCGCCAGGCCAAGCACATACGCGACGACCCTGTTATTCACCACTCCCGAGGCGAGGACGCCGATGGCAGTCGCCGCCGCCCCCACCGCCAGCAAGCCCACGTACGTCGCCCCGATCAGCCCGAAGTCGAGCGACTGGCCCCGAACATAGATCGCGAGCAGGAGCACGTAGATCAGCGCCATCGCGATGAGCAGGACGTAGAAGGCGAAAGCGCCCAGCCAGCGGCCGGCAACGAGCTCGTAGTCGCGCGCCGGGATCCTGGTCGCGCCCTCCGTGCGCAGCCGCAGCGTCAGCACTGGCACGAGGGCGAGCGTCAGCAGCCCGTTGATGACCTGGTAGATCCCATCGAAGCTCGCCTGCTGACCGGCGATGACGGTGCCTATGAACCCGAAGCCGGAGGCGAAGAACAGGAAGACGGCAGCGACTCCCCAGCCCAATGGCGCGCGCAGCAAGGCCACGAGTTCGCGGCGTGCGATAGCGCCGATGGTCCCGATCGAGCTACGCCTCGGCAGAACCTGGGTAGGGGCCGCGATCCTGGCCGGGACCGCGGCAGCGTTGACGCGTACCGCCTCCGAGCGCACGTGTCGGCCAGCACGTTGCTTGCGCGCCTTGGTGCGCGCGCGCCGCCGCGAGGACTTGCTCACGCTATCCCATACACGCCGTCAGAACGTCAGGTCGAATGAATCGAGGCCGCCGCTTGCACCAGACCAGTCGGCCTGGACAGCGCTGACCCGCGCGTGACTCGGGCCACGGCGCGCGGCATCGAGCAGCCGCTCGAGGTCTGGCCTTGGACCTTCTGCGATGAACTCGACGGTCCCGTCGTCTTGATTTCGCACCCAGCCCCGCAGGCTCAGCGCATGCGCCTGACGCAAGAGGAAATATCGGAAGCCCACTCCCTGGACGTCGCCGCGGACGACGGCATGAAGCCGCTCGGCATTCACGACTGGTATATCGTCCCCCGAATGGCTTCGTCAATTCTGGCGATCGGGGACGAGCTGGTGGGCGGGTTCACGCTCGATACCAACTCGCACTGGATGGCTGAGAGGCTGCGCCTGCTCGGTTATCCGGTGAAGCGCATCACCGCCGTGCGCGACCGGCCCAGGGAGATCGTCGAGCAGCTTCGGCGCGAGCTCGCTGACGCCGAGCTCAGCCATGTGTTCGTCAGCGGCGGTCTCGGCCCCACCCCGGACGATCGCACCTTCGCCTCGGTGGCCGAAGCCCTCGGGCGCGACCTGATCGTTTGGGAGGAGACCCGCGCGAAGATCGAGCGCCGCGTGCGGCGCATGCACGAGGCGGGACTTCTCGATTCCGGTGAGGTTACCGAGGGCAACCTCCGCATGGCGCGCATCCCCGCCGAACCCGCGCATGTCTTCAAGAACCGGCGTGGCATGGCGCCCGGCGTCGTTTATCAAATGGATGGCAAGCAGCTCTTCGTCCTTCCCGGAGTGCCGCTGGAGCTGAAGGGCATCTTTACCGATGAGCTCGAGCCGGAATTTCTGGCCGGCGGAGCGGCGGCAACAGTCCGCGAGCTGCGGTTCAGGTTTGCGGTCGAGGCGCGCTTCTATCCGCTGATGCGAGAGCTCGAGGAGAAGTTTCCCGATGTCTCGGTCGGCTCGTACCCGAACTTCGAGACCAAGGAGTTGGTCATCCGTTGCCTGGGCAGCGACCCGAAGCGAGTCGATGCGGTGATCGAGCTGATCCGGCGCCGCAGCGCAGACCTGGGCATGACCGCGGATGTCGGCTGACGGTTGATGGAGCGCTTGAGGCTCGCCGAGCTGATGGCGGCCCTCTCACTCGCGACCGACCTCGGCATGGGCCAACCCGTCGAGCAGGCGCTGCGGACGTGCCTCATTGCGACCGCGCTCGGTGAGCGGCTCGGCCTTGGCGACGAGGAGTTGTCCGAGGTCTATTACGTCGCCCTTCTTCGATTCCTCGGCTGCACCGCGGACGCTCACGAGTTCGCCGCGATGGTTGGCGGCGATGACATCGCGATTCGCTCCACAATCGCGCCGGTGCTGGG
>VBHX01000042.1 GCA_005879945.1 Chloroflexota bacterium | reverse complement strand
CACGCTGGGCATCACGAGCTCGCTCCGTGGAGAGGGCCGCACAACTCTTGCACTGGCGACAGCGCTGGTCCTGGCCGAGTACGGGATGGAGACCATCCTCCTCGAGCTCGACCTCGCTCACCCGGAGCTCTGCCACAGGCTGGGAGTCAGCAAGTACCCCGGCCTCCTCGATGTCGCCGAAGGCAGGGCGGACGTAGCAGACGCAATGCACCCGTTCTCTCCCGGCGTGAGCATCGTTCCGGTGGGCCAGATGCAGGGTTCCATCCCTCGTGCTCTGAGCCAGCTCGCGAAGTCCGAGCTCCTCAGCGAGCTTGCATCGCAAGGGGTTGCGGTGGTGGCCGACCTTCCTCCTCTCATGGGCAACAGCGCTGGGCGCCAGGCCGCGAGCCTGATGGCGGACCTCATCCTCGTCGTCCGCGCCAATGTGGTGCCGGCCGCAACCATTGTCGAAGCGGTCGCCGGCCTGCCGGTGACGCCCAAGGTATTGCTCAATGGGACCAAGTCCCGCGTACCAGGCTGGGTTCGTCGACTGTCCGGGATCTGATCTCCCGTGGCCTGGGGACTGGCTATCCTCGCAGTCGCGGTCGTAATCGGATGGCGGCGCCCGCGTGTCGACATGGTTGCCGTCGGGGGATTGTTCGTCGCCATCGCTCTGATGCTCGCCTATGAGTGGCGGTCGCTAGGAGGCTAGTTGGCGAGCGCAGCGCCGTTGAGCACCCACTCGGTCGAAGTCCAGCTCCGCTCGCAGCGACGGCTGCTCGCCATCGTCGCCGCGCTCGTGGCGGCGGTCACCGGGATCGCGGTCGCGCAGCTGATCTTCGGCAACGCGATCGCGGTCGCCATCCTGTGCGCGGTAATCGTCGGCGCCATCGTCTGGACCAAGCCGTGGACCGGAGTCATCATCCTCGCCATGGCGGCGACGGTGGTGGAGCAGTTCTCGCTCGTGGCCGAGGGCACGTTCTCCGATGGGACCGACCACATTCCCTTCTTCCAGAGCCTCAACTCCGCCGCCGGATTGGGCGGGATCTATGCGACGCCGTTCGAGCTGTTTCTCGCTCTCCTACTCGGCGTCTGGCTGATCAAGGGCTTCGCAAGTCGCAGCCTGCGGCTGCCGCGCACAAAGCTGAGCTTCTGGATCGGGACTCTTGCGCTGATCGTGGCGTTCACCTGGGTCCACGGGGTCGCCACCGGAGGATCGTTCTCGGATTCGCTGCTCGAGCTCAGGCCCTGGCTCTACGTCGCGATCGCCTTCGTGGCCAGCTCGCAGCTCATCAAGGACACGAAGCATCTGCGCGTGCTGATCGCCGTGATGGCGGTTGGAATCGGGATCAAGGCCATGCAGGGCCTGCTCACTCTGGTCATCCACTGGGGCGTCCGGCCCCAGGCGATCCTCGCGCACGAGGAGTCCTTCTTCTTCGGCGTGTTCATCGCGGTTCTCGCCGGCCTGTGGATCCTGCCGATCAAGGGCCGGCTGCGAACAATGATGACGGCGCTGTTTCCATTCGTCCTGGTGGCGGACATCGCCAACCAGAGACGGACAGCCTGGGCGATCGCTGGGGCCACGCTCATCATCGTGTTCGTGCTGGCTTTCATCGCCGTGCCCGAACGAAGAAAGACGATTGCGATGTTCGCCCTGGTGGGCGTCATCCTGGGGGGAATCTACTGGCTGCGTTTCTCCAACGACCCTGGCCTGCTCGGGCAGCCCGCGCGAGCGGTGCTCTCCCAGCTGGCGCCGACGGCACGCGACCAGGCATCCAACCAGTACCGCACCGTCGAAAACGTGGATCTCGGCATCGCCATCCGGCTGGCGATGCCATTCGGGACCGGGTTCGGCCATCCGATCCCCCAGTTCGTGCCCAACGTCAACATCAGCGACATCGACACCTTCATCACATACCTGCCGCACAACACCGTCCTGCACGTCTGGCTGCGGATGGGGATCTTCGGCATCATTTCGTTCTGGATGGTGATCGGATTGGCGATCATCTCCGCCATCCAGGTCATCCGGAGGCGGCCGAGCGAGATCACTTTGCTGATCAGCGTCACGCTGGTCGTGGTGCTGGTTGCCTACGTGATTCAGGGGTTCTTCGACATGGGCCTCTACTGGTTCCGGATCGCGATCACCGTAGGGTTCTTGCTGGGAGCTTTCGAGGCCGCTCGGCGCTTGGAAGGCAACCCAACTACTCGATGACGACCGTCGCCTCTCGGCTTGGAGAGCGAAAACGAGGGGGTCCACGAACCAACCGCGTGGCTCGGTTTGTGGCTCACTGCCTGAACTACGCGACCAACCACGTCATCAGCCGGATCCCGTCCTACGCGATCCGGCGCGGCTGGTACCACCGGGTGATGGGGATCGAGATGGGAAGCGGCAGCGCGGTGCAGCTCGGGTGCTATCTGTGGTCGTACGGTCCAGGCAGCAACCGCCGTCTCGGCTCGGGCATCGGCGCCCGCACCATCATCAATAGAGGTTGCTGCCTCGATACCCGCAGCGGCCTGAAGATCGGCGCGGACGTCAGCATCTCGCCGGAGGTCGCCATCCTCACCACCCAACACGACGTCAACGACGCCGGCTTCGCACTTCAGGGCCGGGCGGTCGTGATCGAGGACCACGTGTGGATCGGCATGCGCGCGATCGTGCTGCCTGGGGTCACGATCGGACGCGGCGCCGTGATCGCGGCCGGCGCCGTCGTGGCCAAGGATGTGGCCCCACTCGACATCGTCGCGGGGGTGCCGGCTCGACCGATCGGGAGGCGCGCGCTCGACCCCGCATATCAGCTTCAGCCTCCCCCGCTCTTCGAATAGTCGGAGGCCGCCGGCGGGCGCCGCGATTATTCGGCATTGACAGTCCTCACCAATCCGCTGTCGGCGAGGATCCGCGCGTAGCGGGCTGCGGTTCGCGGCCTCACGTTGAGAATCTCGCCCGACGAGCCGCCGCCTGCCATCCAGCGGCAGATGGCAAGCAGCTCATGGCCGCGCTCCAACACATGACCGCTGAACGTCCAGAGGCAGCTGTCGATGCTGCCCAGCAGCCAGCCCGGCTGTCGTGACCCCAACAGCCGTCGCTCCGCTCGCTTGAGGTCTTCGAGGTCGTTGATGGTCTCGAACGGCGTCCAGCCATCCCATCGACCGGCCGTGTAATTGAGCACGTTCAGGCCCGCGACGCCGGTGGCGACGGTCGGTGGCGATCCGAATTCCGACTTCGTCACCGCGTATTCGAAGCCGGCCGCCCTCACCGCCTGCAGGATGGATAGGACCGGTCCACCAGGACGGGCCTCATCGAAAGGCCTGATCGGATCGAACAGCTTGCCGAGCGGCGACTCGCGGATCGCGGATCTGAGGTCTTTTCGCGTCGCACCTGCGCTCGCGCCGACCTGGGCGGACTGCGGCCGGCGCCGGTAGCGCAGCTTGACCGACACAGGCGATGTCTCGAGCTTGAGCCGGCCCAGTTTCCTGGGGAGGAGCGGGGCGTCCATGACACCCCACCAGCCTTTCGGCACCTGGTCGGCGCCGCCGAGACGCGTCGCAAGCGAAGCAACGCTCGAGGCAAGCGTCGCCGCAAAACGGTGCGGCGGTGCGGCGGATTCGATCATCCCGCCTAGACCTGCGCTGGCGACCAGGGCTTCCACCTGTCCGCTCAACCCGCCCTGCTCCGGGGCCACCCCGAGCAGCCCCAGCGGAGTCGAGTCGAGGTAGTCGAAAGCCTGGACCGTTAGGGCCACACCAGCTTTGAGGCGCGACGCGCCAAGAATCTCCACCAGTGCATAGAGGCACTCGAGCTCGCGGACCATGCCAGTCCAAAAGACGATGCTGCTCACGACCCGGCGCTCCGTCGCCCATCGCAGCAGCTCGTCATCGGAGGGTTCGAGCGGAGCTTCGACAACTCCGGCACGAGGCCTGGGCGCTTCCTTGACTATCGGGAACGGTGGCCGCCCCGGGTCGATGAGCTGGAATGCCACGCCGGCTTTGGAAAGAGCGAGGAAGTCGCTGTCGTCCTGCTGCCTTCCCCATACGACAGGCACGTTCTCGAGCTCTTTCGACAGCTGCGAGACGACCTCGGACTGGGGGATTCCAAAGACGGGCGCCCAACCGTTGCGGATCGCAGCCGGGATCCACCTGCCAGCCGCTTCCGGGTCCGCCAGCAGGTAACCGCCGGTGTTCTGGCGCCATCGCGCCGCCATGGCGAGCGAATGCTCAGCGACTGATGAGGCGCTCTGACCCGCCGGCTCCCCGGTCCACAGGCGCTCGACCTCCCGGCCTGTGCGCAGCGCGGCGAGAGCGTCATCATCGCCGCCGGCGATCGCGAGCACCCGGCGCTGGACGATTTCGTGGCACGCGTACGGGACGAGGCTCATCGGACCATCGCCCTCGCCGATGACCAGAAGGGTGTTCGGCCGCTCCACGCCGCTCGCCTCGAAGATCTGGTCGTAGAACTCGGCCACATTCCAGGAGACCGCGCGGATCGGGATGCCGGCGTCAACGATTGCGCTCGAAAACACAGTCGGACCGAGCGACGCAGCCTGGCAGTCGAAGCGGTCGAGGACCAGCGCGAACTGCTCCTGGTGACGACCGCCGATGAAGGTTCCGCCGCGCAGGTCAGCCGGATCGGCGCGCCAAGGCAGGCCGCCGCCGTAGTGAACGCCCGAGGCCCGACCGTCGTAGTAACACTCGAAGAGCTGCCCTTCGGCGGCGGCGATCCAGGCCACGGTGGCGCAGACCGCGTCCCTGTGCGGATGATCGGCCTGCGCAAACAAGATCAGGAGCCGCGGTCGCTGCTTGCTGTCAGCCCGCTCGCGTTGAGACGTAACCGCCGAGAGCGCGGTTACCGCCTGGAATGCCAAGGCCTCTCCCGGCCCGCCGCCAGCTTCGCGCCCTCTTCACTCGAAAAGTCCTCGGCCAGCCGGAAGCGCTCCGGACTCAGGCCCCATCGAAGCGCGACCGCGACCCCTGAAGCCCTGTCTGGCGCGATCAGCACGGCGGAACGATGCGCCTGCCTCCGCTCGAGCCAACCAGCCACCCCGCTTGAGGGCGTTTCGGCGTCAGCCGCGGTCAGGGTGGTGATAAGCCGCCGGGAGGCTGAGCGCGTCACGAACGCCGCGGCGCCGCCGCGGAGTGGCACGACCAGGCTCCCCCCGTCTCCGTCACCGAGCTTACGGCTGCTGGCGAGCGACCGCAGCAAGAGGCCGACCTGAAACACGAAATTGACGTTATGTCCTTGGCCCCGCGGCTGGAATAGGCAGCCCCACAACCTGAGGGACAGAAGTCCCATGTGGGCGGGCCAATCTGGGACCAGGGGTTCATTGCCTGGGCGCCTCTCCCATTCTGGGAGCGACAAGCGCCAACTAGACTCGGGCGAGATGGGGGCACAAACACCGACTGTGCCGGCCATGGCTGCGGATCCGGTGCCGTCGGCGGGGCTGCGTGGTGACGTTGGCCAGGTGGGTCAGGTGGCGATCAAGACAGCCAGCCGGTTGGCTGGTGTCGACGGCCTGCGTGCGGCCGCCGCGTTCTGGGTCGTGCTGTTCCACATCCGCGTGTTCAGCGGAGTCCATCTTCCGTTCCAGCCGCTCGACTTCTTCGTTCGCAGCGGGTCGACAGGGGTCAGCCTCTTTCTCGTCCTCAGCGGGTTCTGCCTGTACCTGCCGTTCGCGGCCGGCAAGCAAGGTCGATTCAAGACACGCAGCTTTTTCGTTCGGCGAGCCCGCCGGCTCCTGCCCGCGTACTACTGCTCGCTCGGCCTGGCGCTGGCCCTCAACGTCATCGGCGGGGGCAACCTGGGCTTCGGCCCCCTGTCCCCGAAAGATGTCGCCGTGCAGCTGGCGACGCATCTGACCATGGTCCACACCCTGTTCACCTGGAGCTTCTACGCGCTCAACGGCGCCTACTGGTCGTTGGGTCTGGAGTGGCAGCTGTACATCGCCCTGCCGCTGTTGATCGTCGGCGCCGTGAAATTCGGCCTTTGGCGAACCCTGGCCGCTGCCGCGCTCGTCAATGTCGTCTACCGGGTCGCGCTGGCCCTGGCGGGAGCCAGAGGCTGGGTCCCGCCCGGCATCCTGCAGTCGGTCGTCCTCCCCAACCTGCTCCCCGGCCGCTGGGCCGAATTCGTATTCGGGATGGCAATCGCCGAGCTCTACGCTCGCGGCTCGCTCGAGAAGCTGCCGCCGATCGCGCGCTACGCGTGGGTGCCGATGACGGCGGTGGCGGTTGCGGCGGTCGGCCTGCCGCTGAGCCACCTCTTCTTCGGAGCGGTGTTTTCGCTCCTTCTGGTGGCTGTGCTAGCGGAGAAAGGCGTGGTCAGCCGCGTGTTCGCCTGGAAGCCGCTGGTGGCAGTCGGGATCATGTCGTACAGCCTTTACCTGGTCCACCAACCACTGGTGCAAGCGATGGCATTCGTGTTACGCCACGACTTCGGGCTCACGCCCACCCGCTCGTTCGTCGCCCTGATCGCGCTGCTGCCAGTGATCTTCGCTGTGGCCTGGGCGCTTTTCGTCCTGGTCGAGCGCTACACGCTGACATCGCGCCCGGTCGAGATCACCGGGTTTGTGGCGTCAATTCTCTTCCCGAAGTTCCGGCGCGGGCCGCGCGCCTTAAAGGCCACGCCAGTTCAGCCGCCTGCGATTTAGCCGTGGTTCCCCCGACCGAAGGATGCCGAAGCGGGATCTAAGCCCGGCTCGACCGGGACAAGTGACCCACGGTGCCGGGGAAATCCCCATTACTAAGACGACCGGTACGGGCGAACATCAGCACGTGGTTAGGGTCGACGAGGCCTTGCCCGCCGATAAGCCCGCCAGCGGGCGCCGGCTCGGGCAGGTGCTCGTCTCCGAAGGCTTGATCAGCGAGGACCAGCTAGCACGAGCGTTGGCCGCTCAGCGCACCTCGTTCGCGCCGCTTGGCGCGCTGCTCGTGAACCAGGGCGCGCTGCGCGAGGACAGCCTGACGCAGGTGCTCAGCGGCCACCTGGACGCGCCAATCGCCGATCTCAAGAACGGCGAGGTCGACCCAGAGATCGCGCGCCTGGTTCCCGAGGACTTCGCACGCCGGCACCTGGTGCTGCCGCTCGGCCGGCAGAACGGCCACATCGCGGTCGCAATGAGCGACCCCGCCAACCTTCCGCTCCTGAACGACATCCGGCTGATAACCGGGTTGAACGTCACGGCCTACGTCGCGAGCCCGTCCGACATCCTGGCCAACCTCAGTCGCGTGCACAGCATGCGGCCGCGACTAGCCGAAGCAGCCAAGACCCTGGAGGAGTCGCGCCCGCAGCTCGGACTCGAGCGCACGGTCACCCTCGAGCTTGCCACGATCACATCCAACTCGCCGGCGGTCGAGATCGTGAACCTGCTGATCACCCAGGGCCTGCGCGACCGGGCCTCCGACATCCACATCGAGCCCCAGAAGGAATACCTGCGGGTCCGGTTCCGGATCGACGGCGTGCTGCACGACATGGCCCACCTGCCGACCGCGACCGGGGCGGCGCTTTCGTCCCGAATCAAGATCATGGCCGGAATGAACATCGTCGAGCGGAGGCGGGCCCAGGACGGTCAGATCAGCGTCAACGTGGACAGCCGCGAGCTGGACGTCCGCGTGGCCACGATGGAGACGATCTGGGGCGAGAAGCTGGTCATGAGGCTGCTCGACCGCAGCCGGTCGCTGATCACCCTCCGCCAGCTCGGTTTCTCACGAAGGGCCTACTCCGAGTACCACCGGATGCTGCACTCGCCGTACGGGATGATGATCGTGTCAGGCCCGACCGGCAGCGGCAAGACGACGACGCTGTATGCGTCGATCCACGAGCTCGATCAGCAGGTGCGCAACATCATGACAATCGAGGATCCCGTGGAGTACATGTTCGACAACATCAACCAGAGCCAGATCAACAAGCTGGCCGACATCACCTTCGCGAACGGACTCCGGGCGATTCTCCGCCAGGATCCGGACATCATCCTGGTCGGCGAGATTCGCGACCGTGAGACGGCGGAGATCGCGGTTCAGTCCGCTTTGACCGGTCACCTCGTGCTGTCGTCGCTGCACGCCACCGACGCGGTCGGCGCCTTGCTGCGGTTCACAGACATGGGCATCGAGGGTTTCCTCATCGCGTCCTCGGTGATCGCGATCGTCGCCCAGCGCCTGGTTCGCAAGACTTGTGAGGGCTGCCGGGTGCCCTGCGAGCCGAACCCTGAGGAGCTCGAGTTTGCAGCGTCCTTGGGCATGCCGGCGCCGAAGGTGCTCTACCGGGGCCAGGGGTGCAGCCGGTGCCAAATGACCGGCTACTACGACCGGATTGGCGTTTTCGAGGTGCTCACGATGACCGATGAGCTCAAGCGGCTCGTCATCGCCAGGGCAAGCCACAAGGAAATCATGGAAGCGGCCATCAGGGATGGGACGGTGCCGCTTCGGGTCGATGCGTGGGACAAGATCAGCGGCGGCGTC
>VBHX01000171.1 GCA_005879945.1 Chloroflexota bacterium | reverse complement strand
CGGGGGCGATGGTCGCCTGCCTGCGCGACGACAACATCGAGGTGCGGCGGGAGGCGCTGCGCCAGGCGGTGCGCTGGGCGCCGTCCGGGGACGACCGTCCGGCGTTCGCCGAGTCCCTGGTTGCGGCGCTGGCGAGCGGTGACCGCGAGGTCCGGCGGCTAGCGTCCGAGGCGATGGCCGCCCAGGCTCCGGAGGCGCTCTCGATGGCGCTTCCGCTCCTGGAGTCTCGCGAGGACACGGCGGCTGCCGCCGTCGAGGCACTCATCCGCAGCGGCCGGCCGGACCTCTTCCAGCGAGTGAGGGCACACCTCGAGCGGCTTCTCGCCGATGGCGTGAAGTCCGCCAGGATGTCGGCTCGCGCGGCCGCCAACGCGCGCGCGCACAGGGACAGCGACGACGCCGCGGCCTATGCATTCCTGCGCATCGCACTCGACGACTACGCCATCCACGCGGCCGCCTCCGGGCTCGGCGCCATGCGCGCCCTTCACGGCAAGCGGGGATTCGCAACCGTCGAGCGAGGCGTCCTTTCGAACGAGCCGCTAGCGCGGGTTGAAGGCCTGGAAACGTTGCTAAACTTCGGCCCCGGATGGCTCGCCGCACCTCTGGCGCAGCTCCTCGACCCGGATGCGTTCGACGTGATGTCGACGCATGCACTGTCAGGTGCCGAGCTTGATGCGCTTGCGCACCATTCCGACAAATGGATCCAGGCGGCCGCCGAGGCGGCCAAGAACGGACTCGGCGAAGGCATGAAAGAGCTGATCGCGCTGAAGCAGGTGTCGCTGTTCAGCACGCTGACGCTGGAGCAGCTGTCGACTGTCGACCGACTCATGGTCACGCGGCACTACGCCAACGGCGAGACGATCTTCATCAAAGGTGATGTCGGCACGGAGCTGTACGTTGTCCTCGACGGGGAGATCCGGGTCCACCTCGACCACGAAGGGCGCGAGGTGACGCTCGCCCGGCTGGGCCCCAGCTCGGTCCTGGGCGAGATGTCGGTCTTCGACGCCGAACCTCGGTCGGCGGGCGCGCAGTCAACAGGCTCAACCACAGTTCGGGTGCTGCGCAAGGACCGTCTGCAGGCGCTCGTGCACGAGCATCCCGAGGTTCTGATGGAGTTCGTGAGAAACCTGAGCCAGCGCATTCGAAAGATGAATGAGCAGCTCGAATCAGGTGTGCAGGAAGCGGCGCCGACCAACGTTGTTCGTTAGTGAAGGTGGCACAGCAAACCTATCGACCTTCTTTGCGAACGCTCGGTTTTGCCGTTGCCGTGATTGCAGCGATTTCCGCGCTCGGAGTCGTGACCAATCAGGTTGGGCTCGCCGCTTTTGTCACCATGCTCGTGGGCGTAGGTGTGATCGGCTGGTGGCTCGTGAGGGGCAAGCGGTTGGCGTTCAAAGGCCGACGATAGGACGGAAGGGTTGGGCCGAGAGAGGGGAAATCCCTCTCTCGGCACTTGCCTCACGGCTTGATGTTCTGGTTCACGTGGAACAGGTTGTCGGGGTCGTATTTCCGCTTGGCCTCGACCAGCCGCTGGTAGTTCTTGCCGAAGTTGGCCGGAGCGCGGCCCTGGTCGTCGTCGGCGGCGAAGTTGATGTAGCCGCCCTGCTCTGAGTGCGGCGCCGTTGCGTCGTAGTAGTCGCGGACCCACTTGATGTTGGCCGTGTTGTGGGCGGGCTCAGGCCACATGCCGGCGATCACGGTGGCGAAGTTCGCGTCGCGGTGTCCAAATGCCGTCGCGTCGGATGCGACTCGATGGACAGCCCCGTTGATGGGATAGATGTGCATCGTCGAGTTCACGGCGGGGATCTTTGGCCCATGCTCGATGTGGGCGGCGATCGCCTCATCGGTGAGCTCCTTCACGAAGTTCGCCTTCCAGTAGTGCTGCAGACCGGGCGGCACCAAGCCGTCGAAGGCGCTGTTCAGCGCGGGGTAGGGCATGGGGCCGACGAACTCGGCCACCACGGGCGCCACGTCGTGGAACGGCTTGAGCATCTTTTCGCCCTTATCCAGAGGCCCTGCCCAGCACGCCACCATCGCGACGAAAGTGTCTCCGTGGCGGTTCTCGGGGATGAACGGTAGGGGAGGGGCGATCTGGAATGCGGGGAAGCAGCCCATCTCCTCAGGAGCGTCCTTGATGTAGTCGCGATAGAAATTGAGCACGTCCTTGATGTGCTTCAGCTCGAAGAACATCGGGCCGCCGTAAATGTCCTTGACCGGGTGCACACGGAACTCGAGCGAGGTTAATACGCCGAAGTTTCCGCCACCGCCGCGGATGGCCCAGAAGAGGTCCTCGTTCTGCTTCTCGCTTGCGATGAGGAACTTGCCGTCCGCCGTGACGACGTCTGCTGAGATGAGGTTGTCCAGCGATAGACCGAAGCCGCGGGCCAGGTAGCCGATGCCACCGCCGAGGGTCAGGCCGCTCACTCCGGTGGTCGAGATGATTCCGCCGGTGGTCGCGAGCCCAAAGGGATAGGTGGCGGCGTTGAAGTCGCCCCAGGTCGCACCGCCCTCGGCGCGTGCGGTCTTGTTTTCCGGGTTGACGCGCACGCCTCGCATGCGCACGAGGTCGATCACGACGCCGCCATCGCAGGTGCCAAACCCCGGCACGCTGTGGCTGCCGCCGCGGATGGCAAGGTCGAGACGGCCTTCGCGAGCAAAGTTAACCGCCGCAATGACGTCGCCCGCGTTGGTCGCGCGGACCACGACGGTTGGATGCTTGTCGATCATCGCGTTGTAGACGGCGCGAGCGAGATCGTAGCCGTCGTCCTCTTTTGTGACTACATCGCCTCGCACCTGCTGGCGCAAAGTATCGAACGTAAGTGTGGCCATGAATTTCCTCCCTCCTGACCCCGATGCGGCCCCTATCGGGCCACAGCTTAGGCGGTTATCGGTCAATTGCAAGTCCCCCTCTGAGCTTGCATTCCCGCTCTCCCTTCAGGAGAGGGAAGCGCGGCTATTCGCCGGGTTCGGGGCGGACCTCGATTTTCTTGCGCGCGGCTTCGAGGCGCTCCGTGCAGATCTTTAGATAGACGCGCGCCTCGTCGACCGCCTTCAGCGCGTCCTCGAGCGAGAGCTCGCCATCCTCCAGGACCTTCAACTTCTCGTCCAACTTCTCGAGCGCCTGCTCGTAGGACATCTGCTCGCTCAAGGCTCCACCTGTTCTACCCGCGCGGCGAGTCGCCCGGTTGCCAGCCGTATCCGGACCTTCCGATCGACGGCGGTTTCCGATGCCGACCTGACGACGGCGCCGGTGTCGGTGTCGACCGTGATGCTGTAACCGCGCGAGAGGACGCCTTCCGGGCTGAGCGCGATCAATCGATCGCGGCGGTGGGCGAGTCCCCGCGTGGCGACGGCGAAGCGCTCCGCCAGCGCCCGCTCCAATCGATCATCCGCACGTCGGGATGCGAGGGCGTTGCGGCCGCGAGTCAAACGAGCGCTCGCCGCGGACTGCAGCCTCCGTGCCCGCTCGCGCAGCGCCTCCTCGCGGCGAGCAATCTGCTGCACCGGGCTCAACCGCGCGAGATTGGCGGCCGCCTGCGCGAGCCGGTCGGTGCGCCGCCGCACTATCGCCGGCAGCAGCTGCACCAGCCTCGCCCTCCTCGCCTGCAGGCGATCGGCCTCGCGAAGGACCCGCTGGTTGGTTTCGCGGTCGAGCCGCCGCCCTCGCTCCCGCAGCAATGCGATCAGGTCAGCTTTCTTCGGCACGACCCGCGACCCGGCCTCGGTCGGCGTGCGCGCCTCGACATCCGCGACCATGTCGGCGACCGTGCGATCCGAGGTGTGACCAAGCGCGGTGACGACTGGCAGGCGCGACCCGAGGATGGCACGGGCGACGACTTCGGTGTTGAACGCATAAAGCTCCTCAAAGCTGCCTCCGCCTCGAGCCACGACGATCACCTGCGCAAGCTCGTCGTCGTTGCAGCGGCGCAGGGCTCGCGAAACGCTCAACGGCGCGGCCGCGCCCTGCACCTGCACCGGATAAACGACTACACCCATGTTCGGGTAGCGCTCCCAGATCGTCTCCTGAAGGTCGTGGATGACGGCACCCGTCGGCGACGTGACCAGCGCCACTGCCATCGGCAGAAACGGCAGGCGGCGCTTGCGGGTAGGGGCGAACGCACCTTCCGCCTCGAGGCGGCGCTTCAGTTCCTCCAGGCGCGCGCGCAGCTTGCCGACGTCGTCGAACTCGACCTGCTCGACGATGAAGCGGATAACTCCGTACTGCGTCCAAAAATCAACGCGTCCCTTGAAAACGAATACTTGGCCGTCCTCCGGGAGCGTTGTCACCTTCCTGGCATCGTCTGCATACAGGAATCCGTTGATCAGGCTCTGCCCGTCCTTGATTGCGAAGCTGTAGTGGCCCTTTGCGCCGCGCTTCATCCCGCTGACCTCGCCTTTCACGAGCAGGGCAGTCAGCGGGCGCAGCTCGCGACGAATCTCGTTGGAGAGCTCGGTGACGGTGTATGGGCGCTGAGCCTCTTCGGGCCGGAGCATGGGTCAGACCGGGCGCGAAAAGTGGAACGAGGAGATGCGCATCCGCTTGTTGAAGTACAGGCGATGGGCGTCCGTGCGGTCCGGGCCAACCCCTGAATCGAGGTGGAGCTGGTCGCAGTGGAGGCGCTTGGCCTCTTCGATCAACCAGTCCATGAGCTGTCCCGCGAAACCCTGGCGGCGGTGCTCCAACCGCGTGCCGAGGTCGTCGCAGTAAAGTGCATGACCCCAGGCGAGCATGTCGAACACCCGAAAGCCCGCCACCGCCACCGCGTACACATCGTCCTTCACGAAGAATCCGGCAAGACGGTAGCCCTGCGGCCGCATGACCGCGTCCACGTGGCCGACGAACACAGACTCCGGGCCGATGTCCGCCCTGAGCTCGAGCATCGCCTTGTAGGCGAGGTTCGTCGCCCCGGCCTGCAGCTCCTGAATCACCCGCCTATCTGCGACATGTTTTTGGCCGGCTTGATGAACCCGGGCTGGTTGATCAGGTGGCCTTCTTCCTTGCGCCAGACCGCCGTCTCGATGACGCGGCCGATGTGGTCGTCGGAAACGCCCGAGCGGATCAGGTCTCGCAGCGGCGTCTCCCGCAGCGAGAACAGGCACGTGCGCAGGCCGCCCTCGGCGGTGAGCCGGATCCGGTTGCAGGTCGTGCAGAACGCCTGGCTCACCGAGGAGATGAAGCCGATGCCGCCCGGCGCGCCGTCCGCGAACTTGAATCGCGTCGCGGGTCCTGGACGCGAATCCACAACCGGCTGCAGCGGGAACAGGTCCTCGATCTGTTCCTGGATACGAAGACTCGGGACTACCTGCTCGTTGGTCCAGATGTTGTCGCCGTCCAGCGGCATGAACTCGATGAAGCGGACCTCGTAGCCCTCGTCGCGCGCGAGCCGTGCGAAGTCGACGACCTCATCGTCGTTCTTGCCCTTCATGACCACCATGTTCAGCTTGATCGGCCACAGCCCGGCTTCGCGTGAGGCCTGGATGCCGTCCATCACGCGCTTGAACGCGTCGCTGCGCGCGATCTCGTGGAAGCGGTCCATGTGCAGAGTGTCGAGCGAGATGTTGATTCGCTTCAGGCCCGCGTCGCGAAGCAGCTGCGCCTTCTCGCGCAAGAGCACGCCGTTGGTCGTCATGGTGATGTCGAGTGTCGGGTCGATGTCGTTGATCATCCCGACCAGCTCTTCGACCCTGACCCGCACGAGCGGCTCACCGCCGGTGATGCGGATCGTGCGTACACCGTAGCGCTCGACGAAGATCCGGGCTACCCGCGCGATTTCCTCGAACCGGAGCAGGTCGTCCCGCGCCAGCCACTTCAGACCCTCCGCCGGCATGCAGTAGATGCAGCGGAAGTTGCAGCGGTCGGTGATCGAGATCCGGAGGTCGTCCGCGACCCGGCCGTAGGAGTCCCTTAGCCTTGCCGTCCCCACATGGCCGATGATAGGCCGGATGGGTTACGAGCACATCCTGCTTGACGTCGAGCCCCCGGTCGCGACCATAACCCTGCACCGGCCCAAGGTTCTGAACGCACTGAGCCCGGAGCTCATCGGCGAGGTCAACCAGGCCCTCCGCGAACTCGACGCCGATGACCGCGTGCGAGCCGTCGTGCTCACCGGCGGGCCAAGGGTTTTCGCCGCCGGAGCCGACATCAGCGATATGGCCGAGCGCAGCGCGGTCGAGCAGCTGCACCGCGACCAGACCGGCCGCTGGGCCGGCATCGCCGCATTTACCAAACCGCTCATCGCGGCGGTGAACGGCTACGCGCTGGGCGGCGGCTGTGAGCTTGCCCTGATGTGCGACATGATCATCGCCGGCGACACGGCCCGATTCGGGCAGCCCGAGGTCAACCTTGGCATCATCCCCGGCGCCGGCGGCACTCAGAGATGGCCGCGCACGGCGGGCAAGTACGTGGCCATGGAGACGGTGCTCACCGGCGCACCAATCACGGCCAGCCGCGCTCACGAGCTCGGGGTCGCCAATAAGCTAGTGCCTGCGGAGATGACGGTTGCGATCGCTCAGCGTGTCGCGCGCCAGCTGGCTGAGAAGGCGCCGCTTGCGCTGCGGATGGCCAAGGAGGCCGTCCTGAAGGCATTCGAAGGACCGCTGGCGGAAGGGCTCATGTCCGAGCGCAAGAGCTTCTACTTCCTCTTCTCGACAGACGACCAGAAGGAGGGCATGCGCGCCTTCCTCGAGAAGCGGAAGGCAGTCTTCAAAGGAAGGTAATCCATGACTACTGAAGTCGAGGTTCACGTCAACGTCCAGGTTCACGACGGGGTGGGACTGATTCAGCTCAACCGCCCCGAGAAGATGAACGCAATCGGCGCGCTCACTCGCCAGCAGTTGGGCGAAGCGATCAAGCAGGTGGAGCGCGACGACGCAGTGCGCGTGGTTGTCCTCACGGGGTCCGGCCGCGCGTTTTGCTCAGGCGCCGACGTCACCGAGCTGTTCGTGGAAGGCGCGGGAATGCGGACGCCAGAAGACGTCGGCAACGTGCTGCGCACCGAGTACATGCCGATGCTCACGCGACTGCGCACCATGCCCAAGCCTGTGATCGCGGCCATGAACGGCCCCGCGGCCGGGATCGGCGCGAGCTACGCACTCGCCTGCGACATCCGCATCGCGACGCCCGAGGCGTACCTGCTCGAAGCTTTCGTCAACATCGGCCTTGCCCCCGACGGTGGCGTGAGCTGGCTCCTTCCACGCATCGCGGGCACCGGGATCGCCTATGAGATGTTCTTCACCGGCAAGCCTCTGTCGGCGACCGACGCGTACCGGCTCGGACTCATCAACCGCCTCGTGCCCGCGGATCGCCTCGAGGCCGAGGTGCGCGAGCTCGCCGCTCATCTCGTGTCCCAGCCGCGGCAGGCGATGGCAGGGGCGAAGCGCGCCGTGGTCCACGCGCTGCAGTCGAGCTTCGAGGAAGCTCTCGAGTTCGAGTCGTATCTGCAGGAGGCGCAGGCGGCCAGTCCCGAGTTCGCCGACGGCGTTCAGGCGTTCCTGGCACGGCGCAACAAGAAGAGAGCGTGATTCCAATCCACGCCGCACTCCCCAACCCTCTCCCTGAGGGGGAGAGGGGGTAAATGCGAGAGCTGCATGAGGCGGTCATCGTCGCGACCGCGCGCACGCCGATGGGGAGGTACGGCGGCCAGCTGAAGGACGTGCGTCCGGACGACCTCGCCGCGATCGTCCTCAAAGAGGCGTGCGAGCGGGCTTACGTGAAACCGGCCGAGGTCGAAGACGTGATCCTCGGCTGCGCCAACGGCGCCGGCGAGGACAACCGCAACGTCGCGCGCATGGCGCTGCTGCTCGCAGGATTCCCGGTCGAAGTGCCGGGACAGACCGTCAACCGTCTGTGCGGCTCTGGAATGCAGGCGACAATCGCCGCGGCGCGCGAGATCCAGACCGGCGCCGCTGAGATCGTCGTCGCCGGCGGCGTCGAGAGCATGACGCGCGCGCCGTGGGTGATGCCTAAGCCCGACGGGCCGTTTCCGCGCGGCCCCCAGACCGCCTATGACACGGCGCTGGGCTGGCGCCTGGTCAACCCGAAGATGGCGGAGATGTACGGCACGCTGCAGATGGGGGAGACCGCCGAGCGCGTGGCCCAGAAGTACGAGGTGTCGCGTGAAGATCAGGACGTTTTCGCGCTCCGCAGCCATCAGCGCGCGGTCGCCGCCCAGAAATCGGGGAGGCTCGCCGAGGAAATCGTTCCGGTTGTGGTGGCCCAGCGCAAAGGCGAGCCCCTACAGCTCACCGAAGACGAGGGCCCGCGCGCGGACACCTCGCTCGATGCGCTGGCAAGACTGAAAGCAGCGTTTGCGGAGGAGGGATCGGTGACCGCCGGAAACTCGTCTCCGCTGAACGACGGGGCAACAGCGCTGGTGCTGATGTCTGAAACCAAGGCGCGAGAGCGCAACCTCACGCCCCTCGCCAGATTTGTCGCTGCATCGCCCGCGGGCGTCCATCCCGAAGCATTTGCCTCGCAATCGCTCGCCTGCGTGCGCCTGCTCGGCCTCGACGAGGAGAAGGTAAACGTGAACGGGGGCGCGATCGCGCTCGGCCATCCACTCGGCAGCAGCGGCGCCCGACTCGTGGGCACGCTCGTCCGCGAGATGAATCATCGCGACGCGCGATACGGCCTGGCCACGATGTGCATCGGGGTTGGCCAGGGCATCGCCTCGATCTGGGAGAGGATCTAGCACATCTCCGAACGCGACCCCCAGGCGGTCCGCACGATGTTCGATCGCATCGCGCGGCGTTACGACCTCGTCAACACGGTGTTGTCGGCCGGCACCGACGGCGGATGGAGGCGCCGCGCGGCGAAGGCCACCGTTCTCAAGCCGGGGGGTTCGGCGCTTGACGTGGCGTGCGGCTCGGGCAAGCTGACCATCCTGCTCTCCCGGATTGCGGGACCAAACGGACGCGTGGTCGGCCTCGATTTCAGCACCAAGATGCTCGAGGTTGCCCGCCACGAGTTCCCCACCATCGAATTCCGCGAGGGCGACGCGCTCAATCTCCCGTTCGATGACGCGACTTTCGATGCGACCACGATCGCCTTCGGCTTGAGAAACCTCGCCGATCCTGTGCGCGGCCTGAGCGAGATGCTGCGTGTGGTGAAGCCGGGCGGCCGTGCGGTTGTCCTCGAGTTCGTGAGGCCGCCGAAAGGACCGGTCGGCTCTGCTTACCGCGTCTATCTGAAGACGCTGCTGCCTGCAGTCGGCGGTGCGCTGTCAGGCGCGCCTTCGGCCTACCGCTACCTCAGCGACACGGTGGACTCGTATCGGTCAGCAAACGAATTGCGAGCGCTGGCTGAGGTGGCCGGTTGGAAGGCGATCCGCCACGTCGGGCTGGCGATGGGAACTGTGGCGATCTTGTCAGGCGGTGCGGTCGACAGCTGAGCGGGCGATGCTTACGAACGTCGAGCGCAGCCCATTGAGCTCGACCGCCTCGAGCTCTCGAAGCGCATCCTCCACCAGGCCGCGGGCTTCATCGCCGACGCGCCGGAGAGCATCGCTCGACGTAACGAGCTCGACGACGCGGTCGACCTCTCTGTCGCCAAGCGAACCCTGAAGGAGGCTGCGTACCTCAGCGCCGACCTCGCGATCCTCGGCGGCATAGATCAGCGGAAGCGAGAGCACTCGCTGCCGGATGTCGAGCCCAACCGGCTTGCCCGAGCTCGGGCTGAAGTCGACGACGTCATCGGCCATCTGGAACGCGATGCCGAGCAGCTCGCCGTAGCGCTTCAATGCGGCCACGACTTCCGGCGGTGCATCGGACAGCAGCGCGCCGGATGCGCAGGCGGCCGCAAACAGCGCAGCCGTCTTGCCTTTGACGATGCGGACATATGAGCTTCGGTCGCCTGGGAATGCGCCGCGCATGGCGACATCGTCGATCTGAGAAGCGCAGATAGCCTCCAGCGCCTCGGCCATCGTCGAGGTCACGGCGGTGGGCCCGATCTCCGCGATGATTCGCGTCGCCTTGGCGAAGTAGTAATCGCCGACAGCGATCGCGCGCTCCGCACCTTCGGCGGCGGCTACCGTCGGCCGGCCGCGCCGATGCGTCGACTCGTCAACATAGTCGTCGTGGACCAGGGTCGCGTTGTGGAGCAGCTCGACGGCCGCCGCGAGTGAGGCGGCCAGCAGCGGGTCATAGCGGGGACCGATCAAGGACGTCAGCTGGAGCAGCCTCGGCCGAACCCGTTTGCCACCGGCTTCCATCAGGCGCCTCATCGGCAGCGCGACCGCGTCCGGATCGACCATGAGCTGGCGAGTGATCTCCAGCTCCACCAGCTGTGCCTGGTTGCCGGTTTCGCGCGCCACCTCGGCAAACTCGCCGTCGAGCTGAATCGCCAGCTCGCGGTGGCGCGGCCCGTCGAGATCCACCGCGAAGACCGACTGCCAGCGTCCGAGCACCAGTTTGCCGTCCTCCACTAGCAGCGTCGCGAAACCGGTGAGAAGCAGCTGGCGGCAATGCGCGTGGCCGTTGACAGACTCGTCGACCGCGATCTCGTATCGCCGCGCGAAGTCGTCGTGCTCGTATCCGGCATCACCCGGAGCGAGACGCTCCAGGAGTTTCTGGAAATCGCGAAGAAGCAGCGGCTCGTTCTCGTTGATCGCGAGACCGACCGTGGTGTGCAGCGACTGCATGTGGACGCGCCCTTTTCGAAGACCCGACTTCTGCACTTCATCCCGCAGCCGCTTGGTCAGGTCGACGAACTCGGTGGCGCGCGAAGATTCGAACCGAAGCCTTGAAGAGATCATTCGGTCGCGGTGAAAGCGTGCAGCAACAGCTCGCGCACAGGTGCGCTCGGCTTGCCGGAAGCGGCGGAAGCGGACAGTCCCTCGATTGCCCTGGCGAAAGCAACCTGGACCGGTTTGCTGGCAGCCTCGGTCAGCAAGCGCGAGCCACGCGCCAGGCAGAGGTCGCCCATCAGTAGCGTTGGCGGCGGAGCGGCCCGCCCGCCCAAACCCTGGAGGCGAAGTCCGACCTCGATCAGGGAAGCGGCCAGCCCGAGCTTCGGCCGCACCGCGGGATCGTGATCAGAGAGCGCCTCGACGTAGGACCGGTATGTCTCGGACAGCCCGTCGGACCACAGGTCCTCCAGGCGGTCGAGCTCGACCTCGATGATCTGGACGGTCATACCGGCTCGATCAGGCTGCCCGCGAGCTGGCGGAACGCGGACAGAGCGCGCACGCAGGACTCGTCGTCGCGCGTGACGACGTAGTAGAGGCCAAAGCCCAGGACCGTGTTGAGCACCAATGGAACTAATACCTCGCGGGGTACGGTCAGCCGGATCCGGCCGTCAGCCTCGAGGCGGTCGAGCTGCTCCTGGATCACTTCGCGGTAGCGCGTGAACAGCTCGGGCAGGTACGCGCGCAGGCGCTCGGTGCGGGGAGCCTGCACCAGCAGATCGAACGCGGCGAGCTGGATGTCGCCAAGCCGTCGCAGGTTGTCCCAGAGCGACTCGACGCCGATCTCCAGGACTTCCAGAGGATCGGTGAGTTGGTTGAGGGCGGTGCGGAGCTCCTCAACTGAGGTGGCGGTCAGATATCGCCAGGCCTCGACCAGGAGCTCGGACTTGGTGGGAAACCAGTACTGGAGGTTGCCGATGGCGACTCCCGCGCGGGAGGCGATGGAGCGGACGCTGGTCCCGGAGTAGCCGCTTTCCAGAAGCGAATCAGCGGCTGCGTGGATGATCTGGTCTCTCGTACTTTCGGTCGCGGTCGCCCCGGTCATACGTATGTACTACTCTACGGGTTCCACACGACGGCCATAATTCAGGGTCGGTTGAGGAGCATCGAGCGTGTCTTTCCAAGTGGGCTTTGTGGGGTCATTCGAACCGACAACGCCGACATCGCGTTTCAGGCCTGCCTGGCCGCGATCGAGGGCGGCATTGGCACGATCGAGATCACTACCACCGTGCCGTCCTGGTACGAGATCATCCGGGGCCTGATCGGGACCACGCTCGGCAAGGTTTCCATCGGAGTCGGCACCGTCTGGGACCCGGGCGCGGTCGCTGACGCAAAGGAGGCGGGCGCGGATTTTGTTGTCACGCCGGTCCTCCTGCCAGAGGTGGCAGAAGCCTGCGGAAAAGAGGACATCCTCTGCGTGCTTGGGGCGCTGACCCCGACCGAGATCTATCAGGCCCGTCTTGCGGGCGCGAACCTGGTGAAGGTGTTCCCGGTGGGACCGGTGGGAGGGCCCGAGTACATTCGCGCGTTGCAGGGCCCGATGGGCAGCGTGCCCTTATGGGCATCGGGCGGCGTCGAGATCGAGCAGATCCCGGCTTATCTACGCCTTGGCGTGAAGGCCGTTGGGCTCACCGGCGCGGTGTTTCCAGCGGACGTGCTGGCCCGGCGCGACATGGAAGCGGTTCGTGAGCGGGCGAGTCGCGCCGCCGAGGCCGCCGCGGGAGCCGGCGTCAGGCGCTGAGGCGAGGGTTCATCAGCACCCCACGTGGTTGTTGCACATGGTGGTGATGATGTCGGAGTACAGGTTCTGCACTTGACCGCCTGTCGCGACCAGCGCGACGATGACGACGAGGACGACGAGGGCGAGGATCAGTGCGTATTCGACGAGGCCTTGACCGGACTGCTTCGAGCCCGGGCCGATAACAAGAAGATGCCGAGTGGAGCCTAAGGCCGGTTTCATTCCGGCCGTCCCCCAGCCCACCACTTTCCAAAACTCCACCAAGCGTCCCCGTGGAGAGGGGTGGGTTCCGCAGCGGGGGACTCTGTGCCCCCCGCGAATTAGCAACCTACGTGATAGTTGCACATGGTCGTGCTGATGTTGGAGAACAGGTTGATGAGCTGTCCACCGGTGGCGATCAGCGCGATGATCACGATAAGTGCGACCAGGGCAAGTATGAGCGCGTACTCAACCATTCCTTGTCCAGATTGCCAGCGCTGAACGCGCATTACTCCTAGCATTGACCTAGAAGCTTAACCATCGGGCCCCCTTTTCTGATCGTTAGCAAGCAGCAAAGCCTGCTCGACGACCATCCGTACCATCCGCTTCCGCCAGAAGTGGTTGAGATCGGCGTTATCGAGCGGTTTGGCCGGCCGGGCGGCGATCTCAGCGGCCGTTTTCACCGATTCGCCGTCAATTCGCCTTCCGATCAGGAATTCGGCAGCTTCCGGGGCCTCCAGGGGGTGCGAGGCCACAGCCGAGAGCACGATCCGGCAGCTGGTGACCGTCGAACCTTCCAGCCGCATGGCCACCGCGCAGCCCGCGATCGGGAAGTCGATCGAGCCTCGGCGGCGGAGCTTGACGTACGCGGTTCGGGTCTCGCTGGCGGCCGGCAGCCGCAAAGCGGTGACCACCTCTGAAGGCTGCTTGGCGAGGTAGTCAATCCCGTCGTCGCGATAGAGGGCCGCCACCGGGAGCTGGCGCTCCGCGTCCGGTCCGGCCAGCGTGACCAGGGCGCCAAGCGCGATGGCCACCGGCGCCGTGTCCGACGACGATACCGCCCAACAACGAGAGCTGCTCGGCGCGACCAGGCAGATGTCCCCGTCCTTCTTTATGCAGAAGCCGGCCGCCTTTCGCCACTCGTACGTCATGTCGTAGTAGTTGCAGCGCGTATCGACGCAGAGGTTGCCACCGATGGTGCCGGCGTTACGCAGCGGCGGCGAGGAGACCAGGCCGGCAGCCTGCGTGTAGCCGGGGTAGTTGGCGCGTAGGTTTGCGTTGCTCGATGCCGCGGCCAGCGTCATGCCCGCGTCGAGGACGGTCTCATCCTCGCCGTGATGAACCGAGCGCGAAAGAAAGTCGAGGCCGATCAGCGCCTCGATCTCGAACTGCCTCCGTTTCAACTTTGGAAAGAGGTCGGTTCCGCCCGCGACGAACATCGCGCGCGGACCGAGGTCGGCTGCCATGCGCGCGGCCTCGCGCGCCGTCTTCGGGCGCAGGTACTTAAATCGAGGCAGCCGCAGCACGGTCCAACTCTTTGGGTGGCGGTTCGACTTTGATGGTTGTCGGATACGGGATGTCCGGGAACCGCTGCGGGCCGTAACGCGCCGGTTCGCCTTTGTCCTTGCGCCTCAGCGCCTCGACGATCTTCTCTGGCGTGATCGGGACCTCGTCGATCCACACGCCGAGCGCATCGAACACGGCCGCGCTGACGGCGGGGATCACGGGCAGCAGCGGACCCTGCCCTGCTTCCTTCGCGCCGTAAGGCCCCTCCGGATCGTTGGTCTCGACGAGGTATGTCTCCACGTCGGGCATGTCCAGGAAAGTCGGTGACTTGTACTCGAGCATCGAAGGCCACTTGTGCAGGCCCTTGCGGAAGGTCTGCTCCTCCATGAGCGCCTCGCCGAGCCCCATGTACACGCTGCCCTCAACCTGACCCTCGACCAGCAGCGGGTTGATGGCCCGGCCGACGTCGTGGGCGATCCAGATTCTGTTCACGTGGATGAGCCCCGTGCGCGGGTCGGCGTCGAGGTCGACAACGCAGGCGGAGTAGCTGTACGCCGGGCTCGGGCCGACGCCCGAGCCTTTGTAGGGACCCGCGATCTTCGGCGGCGTGTAGCTGCCGGCGGTCGCTAACGTGCCGAAACGCGCCTCGGCCAGCATGCTGGCCTCTTCGAAGGAGACCTCGTCGATCCTGCGTCCGGTTGCCTCCACCGCCTCGACCAGCAGGGCGCGCATCTTGCGGGCGGCTTCGAGCGCCGCGTTGCCGGCCATGAAGGTGACGCGGGAGGAGTAGGAGCCGAGGTCGATCGGCGTGGCGTCGGTGTCGGCGGTCACGAGCCGAATGTCCTTCGGCTGCAGCCCGAGCTCCTCGGCAACGACAGCCGCGAGCACCGAGTCTGACCCCTGGCCGATGTCCATCGCGCCGCAGTAAGCAGTCACGCCACCGCGATCGACCTTGATCTGCACCTCCGAGTGGGGCATGTCGTTCCAGTAGATCGCCGTCCCCGCGCCCGATAGGTAGGACGAGATCGCAAACCCCATGCCGCGGCCGGGCCCGTGCTCACGTTCGCGAAAGCCCGACCCCTTCATCACTCGCTCGGTGCATTCGTCCAGCCCGCACGAGGTGACGCGCAACCAGTTGACGGTGCGGGTCATGGGCTTGACGAAGTTGCGGCGCTTCATCTCGACAGGGTCGAGGCCGAGCTCCCGCGCGATCTTCTCGAGGTGCAGCTCGATCGCAAACCGCGGCTGTGGGGTGCCGTGGCCGCGCTTGGGTCCACAAGGCGGCTTGTTGGTGAAGACGCGGCAGCCTTCGAAGCGATAGGCGGGGATGTCGTACGTGACCGTCTGCAGCGCACCTGTATAAAAGGTAGAGGCGACTCCATACGAGCCGTACGCGCCGCCGTCGAGGGCGCTCTTGAAGTGCATCGCGGTGATCCGGCCGTCGCGTGTGACCCCGGTGCGCATCCACATGAGCACCGGGTGGCGGCCGCGATGCGCGTAGAAGACCTCCTCTCGTGTGAGCGTGCACTTCACCGGCCGGCCGGTGATCATCGCCAGCTTGGCGACGATGATCTCGTGCGCAAACGGGTCGGTCTTGCCGCCGAACCCGCCGCCGTGAGCTGCGCCGATGACGCGGATTCGGTTCATCGGCATCTCGAGGACTTTGGCCAGAGCGCGGTGGACGTAATGGACGACCTGCGTCGAAGACCAGAGAGTCACCTTGCCGTCGACGTAGGTTGCGATGGCGCTGTGCTGCTCCATCGGCAGGTGGGTGTTGCCCTGGAAGAAGAAGATGTCCTCGCGAACGTGGTCGGCGCGCTCGAATCCGTTCTCGACGTCACCAAACTCCAGCGCGACCAGCTTGTGAATGTTATTGGGGCCGCCGTAGTCCTGGATGCGCTCGTCCTTCGGATTCGCCAGCGCGGCGTCGATGGACATGACGGGCTCGAGCACCTCGTACTCGACTGCGATGGCGTCGCAGGCGGCAGCGGCGATCTCTTCGTCGGTCGCGGCCACGGCGGCGATGGGGTCGCCGACGTAGCGCACCTTCTCGTGCTCCAGCGCGCGCTCGTCCTGGGTGACGGGGAGGATGCCGAACTTGACCGGCAGGTCCGCGCCGGTGATCACGGCCTGGACGCCCGGGATTCGCCGCGCCGCCGACGTGTCGATTGAGCGGATGCGGGCGTGGGGGTGGGGGCTGCGCAGGATGCGACAGTGCAGGGTGCGTGGGAGGAGGATGTCGTCGGCGTAGACCGCCTGCCCGGTCACACGCGACGCCGCGTCGACCTTGGGCAGCGGTTTGCCGATGACGGAGAATTCTCGTCCCCGGCCCGCGGGGAGGTCCGGCCGAAGGCCGGGGTGGGGAGGTTCGCTCATGCCATTCGGCTCGCAGCAAGTTCGATGGCTTCCAGGATCTTCACGTAGCCGGTGCACCGGCAGAGGTTGCCAGCGAGCGCTTCGCGGATCTCGTCGCGCGACGGTTGGGGGTTGCTTTCGAGCAGCGACTTCGACGCGAGCAGGATCCCCGGCGTG
>VBHX01000170.1 GCA_005879945.1 Chloroflexota bacterium | reverse complement strand
TCGCGGCCGCCTTCCTGTACTTCGTGGTGCCGGATTACTTCCGACCGATGTTTATCAGCCCCGTCGGCTGGGTGCTCATCGGCCTCGCCGCAGGCCTGCTGGCGGTCGGCAACATCATCATCCGGCGCATCACGGCGATCGCATGAACTTCCTCTTTCCCGCCTTGCTCGGTCTGGTGGCTGCGGCCGGCGCCGTGATGATCGCAATGGGGATCAGAGGCTCGCAGGCGGCCGACGCCACCACCCTCGCGCGCCAGCGGCTCGCCCGCCAGGAGCTCGGCCTGGGCCAGAGCGCAATCGCCCTCGAGCTCGAGAAGCCGCTCCTCGAGCGCCTTTTCGCACCGGGTCGCCGCTGGTTGGGCCGGCAGATGAGCCGGGTGACGCCGGCTCAGCAGGCGGCCAACTTCCAGAAGCGCCTGGACTTCGCCGGCAACCCGTTCGGTCTCGACCCCGCGGGTGTGCAGACCCTTCGCGTCGTCGCAGCGGCTGCACTGGGAGCTATCGGCACCGCGCTCGGTGTGTTGACGGGTTCGGGGCTGGCGCTCGTGATCTTCCTGGCCGTCGGCGTCGGTGTCGGCTTCTACTTGCCGGTGCTGTGGCTCGACCAGCTGGTTCGGGCACGGCGCGCTGAGATCGAGGCCGCGCTCCCCAATGCCCTGGACGTGGTCGCGATCAGCATGGAGGCGGGCCTTGGCCTGGATAGAGCTCTCGAGCAGCTCGTCCGGCATCAAGAGGGGCCGCTCACCCTTCTCGTCGCGCGTGCCCTCCGCGAGATCGAGCTGGGGCGGCCACGCGCCGACGCGCTCGAGGACATGGCGGTATCGACCGGCGTCGAGGACTTCACGGCCCTGATTCGCTCGATCATTCACGCCGAGCGGACCGGCGTGCCGATCGCGCGCACGATCGCGGCTCACGCGGCGCAGATGCGCGTCAAGCGACGGCTGCACATTCGCGCCGAAGCCGCGCGCGCTTCATTAAAGATCCTCCTCCCCACCGTCGGCTGCGTGTTCCCCACGCTGTGGCTGATCCTTCTCGGGCCCGCCCTGCTGGTCGCGCTCAGCATCAATGGTCACTAGGTCAGGAAGGGGTTCGAGCGACGCTCCTCTCCGATGGTGGTCGCGGGACCATGGCCGCTGTAGACGGTGACGTGATCGGGAAGCGTCAGCAGCCTGCTCCGGATCCCATCCAGCAGCGCCCGACCGTCGGCGTTGCGGAAGTCGGAGCGACCGATCGAGCCGGCAAACAGAGCGTCACCCGTGAAAACCGCATCGCCGAGCCTAAGCGACACGCCGCCCGGGCTGTGGCCAGGGGTGTGCAGCACCTCGAGCTCGATCGAGCCCGCCTTGAACAGCTCACCCTCGTTGAGGCTCACCACGTTCCCGATGCGCCGCGAATCGATGGGCCATTCCCGCCGCAGCGGCTTCCCATCGGTCACCACTTCCCGCTCCGAATCGTGGACAGCAACCGGAATTGGCCCGAGCCCCCGCAGCAGCTCGGGCAACCCGGCGATGTGGTCGACGTCGGTGTGCGTGAGCACGATCGCCTTGACGTTCGCACCGTTCTCGCGGATCAGCTCCAGCACGGCGGCAGGCTCGAGGTTGGCGTCAATCACCAGCGCGTCGCGGGTGTCCTCGTCCTCGACGAGGTATGAGTTGGTGCCGAACTTGCGGTCGGCGCTGGCGGTGACCCGGATGGTCACGCCAGGGACTTTCGAACAATTACGTGGTGGTCTGTTTCTCGGTATGTCTCGAAGCCCGCGCGCGTGAACATCTCGAGCGGACCGCGGTAGTTGCCCTGGGCCGAGTCGTCGCCGGCGCGGGAGGGATAGGCCTCGATCGCGCTGAGGCCACGCGCACGCATGCGCTCGACTGCAACATCGAGCAGCTTCGACGCCACGCCGTGGCCGCGATATGGAGCCGCGATCACAAAGCACGCGACCGATCCGACGCCGTCGTGGTCATCCGGAACGAGTCCGAAGCGCTGCACCAGTCCGGCGAGATGCGTCGTCTCGCCGTAGTTGCACCACCCGACGGGCTTTCCGTCAGCCAAGGCAAGCAGAGCCGTCACCTTGCCGCGCTCGATCAGCGCCGTCATGTCGCGGCGGTTGTCGCCCGCGGTGCGAGCCGCCCACTCAGCATCGTTTTCCGTCCGGTGCGTCTCCATGCAGTAGCAGCTCTGCCAGGCGGGATAGTCTCGGAACGCGATGTGGTCGAAGAAGTGGTGATAGTCGGCCACAGCTTCGGGAGTCACATCCCGAACCTCGATCTCCCCCACTTCGGCCAGGCGCTCGAGCTCCTTTCTTGCCGCGGGGTCGATTGCGAGCCGAAGGCCTTCAAGGTGGGATGCGCCCTCGGATTCGAGCATGTCTGTCACCGGGGACGCGGCGACCCACGACATCCGGACGCTCGAACGTCCGTCGCGCCGGCTGACCTCCCAGGTCAATAGATGTGGTGGTGCTGCCGCAAACACCGGCGCGAACATGAAGCGGGTCCGCAGCACCAGCCGCCGAGGTGGTGCCGACTCGATCACGTCGGACTCTTCGACCACATCGCCCCTGGGGTCGATCCAGCGAATGTGCCCACCCCGCGTGAAGTCGCCCGCGGGCGTGAGCCGGTAGTACCAGTCGCGCCGGCCCGATGCGACGAGCTGGTCCCACACTGCATCTGGCGACGCGTCGACGTCGATGGCGTGGAAGTCCTTGCCCATCGCTTCCGCGTTCAGCTCGCCTCGCGGGCGACCGTGTGAACGTCCTTGACGGCCTCCAGCTTCTCCATCAACCGCGAGAGCTGAGCCAGTGAATCGATTTCAACGGTCGCGGACACGACGGCCGTCTTGTCGTCGTAGACGTGAACCTCGAGAGCCGACATGTTGACCCGATTCTCTGCGACCACCGTCGCGATGTCGCGCAGAAGGCCCTGCCGGTCCCAGGCCTCGATCTTGATCGCGACCGGGTAGATGTGCGTCGCCTCGGAGTCCCAATCGACCGCCACCACGCGGGCGAGATCCTGGGCGTTGATCGCGTTGACGCAGTCGGCCCGGTGCACGGTGACGCCGCGGCCCCTCGTCGTGTAGCCGACGATCGCGTCGCCGGGGACCGGCTGGCAGCACGGAGCGATCTTGGTCAGGATTCCCTTTTCACCGCGAACGAGCACGCGCGGAGTTGGCTGAACGTTCGGGATGAGCGGAATCGGACGGAGGTCGCCGCCAAGCGCGTCGCCGGCCAAGGACATCCGCATCACCACCGCGTGAGGGGACAGGTCGCCGTAGCCGATGGCGGCGAGGAAATCATCGACGGCGGGGTACCGATGGATGCCGGCGATCTCGACGAGCTTGGCGTCGGGCAGGTCGGCGAGGCTCATACGATGCATGCGATGAAGCTCTTTGTCGAGCAGGTCGCGACCCTTGGCCACGTTCTCCTCACGCCGCTGGCTCTTGAACCACTTGCGGATGCGTTCCTTGGCCGATGCGCTCTTGACGAAGTTGAGCCAGTCGCGGCTCGGGCCGTGCGGACCCTTGGAGGTGAGGATCTCGACGATCTCGCCGTTCTTCAGCTCGTAGTCGAGAGGCACCATGCGCCCGTTGACCTTGGCACCGATGCAACGATGGCCGACCTCGGTGTGGATGCGGTACGCAAAGTCGACCGGCGTCGAGTCGGCAGGGAGGTTCAGCACGTCGCCCTTGGGGGTGAACACATAGACCTCGTCCTGGAACAGGTCGACCTTGACGGTGTCGAGGAATGATTCAGAATCCCCGATCTCGTTCTGCCACTCGAGCAGGCTTCGCAGCCAGGACAGCTTCTGGTCGAAGCTGGCGTCGTTTCCGCCTTCTTTGTAGGTCCAGTGCGCGGCGACGCCAAACTCCGCGACTCGGTGCATCTCGTGGGTGCGGATCTGGATCTCGATCGGCTCGCCGGTGTGGGTGATGACCGTCGTGTGCAACGACTGGTAGCCGTTCGACTTCGGCATCGCGATGTAGTCCTTGAACCGACCGGGCACCGGCTTCCACAGCGAGTGGACCACACCCAGAACCCCATAGCAGTCGCGCACGCTGTCGACCTGCACCCGGATCGCCGACAGGTCATAGATCTCGGAGAAGTCCTTCTTCTCGCGGGTCATCTTCTGCCAGACCGAGTAGATGTGTTTGGGCCGACCGGTGATCTCGGCACGGATTTCAACCTTGTCGAGCTCGCGCGCCAGGATCTCGCGCAGGTCTGACACCAGCGTCTCGCGGTCATTGCGCTTGCGGGCGATCCGCTTGACGACGTCGTCGTACGCCTCCGGCTCGAGATTTCGAAAAGCCAGGTCCTCGAGCTCCCACTTGATCTGGCCGATCCCGAGGCGGTGTGCTAGCGGGGCGTAGATGTCCAGCGTCTCACGCGAGATCTTGCGCCGCTTGACTTCGGGCAGCGGGTCGAGTGTGCGCATGTTGTGGAGGCGGTCGGCGAGCTTGATGAGGACGACCCGCAGGTCCTCCGCCATCGCCACCATCATCTTGCGGATGTTCTCCGCCTGCTGCTGCTGATCGGTGCGGATCGAGATGCGACCCAGCTTGGTGACGCCCTCGACCAGGCGGGCCACCTCGGCGCCGAACTCTTTTTCGACCTCGTCGGCGGTAAGCGCGGTGTCCTCGACGGTGTCGTGGAGCAGCGCCGCGGCGAGGGTCTGGGCGTCGAGCTGCAGGTCGGCGAGGATGGCCGCCACCTCCAGCGGGTGGTTGACGTAGTCCTCGCCGGACAGCCGCCGCTGGCCGCGGTGGGCCTCGGCGGCACGCTCGTACGCCTTCCGGACCATCTCGCGGTCCTTGGGCTCGAGGTGGTCTGCGACCCGGAGAAGCTCGGAAACCGTCACTGGCATGAGTTTAGGAGAGGGCGTCGCGACACTCGCCGGAGATGGGATCAGTTCCGCGCCACAGTTCCTAGACTTAGCCGGGCTAAATGAACTCAGAACGGGGCACTTACGCCAGCCGGATCGCGCTGTCGGCGGCGACAGCGGCGCTCATCCTGGCCGGCGCCTCGCTCAATGTGAGCGGCAGGAGCGGCGAGTCTGCGCTGCTGGCCGTCCTGGCGGGCCTCTTCGCGGTCGCGGCCGGCGCGCTCAACAAGAGCTGGAAGCTCTCGGTTCCCGCGGGCTTGGCTGCCGTGGCGGCGACCCTTGCCAGCGTCAGGTTTGACTACCGGGACAACCAGCTTCCGTACGAGGTCGGCGGGCTGATCCTGCTCGCGATCGGCGGCTTCGTGGGCCGGATCGCTTACAACAACTTCACCGACGCGCTGCACCTGCAGCTCGACGAGATGGAGAGCCTGATCGCACAGCTGGAAGAGAAGAACCGGGTGTTCCTCGCGGCCACTTCGGACACCGAGAGCACGGTCAAGGCGGGAGATATCGGGGCGCTCACCTCCGGCATTGCTGGCCAGATGGGCGCCGGCTTCGCCTACACCTACCTCGCCTCCCCTGACGGCAAGCAGTTCGTGCCCCAGCAGCCTGGCTTTGGCCTGGAACGTCTGCACCCACAGCCGGTCCACCGTTCCATCAACGGAACCGGACCGCTCCTCGGCGCGATCGAGGCGGGCAAAGAGTTCGTCGGCGACGACAAGAGCGGCCTCACCGAGCTCGTCAACTACTTGCCCGACGACATCCGCGTCGAGAACCTGCTGGCGGTCCCGATGCGCATCGGCGACCACGTCGGCGGCTTCATCCTCCTGGGCAACAAGCGCGGCGGCTTCACCGACGACGACCTGCGCCTGGCCACCACGCTCATGCTTCGGGCCGGGACCCAGCTCGCCAGCGCGAACGCGGTGGCGATGTCGCAGAAGGAGTCCGCGCGCTACTCGCTCATGAACGAGCTGGTCACCGAAGCATCCGGCAAGACGATGGCCGAGGTGCTCGACCTGGTGCTCGTCAAGGGGACCCAGCTCATCCGCTACGACGCCGGCCGCGTCGCCCTGTTCCAGGCCGACAACACCTACATGTTCGTAGGCGAGGCGTTCGACCCATGCCCCATCGAGGGCCCGATGGCGAGGGTCCGCAGCGGCGAAACCGTGCTGCGCAGCCTGGTCACCGAGGAGGAGGGCATCTTCAGCGGCCTGAAGCCGTCGGTACGGGGCGGCACTGCCAACGAAGCGTTGACTCCGATCCGGGCTCAGCATGGCGTGCTCGGTGCGATCTGCCTGGGCCGCAACGGGTCCGCCGGCTTCGCCCAGCGCGACGTCGCCGCGCTGGACGAGCTCGGATCGATCGCCGGCGTCGCGGTCGAGAATTCACGCATCCTGCAGGCGGTCACCGGGCAGGCCACGAAGCTCGACACCGCGCTCGACGCGCTGGGCGAGGTGTCGCAAGCGTTGACCACCGTCACCCAGGGCTCGCGAGTGTTGGAGCAGAAGACCCTGGAGACTGCTGTGCGCGTCACCGGTGGCACGGCCGGGCTGCTGACGCGGAGCACGCCCGGAGGCAACCAGGCCGTGATCATGTCGTTCGGATTTCCCGCCGCCGTCGACACGCTCGAGTTTCAGAACGGGCAGGGCATAGTCGGCGCCGTCATGCTCGGCGGCCGGACGACAGGCGTACCTGACATCTCGGCCAGCCCCGACCTCAAGTCGCCACCGGACCTCGTGACTTACGGGCTGCAGGCGGCCATCTGCGTGCCGATGCTCGAGGACGGGCGGCTGTGGGGAACGCTTTCGGTTTTCGACACCAAGAAGCGCGAGTGGACTACCGACGACCGGCGCGTGCTCGCGACCCTGGGCAACCAGGGAGTCGTCGCCGTGAGGAACGCGGAACTTTATGACAACAACCAGCGGAGCATCTGGGAGCTGAAGAACCTGCAGGAGGCGCTGCAGGCGGCGACGTCGACCCTCGACCTCAACCAGGTGCTGCAGCAGGTGCTGGCCGGCGCGGCCAAGGCCTCGGCGGCGCAGATCGGCTGTCTGGCGCTCGAGGAATCGGGGCGGTTGATCCTCAAGGGCGGGTTCGGCACCGACTCCGCCACGGCGGAGAAGCTCGCGCTCGGTCTCGGCGGCGATATCTGCCGCGACGTAATGACGTCGGGCAAGCCGTACATGGAGGCGATGGAGCTCGAGAGCGAAAAGGACAGCCCGCTCAACCCCCGGGCGGTGCTCTGCGTGCCGATCACTCTGCGGGGCAAGCCGACAGGCGTGCTTTTTCTTGCCAACTACCACGTGGGCCACGCGTTCACGCCGGATCATCGCAATCTCGTCACCGAGCTCGCGGCGCAAGCCGCGGTGGCGATCGACAACGCCCGCCTATTCAAAGACCGCGAAGAAGTCATTCTGCTATCACTCGAGGCGCTGGCGCGAACGGTCGATGCTCGCGATCCATATACGCGTGGACACTCCGAGCGTGTGACGCAGTATTCGCTGATGATCGCGCGGCAGATGAAGTACTCGCCGACTGACCAGAAAGCGTGGATTCGGCTCGAGCGCGGAGGGCGCCTGCACGACATCGGCAAGGTCGGAGTGCCCGACGCAATCCTCTCTAAGACCGGCAAGCTGACCACCGAAGAGTTCGCCAAGATGAAGAGCCACACGACGGTCGGCTTCAACATCCTGAGCGTGCTGAAGATGCTCACCGACGAGCTCGTGATCGTGCGCTCACACCACGAACGCTATGACGGCAAGGGTTACCCCGACCGCAAGAAGGGCGATGAGCTGCCGATTTTCGCGTGGATTGTCAGCGCGGCGGACGCCATCGACGCGATGACGTCAGACCGTCCCTATCGCAAGGGCATGACACTCGACGTCGCGATCCAGCAGGTCCGGGAGGGCGCTGGGACGCACTTTCATCCCGACGTCGCGGAGGCGGTTCTCGACGCGGCTAGCAACGGCTCGCTGAAGCTCCTCCCGCAGGAGTCTCTCTACACCGACGCGCCCGCGATCGGCGCGTTCGACAACCCCACCACCTAGCGTGGAGCGGTCGCCGCAAGCGCAGAGCAACCTCGACGTCGACTTTTTTTGGCGGCGTCAAGGACCGCCTCCGCAACGTCGGGATCAAAGCGAGTGCAGCGGCCAGTGTTATTTGGGGGCAGCGGACTCGCGGCACCCCGGCGTGGAGGTAGGCCTCGTGCTCGAAGAAGTTGAGGTATCGCCATTCTTTGTCAGTGACGCCGTAAACGGCATAGGCGTCGCCGTGGCGCTCGGGGCACGCCTGCTGGAATCGTGATCCCCGCACGATAGCCTCAACCCACTCAAAACAGCGAGGAGCCTTGATTTGGTGTTAACGTATTGACGTGCGAACAGATGTTTGGTAGTCTTGTCTCATGTTGGGGGAGGGGGGCACAGCCCTCTCGAAACTGCAAGAGGCTATTCGCGAGTTCCAGACCCGCCAGGATCGCCGCGTAGATCCGAAGGGCCTGCGCGCCGGAATCGATGCCCTCGAGCGCGAGCTTGCCGGAGAGGTCAAAGACGCGCAGCAGTCGGGCGATTACCTCGTCGATGGCGCCTCCTCAGTGGTCGCTTGGATCAGTCGGACCTGCGGCATGTCGGTGACATCGGCAGCCGACCGGCTATGCGTTGGCACCCAGCTCGAGTCGCTGCCCATG
>VBHX01000169.1 GCA_005879945.1 Chloroflexota bacterium | reverse complement strand
CGAACCGCCAGTGTCGCCGCCCAGCGCCACCGTCGTCATTCCCGCGGCCACCGCGGCTGCGCTGCCGCCGCTCGAGCCGCCGGGTGTGATGCCCTCGCGCCATGGGTTCTGCGTAGCTGGAAAGAGAGTGTTGGTCGTGCCGATCGCGGCAGCGAGCTCGGGAATATTGGTCTTGCCGAGGATCGCCATTCCCGCGGCTCTGGCGCGCTCCACGGCGACCGCGTCGTCGGTGGCGATCCGATCCTTCCACGAAGGTGTCGCGTACGTGTAGGGCATGCCCGCCACGGGCTGGCTGTCCTTGACCGCCATCGTCACCCCGCTGAACTCTCCCTCGGGAGCCGTTGCGTCGCGATTCACATGGATGTAGGCGTGGATGCGACGATCCAGCCGCTCGATCGCCTCCAGGTGCGCTTGCACCACCGCCTGACTGTCGAGCATGCCGCCGCGAACGAGGCGTGCGACCTCGACCGCGGACAGCCAGGCGGGCTCGATGTCACTCATACGTTAGCCAATTGTGATGCGACCCAGCTTCCGCGGGCCGGGGTACGATTCCAAGCGCCATGGGGTGAGCGCTTCTGATCCCAGCAACGCCGAATGCATCGACTTCTTGAGCCTTCTGTCGGAGCCCAAGCGGCGCGCGGTGCTGGCCGGATCGCGCGCAGTTCGCTACCGGGCCGGCACGGAGGTATACGACCCGCAGCAGCCTGACTTTGCGGTAGTCGTTCAGCAAGGGCTGTTCCGCATCTACGTCGGCGGCGCCGGCGGCCGCCAGGCCACTGCGTACTACATCCACCCCGGCCAGCTCATGGTCAAGGGTGTGGTGAGGTATCCCGCCTCCGACACCCACATCCATGCCGTGACGGACGGGCTCGCATCAAGCCTGGACGTGGAGCTCCTACGCAGCCTCGCGCAGGTCGATGTTGAAGTGAGTTTCGCCCTGCTCACGTACTACCACAGCCTCCTTGCACATTCGATGCGGATCATCGCCGTGCGCTCGCTCGGCGATGTCACTGAACGGCTGGCGTTCGACCTGCTCGACCGCGCGTGCGACAGTCAGCTGAAGTCCGGCCGGTTGACGGTCCGCGCGTCGCAGCAGCAGCTCGCGGACTCGATCGGATCGGTTCGCGAGGTGGTGGCCCGGTCGCTGCGTGGGCTGCGCGATAAGCAGATAGTCGCGACCGGACAGAACCTGGTGCGGGTGCTTGACGTCGAGCGGCTCGAGGGGATCGCGAACGAGGCTACCGTCTGATAGCTCGTCAGGCAGGCGGCGATAGTGGCTTCTGCATGAAGTCGAAGCAGTCCACCATCCCATCGTCCGCGGCGGTGCGGGCGTTGAGGGACGGCAGGCCGAACGATTTCTCGCAGAAAGTCACGAGGCTGACGTGCGAATGCTGCGCGTGCGAGATGAAACCCGCTTTCGCGTAGGGGCTGAGCACCAGGCAGGGCACCCGGCCGCCGTATCGAAACTGGGTGCCGTCCTTCCACTTCTCGACCTCGGGCGGATTGACGTGGTCATACCAGCCGCCCCAGTCGTCCCAGGTCACGAAGATCGCCACCTTTGGCCACAGCCTGCCTTTGACGATGGCGGTCACCTGGGCTACCGTCCATGCCATTCCTTTCGTCACGTTGCCGCCGCCGGCCTTGCGCTGGGCCGCCGTGTCGGCGGGATGCTCAGACAGCGTGTCGTCCGCGTAGACCCACGACACCGTCGGTAGCTTGCCGGCCGCTGCGTCCACCGCGAACTCATCCGAGGTCTTCTTGTTCTTGCCGTTCGTGTACTTGATGTAGTCGAATGCGTAGCCGCCGTAATTGCTCCAGCTCAAGCCCGCCTTGTCGAGCTGCGCGGGGAGGGTGGGCAAATCGAACAATGGCGCGGGGTGCGGGTTCTCGATGATGGGGGAATCGGCCGCCACCACCATCAGGTGGTTCGGAGACGACGGGCCCGCGACGTCGGTGAAATACGAATCGCACAACGTGAACGAACGAGCCCACTTCCAGTAGGTCGGGATGTCCGCCTCGAAGAACTCCACGCGCGGTGCCTTCGTAGCGCGAGCGAGCCACGCGGGATGGCGGTGATCAGGATCTTTCGGCGGCGGGTTGGGGCTGTGGGGCATGACCATCCCATTCGCGCCCGGAAACTGGCCGAAGTAGTTGTCGAACCCGTGGTTTTCCTTGAAGACTATGACGACGTGCTCGATGGGAGTCGTGGAGGCCATCAGATACACGCCCCACTCTGGTTCGACCACTCGAGCTGCACGATCCATTGGTCGAGCTTCCTCGTCTGCCACGCGCAGATGTCGCCGATCTCGCCGTTGCTGTCGTCATACCAACCCAGCCCAGGCACCGGGTCGGTGATCGCCTCGCACAGCTCGTGTGAGCTCGACGACGTGAGCGCGTCGAGAGTGGACAGCCCGCCGGTGCAGCCCGAGCAGCCGGGATACGGCATGACGGCGTAGTAGACGTTGCCGCCGATGCTGTCGTGGTAGCCGCAGAAGGCAGAGCACGACCTCTGGCCGCCGAGGTCGGCATCGACGCCGGGCGGCAGGTACACGAAGTAGAGAGAGTTCGGCGTTGTCGCCGGCAGCGTCGCGTTCGCGATGCCGGACTGGATCAGGCTCCGGATCTGCGCATCGGTCACGGGGCTGGTCGGCTGCTGGTCGGTGATAGTCGTGGTGCCCGTCAGGGATCCATGGCCAATCGCAACGCCCGGCATCGAATACTCGCCGAGCTGGTCCATGAGGGTGCTTGCGACGATGTAGGTGAAGAAATTGTTGACCTGTGCCATCAGCCGGGCATCTGCGCCCTGCCACTCGGCTCCCCAGAACGCTGTGAAGACCTCGACTGCGCTCAGCAGCGGACCTCCGCGATAGGTGAGCTGGGGGGACACCGCCGGTGCAAGTCCGGGGGCAGGGTGCAGCGGGACGATTCGAATTGGGTCTCTGACCATGCTTTCATCGTGCCCCATTTGTCCCACGCATTTCACGGGCGCAGCGCACGCGCCGTTCCGGGCACGATAACCTGTCTTCAGTGGACTCTTCCCACGGGAGGCCCATCATCCTTGTCGTTGACGACAGCCGGGCCATTCGCCCCGTCATCGAAGCGTGCTTGGCGGGGATCAACTGCGAGATTCGATTCGCCGCCAACGGCCCGACCGCGCTCGAGATGATCGGCGCCGACCCACCCGACCTGGTCCTCCTCGACGTGCAGATGCCGGGAATGGACGGCTACGAGGTCTGCGTGCGGATCCGGGCAAACCCGAGATTCAAGCTGCTGCCGGTGGTCATGATCACGGCCCGAACCCACACCCAGGATCGCGTGAGGGCGCTCGAAAAGGGAGCGGACGACTTCATGACCAAACCCTTCGAGCGCGCAGAGCTCGTCGCGCGCGTGCGGTCCTCGCTTCGGCTCAAGTCGCTGTACAACACCCTCGACAGCGCGGAGCAGGTGATCTTCGCGCTCGCGGCCGCGGTCGAGGCGAAGGACTCGCTGACCGAGAGGCACACGCGTCGCGTCGCCGAATCGGCCCGCCACCTCGGGATGCGGCTCGGGTTATCCGACGCGGCGCAGGATGCGCTCTACCGCGGCGGCATCATCCACGACATCGGCAAGATTGGCGTCTCGGAGTCGATCCTGCTCAAATGCGGGCCACTCGACACGGGCGAGCAGAAGCGCATGCAGGAGCATCCCGGCATCGGCGCGAACATCATCGCGCCGCTGCACACCGCGTCGAGCCTGCAGCCGATCATCCGGCACCACCACGAGCGATTCGACGGCAGTGGCTATCCCGATGGCCTACGCGGCGCCAAGATCCCGCTGCTGGCGCGGATCATCTCCATCTGCGACGCATTCGACGCTCTGATCAACGACCGGCCTTACCGAGCCGGGGTTTCGGTCGACAAGGCGATCGCGACGCTGCGCGCGGGGGCGGGGACGCAGTGGGACCCCGAGCTTGTGGAGCTTTTCATCGCCGAGCTGCCGGTCATCGAGCACATGGGCGCGGCCTAGGGCAAGCCGCGCTCAGGACGCGCGCAGCTCGGTGGCTTCGACGACGGTCTCCGCTTGCTCGCGGGGGTGAATCGTGTACGCGCATCCGTCGGGTATCCGATGCCCGAGTGATTCCACAGAGGTAGGACCAATCGATCTCTCGAGCAGGCCCTCGATGAGGCCCGCGTGGAAGCTGCAGATGATTGGAGTCCGCCGGCACACCTCGGCAAAGAGGCAGTTGCCGCACTCCAACCGGCCGCCCGGCTCCACGTCATACTCGCCGCCCATCTCCGTGAGGGGCTCGATCGCGGTTGCGACAGATCGAGCGCCGCCTCGCGCCAGCGTGAAGCCGTAAACCCGCCCGGCGTCCCTGATTGCGGCCCGGCCGCTGTCACCAAGCGACTGGAACGATCGCCCGAGCGCCTCGGCCAGGACGTCGTATCGCCGCATGGGGTGGCTGATCTGCACCGGCCCGGCGGTGAGGCGGTAGATCTTCGCCGGCTTCCCGGGCAGGCCACGGCGGCGCTCGCTCTCCAGGTAGCCCAGGGACACGAGCCTCTCGAGGTGCTCGAAGGCGACCGAACGGTGTACGCTCGCGGCTTTGGCGACCTCGTCCACGCTGCGTGGTTTCCGGTCTGCGTAGAAGCGGAGCAGGATGTCGCGGCGCGTGAAATCTCTCAGCGCGCCGAGTGCGCGCTCCATATCCGAGGCCATATCCCCGCAGCAGCATACAGCTTATCGGTCGGTTTGTCGGGTCTATCGGTGAGAAACCGATTTGACAAGACTCGAGAGCAATTTCCGTTAACTGATTGACTTGACGTGCGGCCTCTGAAACAGTAGGCGTCCCGCCGAGCCTTACACGATGAAACGCAACGCGGTGCAGCCCTTTTCTCGGGCGAAAGCCATGCACTCATCCTCCGCGGGCATTCTTCTTGCATTTGCGGCTGCGGTAGTGGCGTCCGCCGCCTTTGCCACCCGCGCCGCCGCAGTGCTGCCCTCGCCCAGCCCGCTGGGGCTGCAATCGCCCACCATGCCGGTGGCGACCCCGAAGCTGGGGCTGCCCAGTCCATCTTTGCCGTCGATTCTCCCGACGCCGACGCCACCGACTCTCCCCACGCCGACTCCGCCAATCACGACTACTCCCACGCCATCCGTGCCGCCGTTCGGAGCCTCTCCGTCGGCAACGCCGGTTGTTCCAGGTGCAGGCAGTGGAGGATCGACCACCTCGCACGGCACGTCGACCGCCGGCGGTGGCGGATCGACCGGAAAACCGGCGCCGGGGCTGCCGGTTCCGTTCACCAACTTTGTGCTCAAGTCCCCGTTCGACGTCGCCCTGGCCGTGTCGCTCGCGGTGCTGCCGCTCCTGCTCGTGATCTGGCTCTTTGTGTTTGGACGCACGTGGGCGGAGGCGCGCCGCGCGCGAGACGCCGACATCAGGCTGGCTCTGGCCGCCGACCTCGGCCTGAGCCCTCGGGAGCTGGGTTCGCTCACTACGGTGGGACTGTTCAAGCTCCGCGAGCAGGCTGCTTTTGACGACCTCACCGGGGTGCTCAGGCGAGCTGCCGGCATTGCCGCGTTGGAACGTGAGATTGCGCGAGCCCGCCGCCAGAAGAGCGCGCTCACGGTCGCCTTCGTCGACCTCGATGGGCTCAGGCAGGCCAACGACAGTCGCGGACACGCCGCCGGAGACTCGCTCCTGCGCGACATGGCAACCACCCTCAAGACGGGCCTCCGCGGTCAGGACCTGGTCCTTCGATATGGCGGTGACGAGTTCGTATGCGTCCTACCCGACACACCCAGCGACGCCGGTGGCGACAAACTGCGGCAGATTCAAACCGAGGCCGGACGGAGCGGGCTGGCATTCTCCCTCGGCCTCGCCGAGCTCGAACGGTCGGACGATGTCGTCAGCCTCCTCGGGCGAGCGGACCGCGAGCTGTACGACGCCAAGGCCCGCCGGAGCGGGATCCAGAACCTCCATCCCGAGGGTCGCCGCGATCAGAACGGCCGCCGCCGTGTGCCTGCCTAACCTCCCGAACAGCCGTCGCTAAGGCCTTGACAAGCACCCTCCTTTTAGTGTTTAGTGGGTCATTACCCGACAAACCGCTGTAAGCAGGAGGAGGCCCGGTGACATGGCTAGGTGGAGGCTGTTCGGTGCCGGCGTTGCCGGCGTTCTGTTCGTCCTCGCAGCCCCGGCCGTAAGCGCCGATTCGACCCCGGGCCCGCCGGCCTTATCGGGTGGCGCTGTGGCCGCGTCAGGGAGCGCGAACGGTCAGCCGGCATCCGTCTCCACCGGCCGTTCCGGTGCGACCGCAGGTGGCCAGACCGCGAAGGGCAGCACATGCGGCGCGCAAGCCGCGGCCGGCACCCAGAGCGCGGGCGCCCAGCCCACCCAGGCCGGCACCTCCGGGGCATCGGCGCCGACCGGCTGCACCGCCGCCGCCACGACTGGGTCGGGGTCTGGCGCTGGCAACTCACAGAATTCGACCTCAAACACCGCGGCAGGTATGGGAGCGAACACTTCGGCCCAGGCGGCTACGGACTCGAGCGCTCAGCAAGGATCTCGACGTGCCGGTGACCTGGTCGCCCTTGGGTCTGGCGTCTCCGACAGCAACGGTGGTGGTTTCCTTGGAGGGACGCTTCCATGGTGGCTCTTCCTGGCTCTACTCATCGCGTTGCTGTTCTTCCTGATCGGTTTTGTGGCGGCGCGCCGCCGGCGGCGCACTGCGAGCGCGCCCGCGTGAACACGACGTCTACCCCCTCTGTAACGCCCCGGCGCCCGCTCGCGCCGGGGCCCCCCTCGTTCCGGCGTCTATCGCCGGTCACAGATGGGTTCGCTCCGCGGCAGCCGATTGTGCTCGTCGTCGATGACAGCGACGCGAATCGTGACCTCATGGAGGCCTACCTGCTCGGCATCGACTGCGACGTCCTGCAGGCCGCTGATGGTCCCGGGGCGCTCGAGGTCATGGACACCGTGCGCCCGGACGTGGTCCTGCTCGACGTACAGATGCCGGGCATGGACGGCTACGAGGTGTGCCAGCGCATCAGGGCCAACCCGAAGCTGAAGCTCATGCCGATCGTCATGATCACCGCCACGAGCCGGACCGAGGATCGGGTCAAGGCACTCGACTGGGGCGCCGACGACTTCATGACCAAGCCGGTCGAACGTACGGAGCTGGTGGCGCGAATCAGGTCATGCCTCCGGATGAACGCGCTGCACGAGACGCTCGACAGCGCGGAAGCGGTGATCTTCGCGCTCGCGGCGGCCGTGGAGGCGAAGGACACTCTGACGCAGAGGCACACGCGCCGGGTGGCTGACTCGGCCCAGCACCTGGGGATGCGCCTAGGGCTTCCGCAGGCCGCCCTAGACGCTCTGTACCGAGGCGGTATCGTCCACGACATCGGCAAGATCGGCGTGTCCGAGACGATCCTGCTCAAGGCGGGACCGCTGAGCTTCGGCGAGCTGGAGCGGATACGAACGCACCCGGCGATCGGCGAGAACATCGTGTCGCCGCTGCGGTCGGGATCAAATCTGCTCCCGATAATTCGCCACCACCATGAGCGCTTCGACGGGGAGGGATATCCCGACGGGCTCCGCGGTAACGAAATCCCACTCCTGGCCCGCATCATCGCGATCTGCGACGCCTTCGACGCGATGGTGAACGATCGTCCGTACCGCAGAAGCCTGAGCGTGGACCAGGCGACCGCAGTCCTGCGCGACGGCGCAGGCACCCAATGGGATCCCCAGCTGGTGGACCTGTTCATCGCCGAGCTGCCGGTGATGGAACACATCGGCGCCGCGTAAGTCCTCCCTGGTAGCCCCCGCGTACTACAACTGTACGAGCGCAAATCCACACATCGGTGGTATGGCCGCCAGGTCCTGTCGCCCTTGAGAATTTGAATCAGGACAAGCTTTGTAAAGAACCCTCTCCCTCCTTGGTTCCGCCAAAGCGCCTGGTTCTGATTCGAGCCAGGCGCGGCGGCGGGCCGCTATAGCCTTACGGTCGAACGCCGAACCGCTTGGCGATGTCCGCCGGCAGAGTGAGCGCCGGATCGGCGTCCTTTAACAAGCCGCCTGCCTGCAGCGCTCGCACCACGAGCTCTGAGCAGATCTGGTGGTTGCGGCGCATGAGCCTGACTGGCCGGCCGGTCAAGAGATATATGGATACGCCCGCGAGGGCCAGGTATCCAAAGGCGACGCCCACCTGCGCGCCCGCGTAGGCCACCGCGTGCTGCCGGCCGGAACTGTCGAACGCGGCGCCGAGCCGCACCAGGTGGAACTCTGTGGCCAGGTACCTGGAGATGGGCGACCTGACGACGCCCAGCGCCTCGGCCTCGACGATGGTCCCATCGCGTTCGACGACCAGGGCCATGTGGGTCCAGTGGGCGTAGACCGTGTCCGGACCGCGGAACCGGCGCTTCTGGCCGAGGCTGATCAGCGCGGCGATCGGGCGGG
>VBHX01000168.1 GCA_005879945.1 Chloroflexota bacterium | reverse complement strand
CGACGTGATCGTGTCAGTCGCGGACGTGCCGGTGGCTAAGGCCGGGGACCTTCAGCGGCTGATGGTCGAAGCGCACATCGGCGCCAAGCTCGCACTCACCGTGCTGCGTGGCGGCAAGCTCGTGACGGTCGAAGTGGTTCCGGTGGAGTTGGCCTAGATAAGGGGCTCCGCGAACTCACGGCGAAGCCGCCGAGTTCGTGGGGTTGGACCGCTTAGACTGGCGCCGTGCCGAAAGAGATCCGCAATCTCCTTCGCGCCAAAGCTCAGGATGGACGGTTCCGGCTGGCGGAGGTCGACCCTGCTTCGACTCCCGGACTGAAGAAGCCGAAGCGGGCAATTCGGGACCTCAAAAAGGACAAGGCCCAGCTGTTCGAGCTCCAGGAGCGCCTGTACGCCGAGCACAAACGCTCGCTTCTCCTCGTGCTGCAGGGCATGGACACCAGTGGCAAGGACGGCACTATCACACACGTGATCGGGAACATGAACCCTCAGTCCGTGCAGATCACGCCGTTCAAGCAGCCGACCCCGGAAGAGAAGCGACACGGTTTTCTCTGGCGGATCCGCAGGCGGCTCCCTGAGGTCGGCGACGTCGGCATCTTCAACCGGTCGCACTACGAGGACGTGTTGATCGTGCGCGTTCATGACCTGGCGCCGGTGAATGTGATCGAGCGCCGCTACGACCTCATCAACCGCTTCGAAAAGCAGGTCACCAGCCAGCGCACGATGATCGTCAAGATCTGCCTTCACATTTCCTATGACGAACAGCGCAAGCGAATGATCGAAAGGCTGAAGGACCCTGAGAAGCAGTGGAAGTTCAGTGAGCACGACATCGATGAGCGCGCCTACTGGGATGACTACCAGAGCGCCTACAGCATCGCGATCACCCGCTGCTCGACCAAGTACGCGCCGTGGTATGTGGTCCCTGCCAACGATAAGGACTACCGCAACTGGGCCGTGGCCAGGATTCTCATCGAAACGCTTGAGGAGATGAACCCGCAGTACCCGCATCCCAAGCTGGACGTACCGCGCCTTCTGAAACGCCTGCAGGCGTGAGTGGTAGCAGATGGTCGACGTGGTGTTCGCCGCCATCAACGAGATCCACAGCGAGGGGACGACCTGCTGCACAACCCCGCCGTCCGCCGTGCTTATTTGGGCGGCTGACTCGTCGCACGCACGATCGCAAACGCGGGTCCATTCATCAGCACGTCGCCACCACCGACTTCCGATAACAGCTGAGGGACCGTGAAGTAGCGCTTGTGGACGGTCATCGTGCTGCCGTCGAGGAGCTCCCGTTCCTCGGGGCCCTCACGGAAGCGACCATCGCCGGCAAGCTGATCGAGGATCACGATCTCATCCGCGACACGCCGCATCTCGCGTACGAGCTCGGCAGGAGCCGCTGACGTCAGGTGGCCGTAGAGGTTGGCCGCGAATGCGCGCCCGAACGTGCGGCTCGCCAAAGGCAGCGACGGGACGCGCGCGTTGACGAGGCGTGCTCCTGGCAGCCTGCGTGCGGCGATCGACAACATCGCGGTGCTCGCGTCGAGCAGCGTTACCTGGCCCGGAAGCCACCGGCTGACGTAGCCGGTACCGCATCCGATGTCGAGGGTTGGCGCAGGCGAGAGCGACGCGAGCGCGGTTCTCACCGCCTCCGCAACTCGAGTTTCGCCATCCGGGTGGTCCCACGACGTCTGGTCGTACTCAGCCGACCGCTTTTCGTAGTAATCCACTCTCAGTAAAGAAAAAGCCCCGGGCCTTGCGGCCCAGGGCTCTTCTGCTGTTTCGTCTGGTTAGACGGTGCGGACGCTGCGGGCGCGCGGGCCCTTGGGGCTCGCCTCGACCTCGAAGGTCACCTTCTCGCCACCACGGAGGCTGTCGAAGTCGCCTTCGGTGCCACTCCTGTGGAAGAAGAATTCCTTACCGTCTTCGGCTGCGATAAAGCCAAAGCCACGGTCCGCGACCAGCTTCTTGATGGTGCCTGTAGGCATTTCCATCTCCTAATCTCTCGAACTCAGGTCCACTCAACTCGGCGGGCCTGTTCGAGAAACGGAGCCTGCGGTGAGCGCCAGCACTGTACCGGCTCAAGACAGTATACCCAATCCGGTCAGCGCCTATTCCCCGTTGATTCCGTAAGCCTGCGCGCCCGGCTCTGGTCAACCTCGGTCAGATGGCGCTTCCGCAGCCGGAGATGCTGGGGAGTCACCTCCAGGAGCTCGTCCTCAGCCAGGAAGTCGAGGGACTGCTCGAGGCTCAACTTGCTCGCTGGGGTTAGCCGCACCGAGATGTCCGAGGTCGACGACCGGATGTTGGACTGCTTCTTCTCGCGGCACACATTGACCCGTATGTCGCCTGGACGTTTCTGGATACCGACGATCATCCCCTCGTACACCGCCTCCCCCGGCTCGATGAAAGTGGCGCCCCGCTCCTGCGCGCCAGCAAGCCCGAACGCAAGGGTCGTGCCCGCGGATGAGGCAGTGAGAGCGCCGTTCCGCTGCTCCCTGAATTCGCCTGCCCACAGCCGATAGCCGATTCCGATCGACCCCATGAGGCCGGTGCCGGCGGTGAGCGTCAAGAAGTTGTTGCGAAAGCCGATCAGGCCCCGCGTGGGAATCAAGTACTCGAGACGGACGCCGCCCCTGGAATCGTAGGTTATCTCGATCATCTCTCCGCGGCGCTTCCCGAGCGACTCGGTCACGGCGCCAAGATGCTCCTCGCGGACGTCCACGGTGAGGCGCTCTACCGGCTCCATGAGCTGACCATTCACCCTCTTGACGATGGCCTCCGGGCGGGACACTTCGAACTCATAGCCCTCCCGGCGCATCGTCTCGATGAGCACGGCCAGGTGGAGCTCGCCACGGCCGCTGACAAGGAAGCGCTCGGCCGCATCGGTGTCCTCGACATGCAGGCCGAGGTTGGTATCAAGCTCCTTGTACAGCCGCGCGCGCAGCTGGCGGGTGGTCGAGAACTTGCCCTCGCGACCGGTGAACGGCGAGGTGTTGACGCCGAAAGTCATGCGCACGGTCGGCTCGTCGATCTCGATGCGCGGCAACGGATCGGGCGATTCTGGGTCGGTAAGCGTGTCGCCGATCGCAACCTCGTCGAGTCCAGTGAGCACCACGATGTCGCCTGCGCTCGCGGTCGGCACCGCGACGCGGTCGAGGCCCCGATACAGGAGGGCCTGCACCACCTTGACGCGTCGAGCCTCGCCGTCGGCGGTGAGCACCGCCACAGCGTCGCCCGGTTCGATGCTGCCTCGGGATATGCGCCCGATAGCCATCGGACCTGTGTAGTCGTCGTATGCCCGGTTGGCAACCAGCATCTGGAAGCCTCCTGGCTCGATGACCGGGGCTGGGATGTGCTCGATGATGGTCTTGAACAGCGGCTCCAGGTCGGGCTCGAGCTCGTCTGGCGCCCTTCCAGCCCGTCCTTCTTTGGCGATGGCATACACGACCGGCGCTTCGAGCTGGTCTGCATCCTCGGCCAGCTCGAGGAACAGGTCGTGGACCTTGCTCAGAGCCGCCTTCGGGTCAGCGTTCTTGCGATCGACCTTGTTGATGACCACGATGATGCGCAGTCCGACTTCGAAGGCCTTGCGAAGGACGAAGCGCGTCTGCGGCATCGGCCCTTCCGCCGCGTCCACCAGGAGCAAGCAGCCGTCTGCCATGTTCAGAACGCGCTCGACCTCGCCGCCGAAATCGGCGTGGCCCGGCGTGTCGATGATGTTGATCGTCACGTCCTCGTGCCGGATTGAGGTGTTCTTGGCGAGAATGGTGATGCCCTTCTCCCGCTCGAGGTCGTTCGTATCCATGATCAGCGTGCCCACGTCCTGGTTTTCGCGGAACGTGTGGCTCTGCTTGAGCAGGGCGTCGACCAGGGTCGTTTTCCCATGATCGACGTGGGCGATGATCGCCACGTTGCGGATGTCATGCCGAAGGTTGGGCAGGGTCATTTGATTGGCAGCAGGCACTATACGGACAGGGTGGCGCAGGCGGCGCGGAAACCGGCTAGTGGCTGCTGGAGGAATCTATACCCGAATTCCCTGGGCTCGAAGCAGAGCGCCGATGATGGCGACCCTCTGCAGCGGGCTCGCGTATACAAGCAGATCAACGCTCCAGTTGGCGCATTCGGGCTGGCCACGGTGCGCGACAACCACCGCGATGGAAAGCGGCAGCGCGTCGAACGAACTGCAGTACACGAAATTCGAGACCGCGCTGATGACATTGATCAACGATCGACACGCTCTGGCCCTTAAGAGGCCGAGAACATGCTCGCGCGGGCGGACGCCCTGGCCCGGAAGTAGGCGAACCATTCATAGGGGCGCGACACACGTCGCGCCCCCCTCGTCACAAACACGCATCGCGAGTAGAGCGGCTCCAGGGTTCGGATAACCCGGGAGGGGTAGGCGATAAGTGCAGCCAGCACGGTGCTGACCGAAAAGGATCAGACCGAACGCGATGCGTTGCTCGCACGTCTTTACACGTCGACCATCGGGGCTCTGGAGCTGTTTCACGTTTTCCTGGGCGAGCGCCTCGGCCTGTACCAGGCTCTGGCATCCAAGGGCGCGCTCAACGCGGCCGAGCTCGCGGCCACCGCCGGCATCAATGAGCACTATTCACGTGAATGGTTGGAGCGAGAGGCTGTGGCCGGCATCCTGTTGGTCGAGCCTGGAAATGATGGCGGAGGTGAACGTCGCTACAGGCTCCCTCCTGGCCATGCAGAGGTGCTGACCGATGACAACAGCATCAACTTCTTTGCTCCGATGGGCAGGGCGCTGGTTTCCATTGGCGCTGTGATGCCAAACGTCCTTAAAGCCGTGCGCGCCGGTGGAGGCTTGCCTTACGAGGCATACGGAGAAGACATGCGCAGCGCGATCTCCGCTCTCAACCGCCCTGGGTTCTCAGCCTTTTGGGCACCGAGTGGTTCCCCGCAATTCCCGATGTCGATCGCCGACAGGATCACAGCCACCTGCTCGCGTGGCAGACATCGGATGCGGCACCGGCTGGTCGAGCATCGGCATCGCCAAGGCATATCCACAGCGCCGATGATGGGGATCTTCTGCAGCTGGCTCCCGTGGGCGCATTCGGCTGGCCACGGTGCGCGACAACCACCGCGATGGAAAGCGGCAGCGCGTCGAACGATGTGCAGTGCACGAAATTCGAGACCGCGCTAACTTCATTGACCAACGATCGACACGCTCTGGCCCTGAAGAGGCCGAGAACATCCTCGCGCGGGCGGACGCTCTGGCCAGGAAGTAGGCGAACCATTCATACCGGGACCGGGGCCGTGATGCGCCCGAGCCGGTTGCGCCAATACGCGCGCGACGCAGGATTTGCGGATATCGAGATCCTGCCGGTGGAAAACGATTCCTGGAGGTTCTACCGCCTGATTTAGATCGCGGTGTGGGCTAGATCGATTGGTGCCGAGAGCGGGAGTCGAACCCGCACGAGGTTGCCCTCATCGGTTTTTGAGACCGACGCGTCTGCCATTCCGCCACCTCGGCTGGGCCTATACCACACCACGCAGGGCGGGATCGACAATATCATTCGCCGGTGCGACTAACCGCAGCCGCCGGCCTGTGCCTACTTGTTGTGGGGTGTGTCCAGATCGGGCCCCCCAGCACCCCGGCAGCCGAGACGACGGCGTCCCCGTCCGGTGCCACGACCGCCTCGGCGCCGCGGATCTCGCCCCCGCCGGTCACTCCGCCGACACCTCCGGGCATCAACCTCCCCGCGTTCGCATGCGCGGATTCGGGGGGAGGCAAGACCGGTGTGGCGAACGTCACGGCCGTGCGCCTGGCTGAGCAGCCCGACTTCGACCGCTTCGTCCTCCAGTTCGACGGCCCCGTTCCCACGTACACGGTGAAACGCCAGGACAAGCCGACCTTCCCATTGGGGGCATCGGGCCAGACCATCTCGCTCAGCGGTACCGCCGGGGCCCTTGTGCGTGTGCACTCCTCGACCGAGACCAACACGTACAGCGGCTCGACCGACATCTCGCACCCGGAGTTCCTCGTCCTGAAAGAAGCACGCGTGACCGAAGACTTCGAGGGCTACGTGGCATGGGGACTCGGCCTCGACCACCCCGTCTGCATGCGCACGTTCACCCTCGCCAATCCGTCGCGTTTGGTCGTCGACTTCACGATCGCGACCAGCTAGAGTCCGGGACCAATGGCGGTCCTGCCACCCCCACCAGCTCCCGTCGCACCGGGGTTCACTCCCGTGCCCCCGGCCAAGAGGAGCGGCTGCGCCGGTTGCGGTTTTGGCTGCCTCGGCTGCGTCGGGGTCTTCGTGGTACTCGTCCTGCTCATGGTCGGCGGCGGCTGGTACTTCCTCGTGGTGCAGGCGCAGGCGAGCGTGCCGGCGCCCGCAGCGCTCGTCGTGTATGCCGCACCGGTTGACGTCGGGCGCGACGACTCCGGGTACCGCACCGCGATTCCGGGCGAGGCGCTCACTGCGGGCAACTCGGTTCGAACCGGCCACTCCGGTCGCGCCGCGATCCAGTTCCCCGACGGATCGCTAGTTCGTCTTGCGTCCGACACCACGGTCACAGTGACGGCCGCCCAGTTGAACAAAGACGGCACCTTGCAGTCGGCTTCGGTGACGCAGAAGGTCGGCCGGACGCTGAGCAACGTTCAGCACCTCATCTCGGGCGCGAGCTTCAAGGTCGGCGGCCACTCGGTGAGCGCGGAGGTGCGCGGCACCGAGTTCGAGGTGCTCGTGCGGCCCGACGGGACCAACAAGATCTGGGTCTTCGTCGGCACCGTGACGGTGAAGGGCACGACCACGGCCACGCTCACGGCCGGCCAGGAGATCGACGTCGACGCCAACGGCAAGGTCACCAACCAACGCTCGAATCAGTTCGATGCTCAGGATCCCTTCCCGCTGGCGGCGCAGTGTGCTGCGTCCACCTCCGGGGGCGCCAACAACGCGGGCACGTCGGAGACCGGAACCGGCGGCAACATCGCCAATGGCCAGACCTCGGAGCAGGACTACAGCTCGCCCGGCGGCAACCTCAGCGTCGCCTTCTGCTACCCGGGAAGCCTGATGAGCGTCACGGTCACCGATCCGGCCGGCGGGCAGCACTCGGCGCAGGGCAAGGCGCCGGTCAGGATGAAAATCGCCAACGGGCCGCCAGGCGTTTACAAAGCCGTCGTGCGCGGGATCGACGTGCCGGCCGGCGGCGAGCCGTACGCCCTGTCGTTCGCGACCGACGCCGCCTGCGTCGATGGCAACGTGGATTCGGGCAGCGTTGTGCGCGATACGTTCAGCAACGCGCAGATCGCTCAGGCGCTCACGCAGTCGGGTGCCAATGGCGTCACGCTCCAGGTGCAGGGCACCTCGCCAAACTCAGCCCGGATCTATTACCACTCCTACCTTGGCGGCACTTCGATTTCCTGGACGATCGACTTCTTCGCCGCCACGCCAAAACTCGGGGTGGTCCTGACGCAGGTGACGGTCCGGGGGGTCAACATCACGACCCAGATCGTCTCGCGTCTGCCGGCGGCCACCGGTCAGACCGGTGTCGCCATCGATTTCACTGTCGACCGCGTCTACTCCTGCAATGGCCCAGGCGGGGGCATGATGGTCATCGAGGGCCACCGCTAGACCGCCGGCTGACTACCAGCCTCCGAGGTCGCCGCCGTTGGACGCGAATATGGCTAAGTTCGGCGGCCGAGGCGCTATCTTTTCCGGGCCATGTCCGCGGTAGCGGCCAAACCAGCTCCAAGGCGGCGCCGCGGTCTTCCATGGATCGTCGCGCTCCTCATCATCTTGCTGCTCGTCGGCGCGGCCGCATTCTGGCTCAACACCTCGGCAGTGGCCGCGACCAACGCGGTCGCCACCCTGACAGTCTTCCAGCCCGTCACCTCGGTCGCCCGCGGCGGTGGCGCGTACGCCGACGCCACCACGGGAGCGGTCGTGCAAGCCGGCGACGGCGTCAGGACCGACGCCAAGGGTCGCGGTTCCATCCAGCTGCCGGATGGAACACTGACCAGGCTCGCGAGCAACACCGAGCTCACTTTGACGTCCGCGCATTTCGGCAAGGACGGCAACCTCCGCGACGCGTCGATCACACAGAAGATTGGTCGCACCTTCACCAACGTCCAGCACCTCGTCAGCGGCGCCACATTCAAAGTGTCAGGTCAGTCCGCGACGGCGACGGTGCGCGGCACCAAGTTCGAGGTCTACATCAAGGCGGACGGGACCATGGTCGTGAAGCTCTTCGTTGGCGAGCTGGATTTCGACGGCAAGAATCACGTTCACCTCGTCGCCCCGCAGCAGGCCACAGCCGATCCGCAGGGCAACATCGGACCTGCCGGCCCGATCCAACCCGATCCCGACGATCCGTTAGGTGCGGAGATGGCCGCCTCGGATGCGACCAGCCACGGCACGACGCCGGGCACTGAGCAGGACTACATCGGTCCGCCGCTTCACAACGGCGAGCAGCAGCAGTACAGCTACAGCTTCGCGGGTGGAGGGCTCGTCAAGGCCGCCCTCGGCTATCCCGGAAGCTCGATGAAGCTCCAGGTCAAAGCCCCCGACGGCCAGATCTACACGGGCACCGGCACATCGCCGGTCGTGGTCGTGGTCAATAACGGGCCGGCTGGGATCTACACGATCCTGGTCACGGGCGTGAGCGGCCTCGGCACGAAGGGCGAGGTGCCGTTCGTCAGCGTGGCCGCGCTGGAGCCGTGCGCGAGCGCGAACATCGACCAGAACGGCGCAGTGCGTCGAGGACTGACCTCGCAGGACCTCGTCAGCAACGTGCAGGTGGCCGGGGTTTCCAACCTGAACCTCACGATCATCAACGATTCACTCGCGGGCGCGATCCTCAAGGGCTCGGGCACGTTGAACGGCGCGAGCTGGACTGGAACCGTGGTTCTGCTCAAGCATGGAACCGGACTCGCGGTGGTCGCCGTCGGGGCGACCGCGTTCGGGATGAACGTGCCCGCCGAGCAGATCATGTCGCAGGTCGGCGCAGTGGTCGGTCAGGATCCGTCGAACATCAACGTCGGCTTCATCGTCGACCGCTTGTTCACCTGCAAGGGCGTCGTCATCATCGACGGCCGCGCTGCTGGACCGTTTGATGCCGGTGTTAGTGGGCCCCAAACAGCCGGTGCGTGAGCTTCACCAGAAGGGTGAGGCCGGCGCCATCCAGCAGCCAAGCGGTCTCGGCCGCGCCGACCAGAAGCACAAGCAGCGCGCTTAGCCCGAGGCTGCCGCGGTGCATCGCGGGCTGCAGCCAGTGGACTGGTTCTGCAGTCTCGGGGTGGACCAGGGCGTCCTCGAGACGATCGAGCAGCTCGCCGGCAGTTGCTGGACGCCGTTCCGGATCGCGGTCCATCGCCGCCTGAAGCACAGCGGCAAACTGCGCGGGCAGATCCGGCGCGACGTCGTGAACCGTCGGCGGGGGCTCGTACAACCGGCGGCTCAAGGTCTCGATCCAGCTCTTGGATGAGAAGGGACGGCGCCCGGTCACGGCTTCGAAGATGACCGCCGCCAGCGAGTACACGTCGGCCCGTCCATCGACCTCGCGGCCGACGAGGCGCTCCGGCGCGACGTAATCGGGAGCGACCTGGCCGCCCGCGGCGGGCCCCGTATTGAATGACGCGACCGTGCCCAGCCCGAATCCCGTCAACATGGTCCGCCCGTCGTCCGCGAGGAGGATGCTCGCCGGCTTGACGTCGCGATGAACCGTCGCTCGCGAGTGTGCGTAGTCGAGCGCGTCGGCGATCGGGCGCAGCAAGCCGATGATGCCAAGTGCGTCATAACGGACTCCCGAACCCAGAACTTCGTCCAGCGTCTTGCCAGGGATCATCTCGGTGACGAGGTAGGGCGAGTCACCGTCGTACGCCAGTTCGTAGAGGCGCGGGATCGCCGGATGCTCCAGGGCGACGTATGACCGGAGCTCGAGCAGGAACCGCCGCGAGAAACTGACGTCGCGAGCAACGGTGGGCTCGATCGTGCGCACAGCGACCTTTTGGTGTATCCGCGGATGCTCGGCCTCGTAGATCACTCCGAGGCTGTCGGTCTCGATCTCGCGCAGGACGCGATAGCCGCCGACCTGGAGACCGTTCTTACGTGGGTCCGTTTTGGGATGGGAGCCGTTCCGACTCTGGGGCTCGGATGCCATTCGAAACTTGAACTTTAGCCATTGAGGGCGCCGGACGCGTCTCACAATCGCCAACCAGGCTGCTGAGTGGTGTCGGCGAGAGGATTTGAACCTCCACGCCCTTTCGGGCACCGGATCCTAAGTCCGGCGCGTCTGCCGTTCCGCCACGCCGACATCTCGGCCAAAGATGCTAAGCCCGGCGGATGATCAGGGCATCGCCCTGGCCGCCACCACCACATAGGGTTGCCGCGCCCGTATGCAGGCCTCGGCGCTTCAGCTCATGGGCCAGCGTGAGCACGAGGCGGGCGCCGCTGGCGCCGATCGGATGGCCGATGGCGACCGCGCCGCCATTGACGTTGACACGCTCCTCGTCGAGCTCGAGCATGCGTGTTGCATTCAGGGCGACCGCGGCAAAAGCCTCGTTGATCTCTACAAGGTCGAGGTCACCGGCCGCGAGCCCGGCCTTCTTGAGTGCGTTCGCGAGCGCGAGCGCGGGGACCGTGTGCAGCCACGCGTACCGGTCGGCGCTCATGCCGTGGGCGACCACCTCGGCCAGCCGCTCCCTGCCCAGCTTCCGCGCCTTCTCCTCTGACATGCCGACGACGGCCGCCGCGCCATCGGAGATCTGCGACGCGTTGCCGGCGGTGATGGTGCCGTCCTTCCTGAAGGCGGGCGACAGCGCGTTCAGCGATTCCGCGGTGGTGCCGGGCCGGATGCCTTCGTCGCGGTCGATTGTGGTCGCTGGTCCGCGCTTCTGACGCAGCTCGACGGCGACGACCTCGTCGGCCATCGCGCCGCTGTCCCATGCCCGCTGCGCGCGCTGATGCGACCGCGCAGACCACGCGTCCTGCTCCTCGCGACCGATCTCGAGCTCGCGATTCACGTCGTCCGAACTCTCGCCCATGTGCTCCTTGAGGAAGGTCGACCACAGGCCGTCGTGGACCATCGAGTCGATCATTTCCGTGTTGCCCATGCGGGCCCCGAATCGCGCCTTGGGCACGAGGTACGGAGCCTCGGACATCGACTCCATACCGCCCGCGACGACCACCTCGACCTCGCCGGCGCGGATCAGCTGATCCGCGAGCGCGATCGCGTTGAGACCCGACAGGCAGACCTTGTTGATGGTCAAGGCCGGAATCTCCTGTGGGATCCCGGCTTCGATGGCCGCCTGCCGGGCGGTGATCTGCCCGGCGCCTGCCTGCAGGACCTGGCCCATGATCACGTAGTCGACCTCCTTGCCCTCGACGCCGGCGCGATCCAGCGCTGCGCGGATGGCATGGCCCCCCAACGTCACCGCCGGCACGTCTTTGAAGGCTCCGCCGAACTTGCCGACCGGTGTGCGCGCTCCCGCTACGATCATGCTGGCCATAAGCCGCAGTCTAAGGAGATGCAGCGCGAGAGATGAGAAACGCCCTCCTGGTCGTGGACGTCCAGAACGACTTCGTAGAGGGCGGAGCCCTGCCCGTCACCGGCGGGCAGCAGGTGGCGGCCATGGTGGCCCGGCACGTCCGCCACTTCAAGCAGGAGTACTCGTTCGTGGTCGCCACCCGCGACTACCACGAGGACCCGGCCGGGCATTTTTCCGACCACCCCGACTTCGTCAACACCTGGCCGCCCCACTGCATCATCGGCACCCAAGGCGCCGCGCTCTGCCCGCCCATCTTCAACCTGGTCCGCGAGAAGCTGATCGCCGCGGTGGTCGACAAGGGCCGGCACGCCCCCGCTTACTCGGGTTTCGAGGGGCTGGACGCCCGCGGTCATCCGCTTCTCGACGTCCTCAGGGAGGCCCGGGCGGACCACATCGACATCTGCGGCCTGGCCACCGATTACTGCGTGCGCGCCACCGCGCTCGACGCGCGCAAGTACGACTTCCAGGTCCGAGTGCTGGTCAACCTGTCCGCGCCGGTCAACGCGGAGACGGGGCTGCAGGCGCTCGAGGAGATGAAGGCCGCCGGCGTTCAGGTCCAGGCGGCCACAGCTCCATAAGAAGCAGAGGCGGGCCCCAGTCGGAGGTCGGCTCCAGTCGGAGGCCGGCCCCAGGAAAGTTCGCTGTCAGCGGCGGGCTTTGGGCTTGGCCGAGCTGCCCTCGTACTTGAAGGAGACGTTCAGCCGGACACGGTAGCTGGCGACCTTTCCGTCTTCGATGGTCACGTCCTGCCGGACGACCTCTGCGACGCGAAGGTCACGCAGCGACTTGGAGGCGGTCTCGATCGCGCCCTTGGCGGCTGCCTCCCATGACGTGCTGCTGGTCCCGACGAGCTCGGTCACTCGGTAGACGCTGTCGGCCATTGCTGCCTCCTTTTATCTATGAGCTGAAACACGCGTCATTGTCGCGCACCCGCGTGATCCAGTTTGCGAAGGTCAGGGAGTGCTTCGGCGACCTTTTCGGCGAGCGCGTCAAGATGCTCGCCGCGCAGGTAGATGACCTGCTCAGTGACGCCCACCTCGAGGAGGCGCCCACAAAGATCGATGAGCTCGCCGCGGTCCGCGCCATCCCAACCAAACTGGAGGGAGCGCCGGATCTCGGACGGATCGCGGCCAACGGCTCCGCAGGCTTCATCGAGCATCGGCGTGAGCTCTTTGACCCTGTCCGGGTCTCCGCCGGCGATGTTCCAGACATCTGCGTGGCGCGCAACCAGGCGCAGGGTTGTCTGGCCCGAAGCGCCAACCCAGATCGGTGGGTACGGCTTCTGGATCGGCTTCGGATTCGCGATCGCACCCTTCAGGTGGTAGTACCGACCTTCGAAGTTGGTCCGCTCCTCGGTCCACAGCGACTTGATGATCTGCAGCGATTCGCTCAGCAGGCCGACGCGGTGGTCGAGTCCTTCGATGCCGTACATGCTGTGCTCGATCTCCGCCCAGGCCGCTCCGATGCCGAACTCCAGGCGACCGCCGGAGAGGTGGTCAACAGTGACGGCCATCTTCGCGAGCACGACCGGGTGGCGGTAGGTGTTGCCGGTGACCAGGCAGCCGAACCGCACTCGCTTCGTCGCTTCAGCCATCGCCGCCTGCAGGGTCCACCCCTCATAGATGGGCCGGTCAGGACCGCCCTGGCCGATCGACGCAAGGTGGTCGAAATCCCAGACATGATCGAAGCCGGCTTCTTCGGCGATGCGCCACGTAGTGCGAAGGGCCTCGATGGTCGTGTCCTGGCCGGAGTTCTTGATCCCGAAACGAAGCGGATGTCTCATACCGACAGGCTAGTGAAAGCGAAGCGCGCGGACGCGTATCGGATAGAGGTACTGCTCCGCAAAACTTTCGACCGTCATGCCGAGTCCCTCGATCTGGTCTCGATACTTACGCACGTACGCTGGCTCTCTGTGCGCAGGGGGTTGCGACTTTGGAATGGTGGCGTGCCCGGAAACGCGGACGACGTCGTCGCCAACAAAGTCGCTGTTGAGGTGAAGCTCGACATAGGGGTTGGCTCTCACATGCCGGACCTTGATTCCCGCCTGCGCATAAATAAGGAATGACCTGCCATCCCAAACGAACCAGACCGGCACTGCCTGGGGCTTACGATCGCGGCCGGCGGTCACGAGCCAGATCACGATCTCTTTCTTGAGCCGGCTCTGGACATGCTTGCTGGGAGTCATTGTTGGGTAAGAATATGGCGATGAGCCAGAAGACGCAGAAGTCCGAAACCGAGTGGCGCCGCGACTTGACCCCGATGCAATTCCACGTTCTTCGCGAGAAGGGCACCGAGCGACCCTTCACCGGCGAGTACTGGGACACGAACACCCCTGGCGTGTACCTGTGCGCCGGCTGTGGCGCCAAGCTCTTCGAGTCCGACACCAAGTTCGACGCCCATTGCGGCTGGCCAAGCTTCTACGCCCCCGCGAAGGGAGCGCCCGTCGAGGAGCACGTCGACAGCAGCCACTTCATGATCCGAACCGAGGTCACGTGCGCGAACTGCGGCGGGCACCTGGGCCACGTCTTCGACGACGGCCCGGACCCAACGGGTCTTCGCTACTGCATCAACTCCGCTTCGATCAAGCTCGACCCCCAATAAAGGGTCCCGAGGAAGTCAAGGCGACGCCTCCGAGTTCCTGGGGCGAAGAGCCTCGAGAAGCTTCCTGACGATCGGGCTCGCTTCCTTGGGCTGCCAGGCTCTGTAAGCGTCGCGCAGAGGTACGGGCCACTCGATGTCGATGTCGACCCGAGTCCCGAACTCCTTGGCGCCGGCGAGAACCCGCAGGGCCAGCTCGAGAACCCGACGCTGCATATTTCTATCACCGGGCATGCCGAACGCGTGCCCGTAAGGGAACTCGACGCCGACGATGCGCGGCGCCCGTCGTTCCTCGGCGACCGCCGGCATCATCGTGACGACCACCGTCGGTATTCCCGCCGCTTCGATCCACCGTGCCAGCACGGGCACGTTCGAGCAGCAGTCGGGTCAAGCCGGGGCGAGGATGAGGCCGTCCGCCTGCAGGTCTCGTAGACTCGCGACCAAAGCAGGCGCCGTTTCCTTCTGCCATCCCTCGAGGCTCCGGTCCTGATAGCCCATCACCGAAAGATGTTCAGAGGTCGCACTGCCGACCTCGCCCTCGGCCACCAGCTCCGACAGCAGGCGCATCGGCAGAGCGATTTCCGGGTCTGAGCGGATGTCGTCATCATTCATGTGTAGGTGCGCCGAGGCGATGTCGGCGGCGCCGAGGTCGGCCGGAATCGATCGCCACGATGGGTCGCCCCACTCGGGATTGCTCTGCTCGCGCTCGAGATCGAACGACGGCTGCCGTTCTTTGATGTATATGCCCGCCGAAGAGAGCAGCGCGATCCGCGCTGTGGCCAGCCGCTTTTCGAAGGGCGCCCACACGGGGGCCTCCTCGCCGGGAAAGAGCCCGCGCCCCTCGTACATGGGCCGGAAGCTGCGCGGAAGGAACCTGTAGCTGTCGACGATCACGCGTCCGCCCCCACCAGCGTCCCGCTCACGACCGGCATCACTGCACCGCCGACCTCGATCCTCGTGGGAATGTCGCCGTCGGCGTCGTATTCGAGCCGGATGTTGATGATGCTGCGCCGGCCCATCTTCGTCCCCTGCTCGCTGGTGATCGATACTCTGCGCGAGCGTGGCACGAGGCCGTACTTGACAGCGACGGCGCCGAGCGGCCCACTCCCCGACCCAGTAGCGGGATCCTCTTCGAGCCCGATGACGGGCGCGAACATTCGGCTGTACAGGCGGTCGGCGCCGACCGCCGCGAACGGGAAAACCGGAAACGGCTCGCGTCCGGGGAATGCCCCAATGAGGCCGGCTTTGTCGGAAATCGCCGCGTCGACAGCCTGCGCATCCCTAAGCGGGATGTAAAGGAATTCGTAGCCTGTGCTGGCGACCTGGAGCGGAACGTCCGGCAGAAGGTCTTTCTCGTCGAGCCCGATCGCGGCGGCGATGCGCCCGCGATCGGTGATCACATCGCCGAAGGTCAACGGTGGGTGTGTCATCCAGAAAGTGAGGCCGTCCGGCCCACGTTCGCCCCGGACGGCCACGGGACCGACGCCCTCCTCGAGCGTGAACTGCAGGCCGCCGCCGGCGATCAGGCCCTGTGTAGCGAGCACCCACGCAGTGCCGACGGTCGGATGTCCGGCGTAGGGCAGCTCGGTTGCAGGAGTGAAGATCCTGACTCTCGCGGCATGTTCCCGCTGTGAGGGCGGCATCACGACCGCCGTCTCCGAGAAGTTCATCTCGCGCGCGATGCGCTGCATTATCTCCGGGGCGATTTCGCCTGCGTCGAGCACCACCGCCAGCTGGTTGCCGGCGAGCGGTTTGTCGGTGAAGACGTCGACGATGTGAATTGGATATCCCAGAGTCTTCTCCTTCAACGGTCACATACCGAGCGCAGATACAAGAGCCACGACGCCAAGACCGATTATCGCCAGTCCGCTGATCGTGCTGATGATCCGCACGACCCGCGGCGCGATCCGCGCACGCAGGCCCGTCGCCAGGGCGGCGAGCACGATCCACCAGGTGACAGACCCGAGCAGGACGCCGATTACCAGCGCAGCCGGGCGCAGGACGCCACCGCTGATGCCGGCGCCCAGGGTTGCGGCTAAGGCCGCGAACGAGATGATCGTCGCCGGGTTGCTGATAGTCAGCCCGAGGGTCGAGAGATACGCCCCGATCAGGCTCGAACGGGTTGGCGGCGGCGCCTCAGCTGTCGTTGGTCGATCTAAGACGATGCGCGTGCCGAGAGAGACAAGGAGCGCGCCGCCGGCAAGGGCAAGCCAACGGCGCTCGCCGGTGAGGGCGGTCGTGATCGCGCCCACTCCGAACGCAGCTACGGCCGCGTAGAAACCATCGGCGGTCGCGACCCCGAAACCTGAGATGAGCCCGTTCAGCCAGCCTCTTACAAGAGTTCGTCTAAGGCAAAGAAAGAAGATCGGCCCAGGCGATGCTGCGACGGCAAAGCCGAGCAGAAATCCCCTGAGCAGCAGACTGGACACCCGCGTCTCTCATGGCGGGCAATTGTAATTAGGGGAAGAAGGGCACTGGCTCGCCGGTTTCGACGTGCTTCTTCAGCCGGCCGACGATCCTTCCCCACGTGTAGTTGACGGATGCCAGCTCGGACGGCGCCAATGACTCCGGCCATCCGGCGTGGGTGAATCTCAGGTCCTGGCCCCCTTCCCTGGCGGGCACGATTTCCCACGAGATGGTGGTGCCCTCCCAACCCGGGAAGCCGCCAGCGTCGGTCCAGCGCACCAGCTTGCCCGGCTTGAGCTCGCTCACTTTCAGCTCGAGCACCGGTCCACCGAAGCCGAAGGTTGCGGTCGACCCCACCTTGGGCTCGGCCTTGCTGTCTCGGGTCCAGAAGCTCGCCAGGCCCTGCCCCGTCGAGATCGCCTCGTAGATCTTGTTCGCGTCACCATCGATCGTCACTGTGTGCATTAGCGGCCCAGCCATGCTCCCTCCTAAAGATTTGACTTAATTAAGTTATATCTTAAACTATCGCCGATGCCACTGCAACTGACTCACGATCCCCTTGCGGCCCTATCCAGCCCACGAAGGCGGGAGATCCTCCGCCTCGTGTGGTCAAAGGAGCGGACGGCGGGCGAGATCGCCCGAGCGTTCGACGTCTCCTGGCCCGCCACCTCGCAGAACCTGCGGGTCTTGAAGGAGTCGGGGCTGGTTCGTGAACGCAGGCTGGGCACAAGCCGGCTATACCAGGCCGACCGCCGCGCGCTTCAACCCCTCGAGGCTTACCTTCGTCGGATGTGGGCGCGCGACATCGACCGGCTTCGCCTGCTGGCGGAGGCCGAGGAGAGAAAGCGGTCGAAGAGCTGATCGAGGGTGGCCCGACCGTCGAGGTCGTGCAGGAAATCGCGGCATCCCCGGAGACGGTGTTCTCGTATCTTGTCGAGCCCGCGAAGTTCACGGCCTGGATGGGTGTCGGCGCCGAGCTGGATCCAAGGCCGGGAGGCAGGGTGCGCATCGATGTCGACGGCGAGCACATCGCGGTCGGCGAGTTCGTAACCGTGGATCCTCCCCACCGTGTCGTGATGACCTGGGGCTGGGAGAACAATCGGTCGGTGCCGCCCGGCTCGACGACGGTCGAGATCAGCCTGAAGCCGCATGGACGCGGCACCCTTCTGCATCTGAGGCACACAGGCCTGCCGGACGAAAAAGAGAGACGCTCGCACCAGGGCGGCTGGAATCAGTACACCGGCAACATGGCGGCGCTCCTGAACAGGAGGCCTTAGCCGCCGTTACCGTCCGTTAACTTGCTGAAACCCCGGCTGCGATATTCTGCTTGGCCTCGTGGAGATTCTTCGCAACATCGTGCGGCGCAAGCTGCGCAGCGCACTGACCATCTCGGGCATCGTCATCGGCGTTCTCGCGCTGACGACGATGGGCGCCCTCGCCGAGAACTTCAACGCGTTGCTCGACGGTGGGGTCAAGTACTTCAGCTCCAACGTGCAGGTCGGGCCTCCCGACGGCCAGTCGGCGTCCCTGCTGCCGATCTCGAAGATCGACGAGGTCAAGCAGGTGCAAGGGGTGTCGACTGCTTTCCCGAGCTACACGTTCACCGCGAAGCCTGGAGCCGTGCAGGCGGTGAGCTTCGGCTTCCCGGATCTCATCATCGCCGGCGACCCTGCCGAGAATGACTGGGCGGCGTTGAAGACGACCATCGCGCAAGGTCACCAGATCGATCCGAACTCGAGCGGTCAGGTCGTGCTGGGATCGACGATCGACAAGGAGTTCAAGAAGAAGGTTGGGGACACGATCGACCTGCCGGTCAAGCCATCGGACGCCAAACCCGACTTCGTCAACCACACGTTCACCGTCGTGGGGATCCTCAACCCCACCCTGACCGCGCCAGACACGTTTGCCTACATCAACACCGCCGACGGTCAGATGCTCCTCAAGGACAGCCTCCCGAGCGCGATTCGCGGCCAGGTTGACGTGTCCCAGATCACCGAGGCGATCGACGTCTACGGCAAGCCCGGCTCATCAATCAGTGACCTGGACGGGATCGCTGACCGCATCAACGCGCAGGTGACCGGCGTGAAGGCAACCAGGCCGAGCGTCATCGTCAACAGCTTCAA